>CAZTQK010000397.1:0-5928 GCA_964615635.1 uncultured Planctomycetales bacterium
GATGGCCGACAAGGTGGCCAAGCTGTTCTACGACTACAAGGTCGAAAAAGAGTGATCAGTCATCAGTCGTCAGTTCTGGGTCCACTGATCGATTATCGGGTGCCGGTCGCTCTATGAATGCACCGGACGAACGGATTGCGGATGACTTTCGCCGAATGCATGCGACTCCTGGAACTGCCCGAGACCGCAACCGTCGAGGAGATCAAGCGCGCGTATCGGCGTCTGGCACAGCGGCTTCACCCCGATAAGAAGAAGGGCGATCCGCAGGCCCAATCCCAGTTCATCGAGATCTCGAAGGCCTACCGCATGTTGGTCAACGCGGCGCGTGCCTCCCGGCAGGGCAAGCCGGTCGGCACGTGCCGGGATTGCGGCGAGTTCGGCGAGGTGAGCATCGGGCTCGACGGCCATCCGCGCTGCGGCAGGTGCATCTTCCACCCGGCCGGGGGGCGCCTGCTTCCGCTGCCGGTGTTCGTGGTCGTCAAGTGTACGGTCACCGTCGTCCTGCTTGCGGCCGGGGTGTATCTGCTGGTGCTGGCGACGGCCAACGACAGCAAGACATACGGCATCGCCGCGGCCTGCGCCGGGATGCTCGGCCTGATCTCGCTGGCGGTGACCTGCCTGAGTATCGTGCAGTGTATTCATCCGAGGGAGCGGGCCAGGCCGCAGAAGAGACCGGGTGGCAGGATGTGAGCCAAGTCCCGGCGTTGGTCTGGGCTCCGAGAAAACGGGGAAAGCCGTGGAACTGCTCGGCTGCATGGCATACTTGATCTTGGTCGCCAGCCTGTTCTCCGGGACGATCCTGCTCGTGTCCGGCTTGCGTGGACGTAAGGTTGACGACTTCCCCTACTGCCGAGAATGCCGCTACAACTTGACCGGCCTCACCGGCCAACGCTGCCCGGAGTGCGGGAGTCTCACCACCGAGACGGGCGTGATCATTGGCCGGCGCCGGCGGCGACCAAGGCTGATCGTGGCGGGGCTCCTCCTCTGCATCCCCACGATGGCCGTTCTGATCGGGGCCCAGACCCAGTGGGCTCGGTCGGTAAACTGGTACCAGAAGCTGCCGACGTGGTGGGTCTTCAAGGACCAGCAATCGGACAATCGCAAGGTGTCATATCGAGCCGGCGACGAACTCAAGAGCCGATTCCTGCACGGCGAAATGAACCAGAAGCAGATCCAACGATTGGCGGACCTGGCAGTGGGCGATCTGACCGCAACCGCGACCCCTCGATGCCCCTTTCTCGCGGACGAATCGCTGTCCCATGCAGCCTTGACCCGGCTGGTTGCCGGTGGGCACTTCTCTCCGGGCCAGTACAAGGCGGTTTTCGAGAGCATGTTCCAGGTGCAGATGTCGGCCAACCCGAGGTCTCTTCGCCGAGACGGCATACCCATCGGACTGCGTATCAAGCACAACCGGTGGATTCCCTACAGCGTGAGTCGCACTACCTTCCTGGCAGTTGCCGACAAGAACGGCAAGACGCCGACGCTTCCGCCCTTCCCGCCGCCCGCTGGTGTTGCCCCCCGGCTCTCACGTCACCATCTTCCACAGGCGCTGGAGCCTCTGACAGAGCAGGCCCATGAGGTCACATTAACCAGCTTGTCCGGCCCCAGCGGCGGCGAGGCATGGGACTCATTCACCTTCGTCACCGACCAGGTTGGCCTTGTGGAACTCCATTTTCTCGTCTGCGTAGACTACGCCTACCGGAACGCGGAAGCCGGTACGGTCACCCCACTGCACCGCATGGTCCAGCCCGTGATTGTCCGATCAAACGTGCTCGAAGCCCCGATGACAGACGTGCCCAGACTGGTCAGAGATCCCGCTCTGACCGGCAGGATGAGAGAGGCGATTCAGGTGTCGGAGATCCGGAATAATCGATCACCACCGAAGAACGGACTCTCTTTGTGGGTGACGGCAACCAATCCGCCGGTGGACGGCGCCATGGAGGTCTCGTTGGAGAATGGCCAAAACCGACAGACAATCGGCGAGACCATTTTCCGGGCAGGCAAGACGTCCATTGTCCCGACGGCAAGCGGGCCATGCCCAGACTGGGTTGGAGCAAATGTGACGGTGATCTTGACACCCAAGCCCGAGATAACATATCGAACTGTCGAGACGATTGATCGGATCTGGGGCGAGGAGATGAGATTCGAAAACGTTGCGGTCCACACAGACCCTGCAGAGTAGATCATGGTGGATGCCTTAATCCCCGACACCGCGGTCTGCCTCGGATGCGGCTACTCGCTTCGCGGGCTGCCCAAGCCGGTCTGCCCGGAATGCGGCCGGGGGTTCGACCCGGCCGACCAAGCAACGTTCAGGGATACCAGCAGACCTTCTTTCTGGTCGCGCTTTGCCGCTCCGCCGTCAATTGCCGGGATCCTCGTGTTGACATTGATGACCTCAGGCACGCTGAATCACGCGAGCATACCACTGGGCGGCTATCCGCTGGATATCACCGGCTTCGGCGGATTCCTGACTTCCTGCTTGTTCATCGTACTGACTCCCGTGCTGTTTCTGCTCTACATTCTGCGTCTCACGCTGGTCTGCCGGGCAAATCGCCACACCCAGCCAACACTGAAACCCCGACATGCTCGCGGCCGCTGGCGATGGTATGTATTGCCGGTCTGCAGTCTTCTCGTTCTGTCGGCATTTGCCTACCCATGGCCGTTGTGGACCAGGTTCGCATTGAGCCGAAGGGCATTCGAGCAGGTCGCTCAGCAATCGCTTGCCGGAACGTGGCGAAACAAGGGACCCCAGTGGATCGGTTTGTACAAGGTGGAAGGCATCCATGTGCAGGGGTCAGCGGCCTTCTTCTGTATCGGATATGACCTGATCGATCCCCTCTATGTGATCTACGATCCTGGAGCAGACGCAGCAGGCAAGTACTGGCAACGCGTGCCCGGGACAACGAACTGGCACATGGCCATGGGCTGATGTCCCGAATCGAGAAGCAGAGCTCCACATGCCCACGGTATCGCGATTGGCTGAGTTGTGGAATCGCCTTGGTTCAGGGAACTTGCAGTCTCCGCTATATGATGACCTTGTCTCACACTACAGCGAGCCCCATCGCAGATACCACACGCTGCAGCATCTCGGCGAGTGCTTGGAGCGGCTGGATGAAGCACGATCGCTGGCCGAGCGGCCCGACGAAATTGAGGTGGCCTTGTGGTTTCACGACGCCATCTACGACGTGCGGCGGCATGACAACGAGGAACGAAGCGCCGACTGGGCGTGCGAAAGCCTGTCGGCCGCCGGTGTCTCCTCCGACGTCGTCAACAGAGTCCGTTCACTGATTCTTGTCACCGATCATCGCTCGCCGCCACGGGGGCGGGATGCGGAGATCATGGTCGATATCGACCTGGCCATTCTGGGGGCCGAGCCTCGGCGATTTGATGAGTATGAGCGCCAGATCCGAGAGGAGTACGACTGGGTGGCTGAGAATGTCTTCCGGCGCGAACGAGGGAAGATCCTGACTGGGTTCCTCGCCCGGCCGCGGATCTTCTGGACGGATCATTTCTGCGAGCGGTTCGAAGCACGGGCACGCGACAACATCGCCGGGGCGATTCGGCAATACGCGATCTGAAATCTGAGATTGCAGATTTGAGATCAAGTGTTCATGCCCACGTCGAGCCGTGGGCAGGCCACGTGCCGAGGATCGAAGAGCCGGCAACTCCGTTGAAACGACTGTCTCGGATGACTTGTCCGCGAGCGCGGACTCCACCGCTTGCACTGCTCGCAGAGCAGTGGCACACGGATCAACCGCCGAACAGCCTGACGGTCCGCCAGCCTGGGGGCCGACGAGGGCGTCGGCCCCACTTAGCCGTCGCAGCCGGGCGAGGCCGGGACGCCGGGGCCGGCGGCGCAGGCCTCGAATGCGGCCAGGTCGTCGGCATCGACGTCGTTGTCGCCGCGGGGGAAGCCGGATTCGGGGCGATCGAAGCAGATGCAGCCCGCCGGGGCGGGGGTCAGCTCGCCGGAAACGCAGATCTGCATGATCGCGAAATCCGTCTGGTCAACGTCCCCGTCGCCATCCGCGTCGGCGAAGGGATCACGACAATCGGGCGAGGCCACCGACACGTAGGCGGTGGAGTTGTCGAGGTTGATCCACCCGATATTCTCGCTCCAGGCGTAGCCGCGCAGTCGCCCGGCCCAGTAGTTGCCGGCCGAGGCATACTCGAAGCGGGCCTGCTGGCCGTGAGGGCCAAGGGCGGGCTGGGTGTTGAAGTTGATCCAGCCGATGTTCTCGCCCCAGGCATAGCCGGAAAGGTTCCCGGTGGCCGGATTCATGTTGACGCCGCAATCCTGGCCGTTGGTGTTGGCGTAGGCCGTGCCGTTGGCCGGGCGGCCGTCGCCCAGGTTGAGCCAGCCGACGTTTTCCGCCCAGACGAAGCCCGAAAGGAACGAGGGATGCACCCGAACGTTCGAGTCGACCCCGTGCCAGTTAAGCCAACCGGCGTTCTCGGCCCACGCAAATCGGTGATTCGGATCGATGTTGGACTGTGCGGCCGCAGACGAACAAGCCGCACCGATGCACGCAATCACTGTCACCGTCGCAAAACGATCAATCATGTCTCACCTCCTGGCCAGCCGGCAAGCCAAGAAGCCGGCCGTTGGGACAATCGTTAGCGCTGTTCTTGCCAAACCATCTGCACACACTGGTGGACAGCCTACTGAGCCGAAGTAGTCGCTTCGGCTGCGAAGGCCGAACGCCGCTACTGCCACCCGGCCACTGCCTGTACACGTCAGTTGTACTCGATAATCTGGTAGCTCACCTGGCGAATACTCGAAGGAGGCGCATCGTCGACCCGGACGGTGATCGTTGTTGACGTCAGGTCGACCAGGCAAGCCCCGTTTCTGGACGAGAGCGCGTTGACCGTCGTGTTGAGCTGCGTCTTCAAAACCGACTCACTCAGGGCGACGACGCTCTTGGATGGGTTGATCTCCGGCAAGAAGGTGGCGCTGGCCTCAAATACGCCGCCGTCAAGTTCGATATAGCCGCGGACAACCTGTTTCACACCGCCGCCGCCTCCGCCGCCGGGGATTCCAGCGATGGCCGAAGCCAACTGAGCGTGCTCGGCCGAAAGTTGGTCGAGCGTTTTCATGGTTGGTGACACCGGGCCGGCCGGCGGATTCAAGTCGCCGGCCTGGGCCCACAAGACAGCACCCAGCAGAATCATGATGACCACTGGAACGGCGGTGAACACATGTCGTCTCTGCATCCCGACCTCCTGTACCCGGCACCGCCGCGAGAGGCGATGCCTGTGTTAAACGGACATGAACCAACAACCCTGCCGGCGACGTCACCACCGGAGCGGCAGGTTGTCGCCTGCCGCATCCTGCTGGCTTCATGAATAGAAGGCCGAAGGAGCCGCCGACCCTTTTCAACCGGTCAATCGAACCGGCTACTGCTGGAGACTGTATCGCGGAGGCATCGAGGAGTCAAGAAGCATATGCGTATTATATCGCCTGTTGCGTTAAGATCTGACAAGAACGAACCTTATGAAGCTTCACCGGGCAGCTCTGGCGCGCAGGAATACCGGTCCTGCTGCAACCCACCTGCTGTCGTGGCGAGCGGAAATGGCACTCTCGCTTACCCGGCCGGCGTGTCGGATGTCGAGGCCCGCGAAAACCGCATCTCCTCCCAAACGACGGGCGGACGGCTGAGAAAGGGCGATGGAGATGCCGTGACGCGCAAAGAAAACGCCCGGCATGTCGCAACACACGCCGGGCGTCCGTATATCAAGTTAACAGTGTGACGCCGGGCGGGGGATTACTCCCGCCGCTCACCCACTACGGGCCGAGAACGTGCTGACTCATGATTCGGCATATTGAATCGGCGGCCGAAGCCGACCGATCCGCCGAGAATCACGTCTAGTTGTCCACTAGAAAGGAGGTGATCCAGCCGCAGGTTCCCCTACGGCTACCTTGTTACG
>CAZTQK010000398.1:0-5875 GCA_964615635.1 uncultured Planctomycetales bacterium
GCCGACGCCCACCCCCATATTGGCGCTCATCCGCGTGCTCCGCGGGCAAGCTACCCGCGGTCCGCCGGGGCGGACCCGCCGGGCGCCAAAGCGGTGGAGCCGCTGAGGCCGCCCAGGCACGCGGAGGATGATGACTCCGGCCGACGCGAACGCCGCCGCGCCCTCTGCCCCACGGCCGCCCCTCCCATCTCAAAACATCATTGTGACACCTATTTCGACCCTACAAGAAATCTTTTTGCCAATTGTTCTGGCAGGCTGACCTTGCATAGAGGATCGCGGATCGAGGACTACTGCCCGACGGTCGTCGTGCCACACCACGATGTGATGGTCATGGGCTTGTCGATGGTCCCCGTCCAGGTACTCGTGCCGCCATATTTGATGTTGAGCTGACCTCCGCTGGGAACATTAGTGAGACCTTCGCTGAATGTGTTGTAGGGCCGCTCGAACGTACCGCTTTCCGTGCCGCTATAGTCAAACTGCACCCACACGCCCGGCGGCAGGCGATACGCGGCGATTACGTACTTCGTCTCCCGGATGGTCCGGGCATTGTCACCGTCGGCTGCATGACCGGTGGCGACATCCGCGTACTCAACGCTGGGATTTGAGAAGTGCGCGACGCGAGTATGGGTGACTCCGTCCGAGAAGTACTGTCCGTCTTCATATGTCATGATCGAGCAGTATTTACCGTTGTTGCTGCCCGTCCAGCGCCAGCCCGCCGAGTAGCTGAACAGTCCTGGTCCAGGTTGGACGTTCTGACTCTTGTGGTGATGGCAGCCCATGTTGTGTCCCATCTCGTGAATATGAGTGTAAGTCCAACTCGCCTGTTGAACACGGACGACGCAGAACGCGTACGCGGGACGACCGGAAGTGGAGTCCAGCAGCCAGCCGAGCCCGCCATAGTCGTCTTCCACGGCATAAAGAGCAACCAGATCGGCACGGTGCGTGTCTCGCCATGTGTGCACCTGATCCATGTAACCATCGTTGGTGTCCGTCAGCCGGTTGAGATCGGTATTAGAGCTGCCGCTTTCTGTGTAGGCCACCTCTGCGGAGTGGACAAGGGCCATCGTTAGGACGGTCCCGCTATTGGCAAGCGCAAGCTGGGCCTTCGCCATAGCCTGCGCGATGACGTTGGCTATTCCGTCGGCGCCGCCGGCCCACTGGCGCGCGGCCGGGGTATAGACGACCATGACATCCACATAGGCGGGGTCGGACGGACCCCCACCAAGGATACCCTGGAGAAGCGCAATCTCCCCGGCTTCTTTGGGTGCCGGCGGAAGAGGAATCAGCGACGGACCGTTTTCAAGCTTCTTGATAATTTCGCTGTCAGCCGCCACGAGATAGTGAGTGCGCCCGTCCAGTCCGCTTTGAATGAGATAATGTTCACCTTTCTCGGGGACGCTTATGCTGCCCAGACTGCGGTTGCCGGTGGTAGAGATCAGAATATAGCCCAGCGGGTAGCCGTCGATGCGTCCCCTCACCGTCATCGTACCGTTGACGTTGGTGGTCAGCCTGTCAACAGAAGCGGTGTAGGCCACGTTTTCAAAAAGATTGAGCGTCAGAGTATCTCCTTTCGCGAGAACGGATCCGTCCCTGACGACACGTGCTAGAGTCACCGCTCGGCAGCGCCTGCCTAGTGAGAAGCCCTCGGGCAGGGAGCTCCCCTCAACCGTGATCGAATGGTCGGAGAGGGCAACCTCATCTGCAAAAACCGAGTAGTTTGCTCCTTGGGCTGATCGGACGTGAAGGCCGATTGTGGCGGCGAATGCCAGTAGCACGAAGACTTCGCTCAGTTTCGTTGCCGTGTTGTCCTGTGTTCGCATGATAGTCCTCCCGTGTCTGAAGCCTACTGCGGTTGAACCAGAACCAACACCAGCCCCTTGCCCTTCTCCAATCTGCCCATGGCCTTGCCGATGATGCAGCCACGGGGAAAATCCTTCTTGTCATCCGCCCGCATGGCGTGACCAGGGGTGGCTGAGGTGGTCAGCATGTCGCCGGGTTCGATCGGACCGGAAGAGGCGTCGGCCCAGACGTACACTCGACCGGTCAAGGCGACAGGATGGTCCCCTGAACTGGCGCTGTCACCAGCAGGCCGGGTGGCCGGGCTGCCCGCGGCCGTCATGACCATCCCCGGCTGGAGCCCGTTGGCTCCGGAAATCACACCGGCGACCTTGCGGTCGTAGGGCTCGCGCGCGAGCTTGAGTTGCCCCGGATTCTCCGGATCGATCACCACCACCATACCTGGCTCGATCTTCTCCGGAGTGTCCTTCGACTTGGCCACTGCGAACGGCTCGGCAAGGTCGGAACCACCGGTGATTTGGAGAACGTTCGCCACTACAATCTTTGCGACCGGATCAGCGGCGAAAACCAGTCTATCGTTGCTGATGGCGCGCACCTGTAGCTCTCCCCGAACCTCGAGGGGCCATCGCGGATTGGACGTTCCAATGCCGACGTTGTTGCCATACGAGTTGATCGACAATGGTTTGCTTCCGTGCGACTGAAGAAACGCACACGTCCCGTTTACGCCGAATAGCAGGGCAGCATCATCCTCGTCGCCATTCAAATAGAGACTGCCGTCACCTGGCGTGCCTGGCACGCCGTTTGGGCGCGCAATGTGCAGCTTGGCCAAGGAATTCGGCGTTGTGCCGATGGCGACGTTTCCGTTCGCACTAACGTCGATCGCGGACACGCCGGACCCTGGTTTGTTGACTTGCTCTGCGGTTGCGGTCGCGCTGGCCAGCTCCGTCCGAGAGAGCGCGGTGCCGTTCACCCGAACCTCGAGCCAGCGCGCATTACCGTCGAACGCTTTCGGCAAGACCGGGCCGAACTTGGTCGAGACAACGCCGTTCGCGGCAGTCGTCGAGACCTCTTTCGCATCCTGCCCGATGACGTCCTCAAGCGTGCCATCTCCGTCCATGTCCACGAGGTTTCCGCCGGTCTGAGCATCGTAGATTCGGAACTGGAGGGTGACCGACCCGCTCACCGGCACGCCGTCGGCATCCTTGAGCAGGCCCTGGAAACTCAACATGCCGGCGGTCTGGGCCAGAGCCGGCGAGCAGCAGAGCAGGATCGCAATCGTGGTGATTCGCATCATGGTCTTCATGGTTTTGCTCCTCTCGTTTCATTGCGAGGTGGTGAACTCATGACTCGCAGCCCGACCGGGCCGGCTGGTCGCCGCTGTAGCACCGCTGAAAGACGGCAAAGTCCGCCTGGTCCACGTCGCCGTCCACATCGAAGTCGGCCTTGGCGCAATCGCCGCTGTAGGAAACCGACGGGCCCGAGGCGCAGGCCTCGAAGACGTCCCAGTCGTCGGTGTTGACAAACCCGTCCATGTTGAAGTCCGGGCGGACGAAGCGGAACAGGCAGGGCACAATGCCCGCGTCCAGGGTATAGGCGGTACCCGTCATGAGCCCGACGGCCGCCTGGCCGACCACGCCGAAGCCCCGATCACCGCCCGTGCCCGGATCGGTCAACGCGCCGCCGCCGGCGGTGATGCTGACGCACTCCAGCGTGTAGGATTCGCTCTCCGGCCCGGACGGACCCGCACGGGCTTGGTGAAGCTGGATCCATGTAACCGTGCCGATCCCCAGGACCAGCATTGATACGCCCATCACTCCCGCTCTTTTTTTGTGCAGTGCAGACATGATGTGCTCCTTGCGAAAAGCCGAACGAAGGCGCGTGCCGGCGCCTCCTGTTTTCGCGGGATATGAGGAAAGCCGAACTGCCGATACGCAAAGAACTCCGGTGAGGTGCGGCATTCCTTCCCCAACCTTCACATCCGGACGACGGGGGAGGTCAGAAGCTCTCGGGAAGCCGTCGCACCCTCCGGGGATAAGGCTCGGACCTTTGTGACGAGATTCTAACCCTCGGGCCGACAACAATGCAAGAGATTCTTAGGCTATTTGCGGTGATACTCGCACTTTTTTTGCCGAGTTCGGGCAAAGCCGGCAAGCCACACCCCGGCTGGAGTCGCAGGCCGAGCGCGGACAACGTATCCTAAGGCTGGGACCAAGGCAGCACCCGGCCGAGGTACGCATGGTGAAGCCGACACTGTTGCTGGCGACGCTCGAGGCCGACTGCCTGATCGGCCTTCGGTTTCGGCGAAGACTGCCGGTTGCCGACTGCCGTCCGAAACGCTTCACACTTGTCGGCGACAGCGGCCAAACCATCGGCATTCGTTCGGCACACGCTCCCCGCGCACTCCGCGGCAAGTCATCCCGTTATCTCCTTGAAACCGAACGACCCGTCGAGATCCAGGGGCACTCCTGGGTGATTCGATCTGATGGCTTCGGAGAAACGCCGCTTCGCATGGGCGGGCTGCTGCAAGACCCCGCACTCTTTCACGACCCGAGCATCGTCCTTGGGGCCTCCTGGATGCCCGAGGCCACGACCTTCCGCGTTTTCGCCCCGACGGCAGCGGAGGTGCAGGTGGTGATCGCCGATTCGCCGGAGGGCGATCACGACCGGTCCCTGCATGACATGCGGCTTCTCTCCTCGGGTGTCTGGGAAGTGACCGTGCCGGGCCATCTTGAGGGCAAGTACTGCGCTTACGTCTTGGGAGGCCCGGGCTTTGATCCTGCCCGGGAAATCATCGATATCTACGCCACCTGCACGCAGGGACGCAACCCGCGGTCGCTGATCGTGGATCTGCTGGAGACCGACCCACCCGGCTTTCGAAACCAGGAACCGCCCCAACTGGCCCACCCCACCGACGCGATCATCTACGAAATGCACGTTCGCGATTTCACCATCACCGCCAATTCGGGGGTGTGTCACAAGGGCAAGTATCTCGGGCTGACGGAGGCGGGAACTCATTTGCCGGGCGACCCGAGTGTATGCACGGGACTCGACCACCTCTGCGAGCTGGGCATCACGCACGTACAACTCATGCCCGTTCAGGACTTCGACAACGACGAGACCGACGGCGACCGGTACGACTGGGGCTATATGCCGTCTCACCTGAACTCGCCCGACGGCTGGTATGCCACGTCGCGCGAGGGGCCCGCCCGCATCATCGAGCTCAAGCGGGCCATCCAGGCGTTCCACGAGCGGGGGATCGGCGTGATTCTCGATGTGGTTTACAACCACACGTCACCGTGCGCGAGCTTTGAGCGCATCGTGCCGGACTACTACTACCGCAGGACGTGTCATGGTCGATTGGCTAACGGCTCAGGTTGCGGCAACGAGTTCCGCAGTGAAAGCCCGATGGCCCGCCGGTTCCTGCTCGATTCGCTCAAGTACTGGGTTCGCGAGTACCGCGTGGACGGCTTCCGGTTCGACCTGATGGGCTTGATCGACCGCCAGACAATGCTGCGGATCAAGGCCGAACTGGAGGCCATCAGGCCGGGGATCCTGATCTATGGAGAGCCCTGGGCCGCCGCTCCCACGCCGCTTCGACCGTTGACCGACCGATGGCGCCTTCAGAACACGGGCATCGGAGCCTTCAACGACTGCATCCGCAACGCGATCAAGGGCGACGTCAACGGCACCAGGCCGGGATTCATCCAGACAGGCGACCACGTGGAGGATCTCCGTCACGGCCTTGAAGGCTCGATCCATGTGGACACCATGAACCCTGCCGAGCCGGTCACGAAGCTTGTCATCCCGCGAGTCTCGCACACCGGCCCGCCGAGGCCGGGGTCGCCACAGTCCAGGAGGGCCCTCGCTGTTGCCTGGATCCCACGCAATGTGGCCCTAGGCGAAATGCCTGGGCCGCCACAGGGGCGATACTGTCGCTCGACGAACCCCATCCGCGTAGGAGCACAATCCATCCATGACACCCGGCGAGACCGTCGAGGAACGGACCGTGCACGGCTGGGTGGCTTGGCACGCTCAGCGACGACCCGGTTGCTTCACGCGTGCTGAAGGCCGCGCGGAT
>CAZTQK010000399.1:0-5862 GCA_964615635.1 uncultured Planctomycetales bacterium
TGATGGGCGGCGACGATCAGGCCGCGCGTCGCATGGCTGCGGATGGTCACCAAGCTGACGCGGTGGCCGCCCAGCAGGTTGTTGAAAACGGTGCTCTTGCCCGAGGAGGCCCCGCCGACGACGGCGGCCAGTTGCACAGGCTGTCCCGCGGCGGCAGCCTGCCGGCGGAATCGCAGGGCGCAGACCGCCTGCTGAGCCTGCTCCTGCCAGGGCAGACAGAGCCGCTCCCGCAGGTTCCGGCCTTCCAACGCCACGACGTTCAACGCTGCATCCAGGTCCATGGTTCCCAACACGCAGTCACCGACGAAACGCGGATCTTTCACCCGCAGACCGGCACCGCCGGTCATCCGCTTCCGCCGATGACACACCAGCCTATGTGCGACGGCGACCTACATCAACAGCCGGGTGCGGGATCACACCCCAAACGGGTGCCCCACCTCGTTTCGAGGTGGGGGAGCGATGATCGCACCGCGAGTGGCGGGGATGGCATAGCGTGTGTGTCCCAGCCCCACTTCACCTTGAGCCTGTCGAAAGGCAAATCAGATTATGGAGACTGATCCGCAGCGATCAGTCCCACCAAAGACCGTATACCTTCGTTCCTTCGCGTGGTTCTGGTGCCGCCGGTGGCTTGCCTGCCTTGCCCCAACCCCGCAGTACTTCGTCGGGGTGCAGCGGCTCCATCCATTCCTCAACCTCTTGTTCACTCGCCGACGAGATCACCCAAACCGTATCGGAAAACGGCCACGACGGATCATCATCGATGGCGACGATTTCGATCAGCATATCCTGCACATCCGGCCGGTCGCGAATTGATGTCAGTACTCGCCGGAAATGGTCGAGGCCGGGATGGGGTATCATATTGCATCCGATGGCCCCCTCATCGGCGTTGCCGTCGAAGAAGTCCTCAATACTCACCACGATTGCGGGAGACGGATTCGTTGCTTGTTGCTCGACGCAGCGATGAAAGTCCTCCAGCGTCCCGGACTGCGGAGCGAGGGTTTGGGGATCTGTCTGCTCGGCAATCTTGGCAATCAGGCGATCTCTGGGTGACCCCGCCATCGTTCTCACCTCAGCTGGCTTCCCTGATCGCTTCGACCGGCCAGCCCGTGCGGTCGAAAGGCGGTACTGTGGAATGCCAGCAGAATAGAAGAGCATGCTACCCGCAGGTCAAGACCTGCGGAAGACACCCAACTGCTCGTACCTCGCTTCTCAGGGGCGAGCCTATTCCGTGCATCCGGCAGCAGCAAGTACGCCCGAACCGCTCAGGCAGCTCTGAAAGACCAGGAAGTCGTCCTGGTCGACGTCGGTGTCTTCGTCCAGCCGGGCTCGGTGGCAGACGGGATCGGTCTGTTCGATCCCCGGCCCGGTGAAACAGGACTGGAACATGCCGAAGTCCTTCTGGTCGACGTCGTCGTCGCGGTCTTGATCGGACACACCGGGCGGGGTCGTGAAGACGAGGTCGCCCGATTCGGCTCCGATGTGCCCTGGCGCGTTGCTTGAGACTTTGTAGTGATAAGTAGTGGCAGGCGCCAGGCCGCTCAGCATGAGGGAATGAGCGGTGCTGAGAGCGGGATTGGTCTGGGCGCTGCCGTAGTCGGTCGAAAGGCCGTAATCGACTCTTGAGTCGCTCGCAATGTCGGTGGTCCAGGTGATGGTTGCCTGCGTGGACTTCAGATTGACGGCCTGCGGCCCGGCCGTGATGTGGACGACGGCCGTGGTCGCGCAGCAGACGAAGCCCATTAACTCGCGGTTGCCGAAGGCGGTTCCGGCCTCATAGTACTGACCGCTCGGGTAGACGCTGCTGGCGATGTGAAATGCGTTCATGCCCGTATCGCCTCGCCAGACCTTGAGTAGATACGTCTGACCGGGGACGACCGGGTTATCGTCGATGTCCCAGAAGAGCACCCAGCCGAAGGGGTAGCGCACCGGCGTGCTCGAAACCGGCCCGACCGGCTGCAGTCCGGGCCAGGTGAGGATCTGTGCGTTGAACGACAGGATGTTGTTCCCGCCGATGGTGCCTTGTGCCTTGGCGGCAACCACCCGATTGCCCGTGGCGACAAAGGTCTGACCGAAGTACGACGTCGGACCCTGCCAGGTGCCCAGCGCCGCCGAGTCGGACCAGTAGTTGGTGCAGTCGATGCTGTTGTACGCGAGGCTCTTGGTGAAGGGGGCATCCGTGGTTTCCGGGCAGGTCCCATAGTCCGCGCAGCCGTTGTTGAGCGTGCAGTTGAGGCTGGTATCGAAGGTTCCTGGGTTACCGGCACTCGATTTGTACATGAACCCGACCTCGAACGAGTAGTGACCCCAGCAGGGTCGCAGTCGGCTGGTCATGTCGAGGGCGACGTCGCTGGTAGAGCCGGCGCCGTCCACGCAGATCATGTCGTAGCGGGTGTTATTGACGTCGATCGGGATCTCGGCCCGGCCGTCCACGTCGGTCGTGCCGAGCAGCACGTTCCAACTGGTCTTGAGTTGCACGCTCGGTTTGGGGTTGCCGTTCTCGTCGAACACCCAGACCAGCATGACGTGGCCGCCCAGGCAGTCCCCTTGTCCGCCGGTGGCGCCGTTTTCCCACGCCCCTTTCTGCCGCCACCAGGCGAGCGTGTAGTGGCCGGCGCTGACAATCACGGGGTGGGCCAGCAGGGTTCCAGCAGCAAGCGCAAAGACAACCGCACGGCGATTCCATGGAATTGACATGGTCGTTTCCTCTCCGCGATCAGACGGCCAAGGGTCCATCGTTGACTCTTGAGGTCCTCGCCGGGCGTCGCCCGGCAACCACCCGCGCATCATTGGCGGGGGTCTCCGTTATTCTACAACAGAAGGCCCTCCCATGGCCAAGCTATTCTCAGAGATCGTGGATTACCGGGTCCGTGACGAATTCGGCGGGGAAACGCTGCGGTTGTTAAGGGTTCTCTTTCAGAACCGAGACCGTGCTTGCCACGCCGAAGCCCGGCGAAGGCGGGAGGGAGCGGACCCCTGTGTTGTGCCCGTTCAACGGCTTGGCCTGCCCTTGACCCGCTTGTGGGAATCGGACAAGGGCCCCTCGCTCACGCTCGGGCTTCTGAAAGAGCCGCCCAGTCTGTCACGCGCCCTGGCTTGCCCCGCCGTAGCCCCCGAGTTGGATAACGGGCGTCCTTGTGGAGTACTGTTTGGGCTTGTCATTCGTATTTGACCGCCGGCTCATGCTGTGCATGGTCAGGGTGGGGCACGATGATCGGTGAGCCGGGCTTAGAACCTATCCCAGTTGGGTGCCACGGGCAGCTTGTCTGCCCGTGCGCTGGCGGGCATGCCGCCAGTGGCACCCGAGCCAACTGAGCCTACCGAGACAGGCTCTTAGGCCACAGGCTGCGAGCCTCGTCGTCGCACGATCATCAGCCAACCGCCGACCAGCAGCATCGCGGCCGTGGCCGGCTCCGGGACCGCCTTGATATAAAGGCTCACCACGCTGTTCTGGTCAAAGCGAATCAGTGGATTGGGTTGATTGGGCGTGCCAAACGTGGTCAGCCGCACCCAGTCGGTCGGATCATTATCCACAAACGTCCAGGCAACCTTGTAGGATGCCAGCCCGTTGAAAGCCGTCGAGTCGTCCACACCGGAAATGCTGCCGGGGGCCACGTTGGCGGCGGTCGAGCCGGAGAAGCTCGGCTCCTGGAACATGACCTCGGCGCCGTTGGCAAAGCCCTCAAAACCCTGGACGACCACCGGCCCCGGACTGATGGTGTTGACCACGTAGTCGATCCACAGCGTGATCGGGCCGGTTACGCCGGTGTTGTTCAGAAAACGCAGATGCTCAATTGTACCGTAGGCCCCTTCGAGAACGCTGTTGGCCGTTGTGCCGGCAAACGCGGTCGCAGGGTCGGCGTCGAGATCCCATGCGTACTGATGCCACTGATTGTCCAGCGGAACGTTTAGACCGTCTCGATTGATCCACTCGATCCCGCCGGCGGTGCCGCCATCCCCGCCGATGGCAGCCTGCGGACCGCCTCCCGCGGCCGTCTCACGGACTCCCAGCGAGACCTGCAAGGCGGAAACTGGGCTCGCCCCGCTGGACAGCAGCAAACCGGCCAAGACGGCAACGCTTGCAGTCTTTCTGATCATGATCCTATCTCTCCCTACGACAGGCTTGGGTCCCTACTCTCACCTTCAGACAGGTGTATCACCTGACATAAGGAAGCTTAGGCCATGTCAGGACGATGGACCATCATCTTGTCGAAATAGCCCTGAAATGTGCCGCAAGTCCAACCCCGCCCGCAGATTAGAGACCAAGTGGCGGCGGAGGAATGCAGAAAGGTACAGACGCACGCGCCTTCCGCTTGGCCCTGGGCAAAGCCGATCATTCCCTCAGATCCCGAAGCACAATCAGCTCGTCCACCGTCAGGGCACAGGAGAAGCGATACCCGGCCAGCGTCTTGAGCGGTCGCAGGGCCGGCAGCTCGCAATACGGGTGATCGAAGACCTTTAAAACCGCATCACCTTTCCACACCGGCGATACCTGAACGTCGCGGGACTTCAGTTGCACCAGCTCGTGGACGGCCGGCCGGTCGTGGCGGCCTGCGACCAACTCGGGGAAGTATCGCACGTTGACCGCCTTGGCGAAGCCGGGTGACGGCAGTTGTGTGGTCTGCTCGCGCAGCGTGACCACCGCTTCAGCCAGCCGCCGGTCTTTGGTCGCGAGGGTGGCTCCGAACCGTCCACCCGGACCAAGCGTTGGCGCTGCCTTGGACACCAGCGGAGAAGGCCGAGTGACCCACGTCGAGCCGATCTGCTTGGGCCACCCCTGAACCATCCCGCGCACGAGCGAAACATCCTGATCGACCCAGATAAACGGACAGTAGGAGCAGGGCGAGTCTTCGTGCGACGCCGACAGCAGGAATATCGTCTCGTGATACAGGCTGCGGGCCGGATCGAGATACTCCTCGCCGGTCTCGCTGGCGTATTGCCATTCGATGAAGTAGACGGCACACTGCGGAGAGTGAAGCTCCAGACCGGCCGGCAGAAACGACCGCACGGCCGCGGCATCCGCCTCGTACTCGACCGCCAGACAGTCTCCCGCGAAATACCACGGCGGATGCGGGACGACGCTGGAAGTCCCTTTCGGTGTCCGCGGCCACGTATAACCTTTCAGCATGTCGTTCTCCTTCTGAACTGCTCGAATCACCGGTTGCCATTTCTTACAGCGGCTGGCCTTCGCTGGCCCCAGATTCCAATCTGGGGCCACACGGCCGCGACGATTCCCATCGTCATTCACACGGGTGCGGGTGCCCCACCTCGTTCTCGAGGTGGGGGAGCGGTGATCGTAGCCTTGGTTCAACGACGTGTCACGCGCTTGCGGGAGCTCGATTGCGTCGGCAGATCTGCCTCACTCCGGACGGCTGAGAGCCGATAGCTAAGAGCCGAGAGCTAAGAGCTAATAACTGGCGTGGTCATGCGTGCTCCACACGCTGGCTTAAAAGACCAATAATCCAATAGACCAATAGACCCGCAGTTTGGTAGGGCGTGCTCCGCACGCCGCCTTGATTTCCTCCCAAGTCTCTACTGCTCACCTGTTCTGCCGGTCGTTGAGGCCGGCCGGGGCAGGCCAAGCCAAGGGGCTTTAGCAACCGAACAGAGGTACTGGAGTTCCTGAACCTCTCGTGAACTGCCGCAGAACAACACTCTTCGAAGGCAAAACAGTCAACCCGCAGGCGCTTGTCCTTCAGAGCCACGTAATTTACGTATTTACCGAGAGTTATCAAGGGGAATCGTTGCGATTGATGAACTTGCCCAGCAATGCAGCGTCAGATTCGGCTGTTCTGCATTGAGGTGTTCGGCCAGTAGTGTCCGGTTATAAGTCGAACAGAAACAATTGTTTATGATTCTGCACCT
>CAZTQK010000400.1:0-5846 GCA_964615635.1 uncultured Planctomycetales bacterium
CCAGAGCCTAGCCAAGCGTCGCCGAGTAGGTGTCGAACCTCGCCCCGACGTCTTGGATGGCGCACACCAGCGTATCCACACCTTCGAGCATCTCCGGTGTCGGTCGCCTCGTTTCGCCATAAAGACTGTATACTCTCAGACCTGTCTCTTTATCCGTCGTGTGCCCGACTTTCTCGTCGAGGGTGCCATAGAGTCCGTGCTCCGGGGAGAACAGCTTCAGCAGCTTGACATCGGGGGCTTTGTGCAACAGGTCAATCGTCCGGTTGCCCTCGCGATCGCGTCCGGTGTGATTGGTGATCAGTGCAATTTTGCAGCCGGCCAGCGCCTTGAAGCCGTCGCGTTTGAGAATGTCAATCCCGCACAGCACATCCGCCGGCGGGCCGAACGCTTTCCCCGTGACCGCAGCGGCAACCGCCGTTGCCACCTGGCGCCGCAAGTCGGTGACCGTTCCCTTGTCGTCAGGATGCACTCGGTTGGTCAGCAGAATCACGTAGCAGTCGTGGGACGGATCGATCCAGTAACTCGTGCCCGTGTAACCGGTATGACCGAAGGTGGTGCCAGCCTGAAAGAGGTCGCCCCGAGCCGATGAATAGCCGGTGCTGATGTCGAAGCCGTAGCCGCGACAGCCTGTCCCGCCGGGCAGGCATCGCTGGGTGGTCATGGCCTCGACTGTCATCTCGGAGAGGATCCGCTTGCCGTCGAGCACGCCCTTGTTCAAGATCATCCGGCACCAACGTGCCAGGTCATCGGCCGTGCTGAACAACCCGGCATGACCGGCAACGCCGCCCAGAGCCCACGCTCGCGGGTCATGAACCTGGCCCTGCATCCACTTGCCATTGCGCTTCTCAGCGGGAGCGCAGCGCGGCCAGAGCTTCTCGGGTGGGCAGTACATGGTGTCCTTCATGCCCAGGGGCAGGAAGATCTCTTCTCGGGAGAATTGGTCGACTGGCCGGCCGTCGATGATTCTCACCAACTCGCCGAGCACAATGTAGCCGACATCGCTGTAGCGGAAGTCAGTGCCCGGCGGGTAGACCGGGGCAAGATTCCAGATTCGCTCCCACGACTTGGCCGGCCCGTCGGCGTAGTCTTTCATCGGGTTGTCGGGGACGAAGCCCCCGCGGTGCAGCAGCAACTGCTCGACGGTGACCTTCTCCTTGCCGTTGGCTCCAAACGCAGGGATGTGCTTTGCGACCACGTCGGCCAGGCTCAGCTTGCCGCGTTCGACAAGAATCATCACCGAGGTGGCGCAGGCCACGGTCTTGGTGACCGAGGCCATGTCGAAGATCGTGTCGGGCGTCATGGGCACAGGCTGCGGGTCGGCCGTCCGCAGGCCATATGACTTGCGATAGATCGTCTTGTCACCCTGCCCGACCAGCAAGACCGCGCCCGGCAGTTCTTTTCGCCCGATCGCCTCATCCACCAGCCGATCGGCGGCCTGCATCTTTTCGAGGTTGAATGAAATCTGGCCATTGGCCACGGCCGTTGCTGCAAGCAGACTCATCGTCAGGAGCCTATGTCCGAACGCCACCATTGTCCTGCCTTTCTGTGTGAGCAGTGCGAAGCCGCAATCATGTGACCGCCAAGTTGCCCCTACACCACTTCGATGAATTCCAGGTTGTCGGTCGCCAGGTCCAGGAGGGCCACGGTCGGCACGCGAACGCGGTGAAGAGCGCCTGGGTTGATCACACGCATCTCGCCGGCATAGCCGTCGTGTTGCCGGTGGGTGTGCCCAAAGAGCAGATAATCGAGGCCGGCCTGCTTATAGGCCTTGGCGAATTCGCTTTCGTTGCCGTGAAACACCCCGATCCGCTTACCGTCGAGCCGCAGCTCCAGAGGGCCGTTTGGCCACGGCAGGCCCATGGACTCCACCTGGACCCGCCACGTAGGATCTGGGGAGTCCGTGTTCCCCCAGACGAACCAACACCGCCGGCCGCCGAATTCCTCCAGGACGTGCAGACCGCCAATGTCCCCGCAGACGATGAAGGCCTCGGCTCCGCAGGCGTCCAGCAGGAGCAGGGCGCGGCGAACCAAGGCTGCGTTGCCATGCGCGTCAGACAGAATGCCGAGCCTCATTCCCGGTCTCGCCTCCGAGGAGGGTCCCCCCACTGACCGGCCATACCGATCCCGGTCGCACGTGCTTTCCGAGGGCACCTCATTATGGCCATCCTTCCGCCTTTGACCAGTACCGCAGAATCGAGCCCGGCTGGTCCAAGTGTCATGCCTGGCGGGCATTTGCGTCATCGGCCGTCTGTGCTTAGCATAAGTTGCCTGGAGGATGTGCCTTCGGGCGGGACCCGAATGGAACCACGGCCGGCTGCTGGCCCGCCAGATGATGGGATACAGACGGATGTTTGCTGTTATCACAGACATACACTCTAACATCGAGGCGCTCGACGTGGTGCTGGCCGATATCGATCGCCGAGGCATCAAGACGATCGTATGTCTTGGTGACATAGTGGGATACGGCGCGAACCCCAAGGAGTGTACTGACCTGATCATGGAGCGCGCAGAGTACTGCATCTGCGGGAACCACGACGCAGCCGTTTTCTACGAGCCGTTTAACTTCAACATTGGTGCCGAGCGGGCCTGCTACTGGACCCGGCAAGTGCTGGAGGACGAGCCAAACAAGGCACTCCGAGACCGGCGCTGGGAGTTCCTGGGCAAGCTGCCTCCTCGTTTGATCTACGAGGGGATGCTCTTTGTTCACGGCTCGCCCCGGCGACCGGTGAATGAGTATCTATTCGGTGACGATGTCTACTCCAACCCGACCAAGCTGATGTCCAATTTCGAGCGGTTCAACGAAGTGGCCTGCTTTGTCGGGCACACCCACGTGCCGGGCGTTTTTGTCGACGATCCTTATTTTGAGTCGCCGGGTGAACTGGCGGAGCCGGGCGTCTACGAGATTGCCGAGGACGACAAAGTCATCATCAATGTCGGGAGCCTGGGGCAGCCCCGCGATCGCGACCCGCGGGCCGCCTACGGGATTGTGGATGAGGGGCGAGTGGAATTCGTTCGGCTCGAATACGACGTCGAGAAGACCGTCCACAAGATCCTGACGACGCCCGATCTGGATGATTTCCTCGGGCACCGCCTTCTGGAAGGGCGATGATCGAGCCGACAGCGGGGTGGGTCGTGCTGGTCGTTGCATGGCCGGGCGGCTGGTGAGACGGCCGGTTCGTTCGGCGCCGGCGTGCTCGTTTGCACTGCTTTCCCTGCTGTAGCTGGAAAGGGAACGATGGAAACGCGACGAATGATCTCCGCTATGCTGGCAGCCATAGCGGTGTTTTACGCCTGGTTGCTCGTTTCGAGGATGATCTGGCCGCATCCGGTCCAGCCTGCCACGCAACCCGCGACGGTCGCCGACGGGGCTGCAAGCAGGCCCGCACCCGTGAGCACAGCTCCATCGGTTGTCAGTGCCGAAGCCGTCCCCGTCAGTCGACCGGCCTCCGGCGCGGCGGTGATCTCGGGCGGATCGGATATCGCCCCGATCGTTCTTGGCACCGCCGTAGCGGACGGCGCGTTCCCAATGGAAATGACCATCGATCCCTCGGGCGCCGTTGTCTCCACCGTTCGTCTTCGCGGCCACTACCAGACGGTTGAGAAGAAGGAACCATATTCCCTGTTCGAGCCGGTGGAGCTGGTGGATCAGTCGGGCCGGGTGCGCGTGGTTCGCTCTTTCCCGACGACCCTGCGGGTGACGAATCCCGCTCTTGATGTGCCGCTGGATGAAGCGGTCTGGACGATCGAATCGCGCGACGAACAGAAGGTGGTGTTCAGAGCCGATGTGAGCACGCCCGACGGCAAGCTGCTTCTTCGTGTGTACAAAACCTACACGCTTGCCCCCCAGCCGGCCGAATCACGCACCTCGGATGCGCGGATGTCGCTGAAGATCGAGAACCTTCTCGGCCAGCCGATTCAGATCATTGTGACGCAGCAGGGGCCGATCGGCTTCCGCAAGGAGGATCTGCGAGGCGAGGACCGCAAGGTCATCGGTGCGGTGTGGCGAAACGGCGCCGTGGCTTCGAAACTCCACCCCCGCGCTGATGTGATCAAGCAAACCCAGATTGAACTGGGCTCGGACATCAAGGAAGGAACCCGGATCGCGTGGGTGGCCGAAGGAAACAAGTATTTCGGTTGCATCATGACCCCGGCCGGGCGCGACGACGGCAACGTCGCGTCGCGTTTCACGCGAGCCGAGGCGGTCGTTTTCGCTCCCCAAGTGAAGGATGACACTCAGATCGAGCGCCAGGATCTGGCCTTCCGTTACATTACCGAGCCTATCAGCATTCCCACGGAAGGTTCGTGCGATCTGGCTTTCGAACTCTACATGGGACCCAAGTCGAAGCGGATTTTCGAGTCGGTGGAGACCTATGCTCAGCGGTCATACTACCAGGTACTCAGCGGCGAGTTCGCCTGGTGTACGCCGGGCTGGCTCGTCGGCCTGATGATGGTCTTGCTTAACGGCGTCTACGCCATCTGGCCCCACAACTACGGTCTCTCGATCATCGCCCTGGTGTTGGTGGTCAAGGCCATTCTGCATCCTCTTTCGGTCAAGGGTCAGATCAACATGCACAGGATGCAGAAGAGCCAGGCCCGGCTTAAGCCGAAGATGGACGCGATCAAGGAGAAGTACGCCAACGATCGCGCCCGCATGAACCAGGCCATGGCCGAACTCATGAAGGAGGAGGGGATCAATCCGGCCGGCCAGATGCTCACCTGTCTTCCGATGATGATCCAGATCCCGATCTGGGTCGCCCTGTGGACCGCCTTGGGCTACACGGTCGAAATGCGCCACGCGCCGCTCGACGGATGGTGGATCAAGGACCTGACTCAGCCGGACGAGTTCATGAAGCTGTTCGATCGGCCGGTGAACATACCTTTGCTTGGCTGGTTGCTCGGCGGGCCGGTGCAGTACCTGAATATCCTTCCGATTCTGCTGGCCATCACCCAGGTTCTTCAGACCAGGTTCATGCCGCGCGGCAATACGGCCCAGACACCCGGCGCTAAACCCGACCAGATTGAACAGCAGCGCAAGATGATGATGTTCATGAGCGTATTCTTCATGTTCATCCTCTACAACGCTCCGAGCGGCCTGACGCTGTACATCATGGCCAGCAACATCTTCGGCATCATCGAGCAATGGCGCATCCGGCAGCATATCGCCGAACTCGAGGCCCGCAGTGAGGACAAAGCCAAACACCCGGGCCCGTTGAGGCGGATCGTGTCCAAGGTGTTCGGCGGCGGTGATGAACGCAAGTCCTGGTTCCACGCCAAGTGGCAGGAGCTTCAGAAGGAAGTCGAAGAGGCAAAGCGCGTCAAGAGCGATCGCGGCAAAGGAAAGAGGTAGTTGAACGGTGGGCGGCTCTTGCGTGCCAAGGTGCCGCCAGCCGTTGGTCCGCCGGTGCCTGATTGGCCGAGTGTTCACCCCCCAGTTGCACAAGAATCCCCGCAGGCGTGCAGAGAAGCATGTGCGGATCGGGCGCTTTGTGCCGAATCACCGCTGCTTCCGGACTTCGTCGATGGCAAGGTTGACGGGCGACGGCAAAACACGGCCCATTCACAATTCTACATTCACAATTCTTCATTCCCCGGCGTTGCCGCACGCAACGCCGGGGTTGATCCGCGTCAATCTGCGTGATTTGCGGGCGCTCAAAGACTGTGAGTCGGGGATGGCCACAAAAATGCACAAGAAGTTACAGAGAAGCCGAATGCTCACACGCATCCCTACCTGCCACAGCGGCCCGTCACCACCAAACCCTGAGGAGTCTTCACGTGTCAGAGATCGTTCGCATGGTCAGGCGCGCAAGTTCATACCAGGATGAGGCGCAAGTTCATACCGACTATGA
>CAZTQK010000401.1:0-5845 GCA_964615635.1 uncultured Planctomycetales bacterium
CGATCATCACGGGCAAGTATAGCCACATCAACGGCGTCCCCGTGTTCAACCGGTTCGACGGGTCGCAGCCGACGCTGGCCAAGTACCTGCAGGCGGCCGGGTATCACACGGGCCTGATCGGCAAGTGGCACCTGGGCAGCGACCCGACCGGCTTCGATTATTGGGAGATCCTTCCCGGCCAGGGGCGGTACTTCGACCCGGTGTTCTACACCGCGACCGAGACCCGCGAGATCAAAGGATACGTCACCGACGTGACGACCGACCTGACCATCGAGTTTCTCAAGAACCGGCCGAAAGACAAACCATTCTTTCTTATGTCTCACCACAAGGCCCCCCACCGGGCATGGGACCCCGATGAGAAGCACCGGGCGATGTTTGCGAACCGGACAATCCCCGAGCCGCCGACCCTGCGCGATGACTACGCGACGCGGACCGACGCGATCAAGGAAAACGAGCAGCGTGTGTTCGACGACATGACCCGGCGGGACCTCAAGCTCACGCCGCCGGCCGACTTGAAGGGCTCCGATCTGAACAAGTGGCTCGGCGTGAAACCGACGGAGGTGGAAATCGAGGTCGACGGCCGGAAGAAGATACTCAAGGGCGAAGAGCTGAACGCATGGAAGTACCAGCGATACATGCAGGACTACCTGGCGTGCATCCAGTCGGTGGATGACAACGTGGGGCGGCTGCTCGACTGGCTGGACCAGAACGCGCTGGCACAGAACACGATCGTGATCTACGCCAGCGACCAGGGCTTCTATCTGGGCGACCACGGCATGTACGACAAGCGGTTCATGTACGAGGAGTCGCTGCGGACGCCCTTCGTCGTCCGCTGGCCCGGGGTCACCAAGCCGGGCAGCGTACAGAAGGCTCTGGCCCTGAACACCGATTTCGCCCCGACGCTTCTGGATGCCGCCGGCGTCAAAGTGCCCGACGACATGCAGGGCCGCAGCCTGGTCCCGCTCCTGCGGGGCGAACGGCCGGCCGACTGGCGGACCAGCATCTACTACCGCTACTACCATGACCCGGGCCACCATAACACCCGTGCTCACTACGGCGTGAGAACCGAGACGCACAAGCTGATCTACTTCTGGAAGAAGAACCAGTGGGAGCTGTTCGACCTCACCAAGGACCCCCGGGAACTGAAGAACCTCTACGGCGATCCGGCCGTTGGCGAGCTCACCGAGAAGCTCAAGGCCGAGTTATACCGGCTGAAGAAGGAACTCAAGGACGACGACCAGTTTGCCGACGAGCAGCCTCCACCGGGCGTGGATGGCCCTCCGCCCGTTCGAAAGAACTCGTGACATGACGAGCAGTTGCCGGGTGTCTCTCTCCCCCTTGCCAAGGGGGAGCCGGAGGGGGTTGCCTCCCTGCAATATGACGCTGGCCCCAGAATCCGTACGTGTTTAGCTTGCAAGACAGCGGGTCAGGGGCTTTTTGCGTCGAGGATTCCCATCCTCATGGGCACCGAATGCCGAACGGATTCGGCGAGGCGAGGCGGCCCGGAAGGGATTCCGGGCCGAGCGAAAAAGGGTTCCGGGCCGAGCAGCCCGCCCGGCGACATTCCGGGCCGAGCGACAGCTTCCACGTGCGTCTTTCCCGCACACGTGTGACTCCCCCACCACTCTCGCGTACAATGCTTCTCCAAAGATGAGCCGCCGACACATGTGTGGGCGCTCAAACGATGATCGATCGCCTCACGGACATCCTGCGACGGATACCTGGACACCATGAATGGCAGCAGATCCAATCCTCCGCCCATCCTCCCCGTCGGAACGCAGATCGTGACGCGGGTCGAGATCGCCGCGACGGCCGGCCAGCCGGGGCAGCCGCGCGGGGCGGTTGGGATCGTCCTCCGATCACCGGCCGACATTACTCACAGCTATCGCGTCCGCTTCGTCAACGGCGGCGAGGCTACCGTCTATCGCGAGGACTTCTCGATCCGCAAGCAGTACCAGGAGGAGGGTCTGCGCCGCGGGCCGGACGATGGCGACGAACAAAACCTCACGCAGTTCGTCATCTATCGGTGCATCACCGGTTCGCGTGCCTACGGGCTCGACAACGAAGAATCCGACACGGACCGCCGTGGGATCTACCTGCCCCCGGCCGAGCGGCACTGGTCGCTTTACGGCGTGCCAGAGCAACTGCAGAACACCGAGACCGAAGAGTGCTACTGGGAGCTCGGCAAGTTCCTGATACTGGCTCTCAAGGCCAACCCCAACGTGCTGGAATGCCTGTACACACCGCTGGTGGAACTGGCCACGCCGCCGGCCCAGGAACTGCTGGACATGAAAGCCGCATTCCTCTCGCGGCTGGTGTACCAGACCTACAACGGCTATGTCATGTCCCAGTTCCGCAAGCTCGATCAGGACCTCCGCAACAAGGGGGCGATCAAGTGGAAGCACGCGATGCACCTGATCCGGCTGCTCTTGTCGGGGATTACCGTACTCAGGGAAGGCTTCGTGCCGGTGCGGGTTGACGAGTATCGTGGCCGGCTGCTGGCGATACGCGACGGACACACGCCGTGGGAGGATATCAACGCCTGGCGGCTGGATCTTCACCAGCGGTTCGACGATGCTTTCACGAACACGCGTCTGCCGGAGCAGCCGGACTATCACAAGGTCGATGCATTCCTGATCAAGGCTCGCAGAAGCATGGTGCCATCATGACCGATCCGCAGTTGCAGGCAATTGTGCGCGAGCAGCCCTACCCTCTGCTCTTCGTCACCATCAGCGGGGCGCATCTATACGGCTTCCCTTCGCCCGACTCGGATTACGACGTTCGTGGGGTCCACATCCTGCCGGTCCGCGAAGTCGTCGGTCTGAACGAACCTCGCGAAACCATCGAGTTCAGCGGCTTGCGTGACGGCCGTGAGATCGACCTGGTCACGCACGATGTCAAGAAGTTCTTCCTGCTGCTGCTCAAGAAGAACGGCTACGTGCTCGAACAGATCACCTCGCCGCTGGTGGTCCACACCACCCCAGAGCATGACGAGCTGAAGGAGATCGCCAAGGGCTGCATCACCCGGCACCATGTGCATCATTACCTTGGTTTTGCGGAGACTCAGTGGAACCTGTTCACCAAGGACTCGCCGCCCCGGGTCAAGCCGCTGCTGTACATCTACCGCGTGCTGTTCACCGGCATCCACCTGATGCGCACCGGCGAGGTGGAGGCCAACCTGGTACGGCTCAACGAGGAATTCAAACACCCGGCCATCGCCGACCTGATCGCCCGCAAGATGACCGGCCCCGAAAAGGCGACGCTGCCGGGCGCGGAGACGGCCTTCCACGAACGCGAGTATAGCCGTCTGCGAAGTGAACTGGAGCGAGCCGGTGAGAGCAGCAACTTGCCGGAATCGGCCACTTCGCGAGGAGCGTTGAACGACCTGTTGGTCCGAGTGCGCATGGATTGACAGTAGGGCCGACGCCCTCGTCGGCCCATCGCGAGCCGGCCGGACTATGAACCACAAAGACACCAAGACACGAAGGTCGGGCAGAGCCGGGCATCCTTGGTGCCTTGGTGTCTTTGTGGTCAAATGAGCCACAGACTATCACCCCTCCGCAAGAAGGGAGAAGCAGCCATGCTCGCTGAAGTCTACTGGATTAAAGGCCTCCCCTGGCACCTGGCCATCCTGCCGCGCCCGCGCGGTGGTGAGTGGCTGGGTGACGAGATCACACTCGGGCTGAAAGCGGAAACGTGAACCACAAAAGGCACCAAGACACGAAGAAGCGCGCACACCCATTCCCTCGCGCCTTGGTGTCTTTGTGGTTGAATCCCTTCGTCTGAACCAAGTTGTCGGGCAGAGCCCGGCCTACCCTTCTTGGTCTGGCAGGAAAGGCAGGTCGCCGCTGCGCCCTGACCTGCCCTACATGCCCGTTCCGGGCCGTCGCGTCTGGCCGTATTCGTTCCGCATTCGGTGAAAGCAATGAGGATGAGAATCCTCCACCCGGAAGGCCCCAGAACGGATTCTGGGGCCAGCGAGAACGGATTCTGGGGCCAGAAGGACTGTGGGGCCGGCGGGACTGTGGGGCCAGCAGGATTCTGCAGCCAGCGGCCACGGCGTGCTCCGCGACAGCGGGGCCGTATCTGATGGGCGCACATGGGGGTCGGTACTCGCCGATTTGCACCGAGACAGCTATAATCTGCGTTTTCGACGAGCTTGAGATTTGGAGAACAGCATCAATGGGCAGAAGACCGACGCGTCGTGAGTTCTTGCAGGCCTCGGCACTGGCCGGGGCGGGGTTTTGGGTTTCCGGGCGGCGGGCATTCGGGCAGACGACTTCGGCGAGCGAGAAACTGGGCGTGGCCGTGATCGGCGTCACCGGACAGGGGCAGTGGAACCTCGGGCAGGTGGCCGACCCCGAGGCCGCCGAGATCTGCAACATTGTCGCCCTCTGCGACGTCGATGAGCAGAAGGCCACCGAAGCGCGGGCGAAGTTCCCAAACGCCCGCTTCTACACCGATTTTCGCAAGATGTTCGAGCAGAAGGACATCGACGCGGTCGTGATCGCGACGCCCGACCACACACACGCCGCCGCCGCCTTGCCGGCGCTGCGGCTGGGCAAACATGTTTACTGCGAGAAGCCGCTGGCCCACACTGTGTATGAGGTGCAGTTGATGCGCGAAGCGGCCGCCAAAGCAAAGGTGGTCACCCAGATGGGCACCCAGATCCACTCTCGCAACAACTATCGGCGGGTGGTCGAAGTCATTCAGTCGGGCGGCATCGGCGCGGTGCGTGAGGTTCACGTGTGGGTGGAGCGCGAATGGGGCGGCAAGGAACGTCCCACGGAAACGCCGCCGATCCCTGAAGGCCTGCACTACGACCTGTGGCTGGGGCCGGCACCGTATCGGCCTTACCATCCGGCCTATCTGCCGGCCGACTGGCGCGGCTGGTGGGACTTTGGCGGCGGCACATTGGCGGACATGGCCTGCCACTACATGGACCTGCCGCATTGGGCCCTGGATCTGCGCCACCCGGTGACCGTCGAGGCCGAGGGGCCGCCTGTTCACCCCGAAAGCTGCCCCATCTGGCTGATCGTCAAGTTCCAGTATCCAGCTCGCGGCAAGATGCCGCCGGTCAATCTCACCTGGTACAACGGCAAGCGGCGCCCCCACTACTTCCAGGAAGGCAAGCTCCCGCAATGGGGCGACGGCGTGCTGTTCGTCGGCGAGAAGGGCATGCTGCTGGCCGAGTATGACAAGCACGTCCTGCTGCCGGAAAAGAACTTCGCCGAGTACAAGCGGCCGGAGCCGTACATCCCCGAGTCGATCGGCCATCACCTCGAATGGCTCGAGGCCTGCAAGTCGGGTGAGAAGACGACCTGCGATTTTGACTATAGCGGCGCGCTCGCCCAGACGGTGCTGCTGGGAAATGTGGCCTATCGCAGCGGCAAGAAGATCGAATGGGACGCCAAGCGACAGAAGATCACCAACACCCGCGATGCCGACAAGTTCGTCGACCTGCCGCGGCGCAAGGGGTGGGAACTGGGGTAGAAACGGCGGCGGCGGGGATGATGGGTATTCGCTATCTGGGCGTTGATCTGGGAACCAAGCGGATCGGTCTGGCGATCAGCGAGCCGGATACGGGTGTCGTTTCGCCCCTGAGCGTCATCAATACGCGCGATAGCCCGGACGAAAACGCCTCGGCGATACTTCAGGTGGCCGAGGAGTACGACGCCGGCGGGATCGTGATCGGCCTGCCGCTGAACATGGACGGAACCGAAGGCCCCCAGGCCCGCCTCTCGAAGCAACTGGCAGAGGCCATCCGCAAGGCTTCTCGGGCACGAAAAGTCTCCCCGACCATGCAGGTGCATCTCCACGATGAGCGGCTGACGTCACACGCTGC
>CAZTQK010000402.1:0-5832 GCA_964615635.1 uncultured Planctomycetales bacterium
CCGACAAGTCGACAGGCGGTGAGCGTATTCCGCCCGGCGCGCTCAATCTCACGCAGGTCGGGTCCGCGACAACCAGACCGACACGAGAGCCGGCTCTGAAGCCTGCGCCGAAGGGCAGCGAGCCCTCCATGACCGAGAACGTCATCAAGACGACCGGCCTGGAGCCGATCAAGCCGGACCTCTTGAGCACGAAGAACGATCAGCATCGTGCGGCCATCGCCAAGATCGAGGCTGGTATTGACGGCGAGTCCGCCAAGCCCGCCAGTCAGCGTGATTTCGAGCAGTTCATCAAGGACCTCGAGCCGTTGGCGGCCCAATCGGAGGACGAGGTGGCCAAACTGTACGCCGAGACGCGCATCAAGCAGATCCGCAGCCTGGCCGAGGCCGCAAAGGCCCTTGAGGAGATGCGGAAACTCAGAGGCGAAGCGGTCAGCCAGGCGGATGCCGAGCGGGCGAAGCTCGAGGAGTTGCGCAAGAAGGGGCTTGCGCAGTTCCCGACGGACTGGATTGACGTTCGCGGCGAGATTCGGGTCAGCGGCATCTACGACGGCACCGGCGGCCGGGCCAAACGGTGGCGAGTGGTCGAACCTGGCGTCACGCCGGCCAAGACCCTGGCGTACATCGAGGTTCCCGAAGGCAGCTCGATCAATCCGTCGAACTACCTGGAGAAGTACGTTGAGATCAAAGCCGAGGCTCGCAAGCTGAGTTCGGCGGCAATGCCCGTACCGGTTTACATCGTTCGTCAGATCAAGACTGCCGAATTGCCTGCTCGCGGCACGCCGCGGGCCGGCGTGATGACCCGCCCTGCGGGACCGGTCATCAAGTGAAGGTGTTCCAAGCATGCGGGACCTGCTGACCTGGGACGGTGAACTGACCGTCCGGATGGGGGATCACGTGTTCAACAGTCGCAAACGTGTCGGTTGGCTGATTGTGCTTTCAGTGTCCGTGCTCGGGGCCGGCTGTGGCCTGCTGCCGCGCGGTTACGTGTTCGATCCTGGCGAGTTGGAAGAGATCGCCGGCCAGATCACCGCGACGTCGGGAGACGATGCGGTGCAGCAGGTTCATGACGCCTTGCTGACCCGAGGATACCCCGTTGCGACCGAACCGACCTGGGTGCTCAACAGCGGCGCGGGCGTGCCGGGTCAGGTTGCCGCTCTCTACCTGTACGCCAACGAGTACGTCCTCGTTGCCGGCGCCACCAGCGGGAATCAGTGGTCGATGGGTCCGAACGCGGGTTTCGATGTGTACGACTACGTGTTGTACGGTGACCTCTCCGGATACGTGGCCGGCGAGCTCGATCCGCCGATTCTGGGGCCTGGCGACAGCACTTGGCTGGGCCCCGCCCAATCTCGACAATTTCGGACTGAGACCGGTGTGTGGGTGCTCGAATATGGCCGAGGGCTTCTGCCCACCGACCTGTACCCAGGAGCGTTTGCCGGTGAGTTCGCGTTTGCTCAGAATGCCATTCTTTACGCCAGCGGGTCTTTTGTGACCTCATTCATCCGCAACTGGGTGTACGAGTCCATGGGCCTGCCCACGAGTTGGTTATCGATGCTCAGCATGTAGTCGGCCGCCGGCGTCGCAAGTCTTTGCTCCTCATCACTGAACCCCCGACTGCCATGCCAATTTGGCAGGCGGCGAAACCGCTCGCACCAAAACCGCGTTTTCAGCGATTCCAGGCCCTTTTCTGCCTGGTACGGGCTTTGCATTCCCAGTCTTCTGGTGGCAGGACAAGCTGCATCGGGAGGTATTTGTTCATGCGTCAGGATCAGTTCACTGTTCGAGCGGCAGAGGCCCTGCAAGCGGCCCACGAGCGGGCCGTCCAGGCGGGGCATGCCCAATTCGAGCCGCTGCACCTGTTGCTGGCCCTGCTGAACGAGGGGGCCACCAACGGCGGGGGCGTTGTCGCCCCGATTCTGGAGAAGGCCGGCGTTCACGTCGGCCGCGTCCGGCAGCTCGTCGAGAATGAACTGTCACGACGACCTCGGGTCAGCGGGGGCCAGACTGTGCCCGCCCCCGAGATGCAGAGAGTCTTCGCCGAGGCTCAGAAGCAGGCCGATCGGCTCAAGGACAAGTACGTCTCATGCGAGCACCTGCTGCTGGCTCTGGCTGATGTGGATTCACAGGCCAAGGAGGTGCTCTCTATCGCCGGTGCCACACGCGAGGTGATCCTCTCGGCCATGAAGGAGGTTCGCGGACATCAGCGAGTGGACAGTGAGAACCCCGAGGATACATACCAGGCCTTGCAGCGCTATGGCCGCGACCTCGTCGAACTGGCTCGCAAAGGCAAGATCGATCCGGTCATCGGCCGCGATGAAGAAATTCGCCGAATCATGCAGGTTCTGGCTCGCCGCACGAAAAACAACCCCGTGCTCATCGGTGAGCCCGGCGTGGGCAAGACCGCCATTGTCGAGGGCCTGGCGCTGCGCGTGGTCAACGGTGACGTGCCGGCCGTCCTGAAGAACAAGCGGGTGATCGCCCTGGATCTGGGCGCGATAATCGCCGGGGCCAAGTACCGCGGCGAATTCGAGGACCGTCTCAAGGCCGTGGTCCGCGAGGTTGTGGAAAGCGACGGCGAGGTCATCCTGTTCATCGACGAGATGCACACCATCGTGGGTGCAGGCCGGGCCGAAGGCGCGATTGACGCCGGCAACCTGCTCAAGCCGGCACTTGCCCGCGGCGAACTGCGATGCATCGGGGCAACCACGCTCGATGAGTACCGCAAGCACATCGAGAAAGACGCCGCCCTGGAACGCCGGTTCCAACCGCTGTACGTTAGCGAGCCGACTGTCGAGGATACCATTGCGATTCTACGCGGGCTCAAGCCGAGATATGACGCCCACCACGGCGTGCGTATCCAGGACGCGGCGCTGGTTGCCGCTGCGACTCTGTCGCACCGCTACATCTCCGACCGCTTCCTGCCCGATAAAGCGATCGACCTGGTCGACGAGGCGGCATCGCGGCTGCGGATCGAAAACGACTCGATGCCGTCGGAACTCGACGAGATTCGGCGCAAGACCATGCAGCTCGAAATCGAGCGTGAGGCTCTTCGCAAGGAGAAGGACAAGGCCTCACAGAAGCAACTCGACCAGGTCGAGAAGCAACTGGCCGATCTCAACGAGCAGAATACGGCCCTGACCGCCCGTTGGGAGAAAGAAGTCGGCATGCTCAAGCGGACCAAGTCGCTGAGGGAGCAACTCGACGCCAAACAGACTGAACTGGCCGACGCCCAGCGCCGGGGCGACTGGGAACGCGCGGCACGCATCCAGTACGGCGAGATTCGCGACCTGGAGCAGGAGATCAAGCAACAGGAAGAGGAGATGGCCAGGCTCCACGAGCAGGGCGACATGCTGGTCCACGAAGAGGTGACGGCCGAAGAGATCGCCGAGGTGGTGAGCAAATGGACGGGCGGGCCGGTGTCACGAATGCTCGAGGGTGAGAAAGAAAAGCTCCTCAACATGGAGGAACGGCTGGCGTGTCGGGTTGTGGGGCAGGAAGAGGCAATCCGTGCGGTCAGCGACGCCGTGCGGCGAAGTCGCGCCGGCATCGGCGACCCGAACCGGCCGGTGGGCTCGTTCCTGTTCCTCGGGCCGACCGGCGTGGGCAAAACGGAATTGTGCAAGGCATTGGCCGAGTTCCTGTTCGACGATGAGGCCGCGTTCGTTCGCATCGATATGAGCGAGTTCATGGAACAGCATGCGGTCGCCCGCCTGATCGGAGCGCCGCCGGGGTACGTCGGCTATGAAGAAGGCGGCATGCTTACCGAGGCCGTCCACCGGCGCCCGTACTGCGTCATCTTGTTCGACGAGATCGAAAAAGCCCACCCCGATGTGTTCAACGTGCTCCTGCAGGTGCTCGACGACGGGCGCCTGACCGACGGCCACGGCCGTACCATCGATTTCCGCAACACGATCATCGTCATGACCAGCAACATCGCCGGGGCGATGATTCAGCAGATGGCCGAGAGCCAGGCCATCGACATCGAAATCGAATCTCACGTGCGGGAGGAGCTGAAGCAGCACTTCCGGCCGGAGTTCCTGAACCGCATCGACGAGACGATCATCTTCCATCGGCTCACGCAGGAAGACCTCGCCCGGATCGTGGATATTCAGGTTGACCTGCTGCGCAAACGCCTGGCCGGCCGCCGAATCACTGTGCGATTGACCGATGCGGCCAAGGCCCAACTGGCCCGCGACGGGTACGACCCCGTCTACGGCGCCCGGCCGCTCAAGCGGATGATCCAGAAGGAGATCGAGAACCCGCTCGCCCGGCGCCTACTGGCCGGCGAGTTCACCGACGGCCAGTCAGTCGAAATCGACAGCGACCGCGAGATGTTCAACTTCACCGCGGTCAGCCCGGCGAAGGCGAGTTGAGTTGTCGCCCTCTTTCAGAACCCCGACCGTAAGGGAGTGGCCGCTTCCAGAACCCCGACCGTAAGGGAGGGGCCGTTTCCAGAACCGCGACCGTAAGGGAGCGGCAGGCGGGCTCTGCCCGCTGAAGTGAATGGTTGAGAGCTGACCGCTGACACCATGGTACCACGGCCATGCTTGCCTGACTGCTGACCGCTGACTGCTGACAGCTTGTTCAGAACCCCGACCGCCGGCAAGCGGACCGCCTTCACGACTCTGGCGAACCACCACCAACGGGAACCGGGTCTTGAACAGGAGGCAACAGAGGAAACAGAGAAAGCGATCTTCGTTATCTCTGTGCTCAATCATCTTCGCACCGAACCCGACAATTCAGATGATCTCATCACCTATCCATCAAATCCGGTTTGAGTGAAGCATGCATTTGTCTTCTCGGCGCCTTGGCGGTTCAAAACCAATAGCAGTTCAAGCCGACTGTTGCGGTGGGACCATCTGCCCGCACTCCGGGCACACCCCGCTCACGTTGCCGGTCAGGTCGTAGCCGCACGTCTGGCAACGGCCGGACGGGATGCGGTGGCGGTCGAGCCAGAAAAGAAAGGCAGTGGGAATGGCGATGACGACCAGGAGCATCCAGAGCGGCAGGGAAAGCCAACTCTCGTCAAAGAAACCGTCGATAACCAACTCGAAGTCTCCCCAACGAGGATCGCTGTTGGGGCGTAGCTCCCAACCGAGGTTCTCTCCTCTGCAGGGCCCTTCCTCGCAATACACGAGCAGAAGCTCCCCACCAGCAAGACTGACAAAAGACCTGTCTGTTGTGTGAGTCAACTCGCAGAAAGCCGCGACTGCGCCCGCTTGGACGATCAGAAGGCAGGAGACCAGTCCCGCCCATTTGAGCACCCGGCACGTGCGTACCCGTCGAGCCCGACCGAAATACCGCTGCTCCGGAGCAGGCCGTTCGCTGATCGTCTCCCCGCACTCGGGGCACACGCCGCTGGTCTTGCCGGCGAGGTCATACCCGCATTCCTGGCAATGTCCCGGCGGGAAGACGCGGCGCAGGTCAAGCCACAAGAGGATGATGGGTGGCATACAGACAAGCCAGAGCAGTACATCAAGGTAGATGTCGTCGACGTAGCGCCATGACCAGGGAATCACGCTGATCCTTGAGATAACAATGAGCGTCGACACCCCGAGAGCGTACAGCGTGAGCGCTCGCCGAGTTGGTGAAGGGCACCACTTGAGCATGATCCTGTTGCGTCTCAGACCAGCCATGCCAGCAGTCTACTGCAAAGGCATCAATGTTAAAACCCTGAGCCTGCCGCTTCGATAACGACTGTCTGCCACCAGCAAATGGCCTGCAACCGAAGCCCCGCAGGGGCGAATGAGAATAGCCCAGCGATTTGTACGTGTTTGGCGTGCAAGACAGCGGGTCAGGCACTTTTTGCCGTCTTTTTCGCGCCGCCGAGCC
>CAZTQK010000403.1:0-5799 GCA_964615635.1 uncultured Planctomycetales bacterium
AGATTATCCGCCCCTTGGCTCAGAACGCTCAGCGGATCCTGATTGAACAGGGCTACAACTCGATTCGGTGCCGAACCGGCGACGGATACAAAGGCTGGCCTGAGGAGTCGCCTTTTGACGTGATCATTGTGACTTGTGCTGCCGAGAAGATCCCCGCACCGCTCTGGGAGCAGCTCAAGCCCGGCGGCCGGATCGTCATTCCGACCGGATCAACCTGGGGATCTCAGGAACTGGTGGTCGTCACGAAGACCCCCGATGGCAAGCGGACTACCAGACACATCACCGGCGTACGGTTCGTTCCGATGACCCGCGAATAGGCTCCAATAGGACCGGAACGAGATTCCTGCATTCCCCTCGATTCATTTCAAGGCCTTCGTCTGCCTGGAGCGAGGAACCGTCCGGCTCCAATGCAAGAAGGGTGCCGCACGATGACGCGCTGCAAAGAGCGGCGTTTTCCTTTCAAACGTCTTGAAGTTCCGATTTCTGATCATTACGGCTCTGTCAACATGCTGAACGGCGCCTTCCTCAACACGCTCGCCCACGACGAGGCTCAAGTCGGGTTGTACGGTGCAGCCGAGATGACTGTGACAGGCAGCGGCACATCACGGTGCGCGGACGGAATGAGTGTGGGCGACGGCCTCAGCAGCGCCGCAGATCTTTCTCGCCAATAGCTTGGCGCCAAACCTCTGCCGGTGTATGATAGAAGCCGCTCCGTGTTGAGGCTATTTCGGCCCGTCCCTCAGAAAGATGAGGACATCGTGGTCGACGACACGCTCCCACCGATGCGACCTATTGGTGCCCGATTGGGACGGTGGATCGGGGCCGCGCTCCTGTTGCACTTCGCATACGTGTTCAGTGTCATCAATCTGCTAAGGCATGCTCCGGGCGAAGTTCTGTGGCTGTGTCACGTGAGTCTGTTGCTGGCCGGTCTCGGACTGGTCACGCAGTCCGCCCGCCTGGTGGCAACCGCCTTTACCGCCATCGCTGTGCCGCACGCGTTCTGGCTGGTGGACAGCCTCTCCGGACTGGTGCTCGGCTGGTTCCCGCTGGGAGCCACCACCTACATCCTGACCACGGACACCTGGACCCGAATCGCCACCGCCCATCACTTCTACCTTGCCCCGCTCCTGTTCGTGATCGTCTGGCGGCACGGCCTGTTCTCAGAAGCCGCGCTACCGGGCGCTTCGGTGCTTTTCCTGCTGCTCAGCGTCGCCAGCCGGGTCGCCGGGTCGCCGGCACTGAACGTCAACTACGCTTTCTTCGCAGTCCCCGCGGCCAGCCATCCATTCGTCGCCTGGCTCAACGGCCTGGGACCGATTTCTTATCTCCTGGTGCTTAACACCGTCGTTACCGGTGCGATGTTCGCCCCGGTTTGCATGCTGCTGAGCCGCTGCTTTCGCAGAACAGGACGTGGGCAGGACAACCGGGCCGTTTCGCTGCCGGCCTTCCGAGGCCTCTCATGACGCAGCCCCGGTGAAGCCTGGAGGACAAATCGCGCCAATAGATAGAATCCGCGGCTTCCGACCAGCGTGTGCCATCCACAATGAGACCCGAGAGCCCGCCCAGACTGTCGCACACCGGGGCAGGGCCCTGCAGTTGCAGGTCCTCAGGTCTGCGGGGGTATAATGGCTGTCGATCGGCGGCCTGAGGCGGTCGGCGGGGGGCATTCAGAACCGGGGAGCTAATCATGATTCAATGCAGCGAGTGCGAGTTCTTCGTCCGAGGCCCGGGAGGACAGGTCGGCTTCAAATGCGATCCGTTCAGCACCATCAAAGAACCCGAATGCCTGGTCAAATGGCAGTTGATCAAGCTGGACATGATGGTTCAGTCATATCAGGCAACGGTCGCCATGTATCGTCGATTGGCCCCGCTCCAGGAGAAGATGTTCCGGCATATGGAACGGGAAATCGACGACATCGACGAGGCGGATCGATGGAAGATGGATCCGGACGAGGACGAAGAGAACAAGAACCCTTAGAACCTGTGCAGGCTGTCGTGCCCCGAGATCGGGCTACATCGGGCAGGAGCAGACCCACCAGGAAGTCATGATCAAACTAAAAGTCTGGAGCTGACAGCCTCGGCCGCTCATTTCGGCCAGGTCGAAATCGCTGATATCAACGCTGGTGTTCAATCGCCTGTTGCGTGCGCGGGGATCCAATGCAGCGTCAAATGCCTGTACTGGCTGGCGCTGCTTGAATGAGTGAGCTTGCGGCACCAGGCGGGAAATCGTCAGGCGGAGACGCCTCATCGTCGAGCAGATCGGGCAAAACAGCCAGTCTGATCATGGGGCTGCAGGTCTCTGCCGATGAAGGACTTGCAGGTTATCGAATGGCTGGCCAGCAGGCTGTCTGCCAAGCCCCCGGCAGGATACGCGTGTCCCCACTGGGCACGTATGTGAGAGATCCGATGTCTCGACGGATTCATGCCGACCGATCTGGACCGAAGACATCACAAGCCACACGCTTGCGGCGCGCGATGCTGAGCATCGCCGCGTTGTTCATTGCGCTACCGACACCAACCTACGGGCAATCACAACCGACCCAGGTGGTCGCCGATCGCGACCGCGCCACAGACGACTCACTCCAACGCTTGTTCGAGGAGGTTGGCCGACTCCGACTGAACAGCGGACAGGAACTTCGCTCCGTGCTGGCGCGTTCTGCCGATGATGAGCTGGCCTTCCGGTCGGCAATCCGAGAGAAATGTCAATCCTGGCGTCCTTACTGGCATCCCAGAGGCCCGATCGAGGTTGACGCCTGGATGCCGATCTCAGCCCTGGACAGCACGCTGGCGAGCATTGTTCAGCAGAAGTTGAAACGCCTCGACGGTCAGCCAGAAATGACGATCACTTGGGCACGGTCGAACCCACCCGCCGTTCTGACAACCGGGCAATACCCGGCCTTGAGCAGCCTTGGGAATGAGCAGCCGGGCTGGCGACACTGCAGCCTTTGGCAAACGAGTTTGGCCGGCAAAGCTGCGGCTGCAGATGCGCGTGCAGCGATGCTCATCCGCACAGGATACTGCAGGGTGTCGGGTGGCCGGGAGCTGGGATTCGTCCTGTACCAGGAGAAGAAGCTGAGGGCCGCTTTGAGCAGCTTGCTCAACCGCGTGCCAGTCGGGGACCCCGTTTTCGAGCCCACAGGGGTATGCCGTGTGGACATCAAGCTGACACAACCGGAATTGCTCAGGCTGTTGCAGGAGGCAGGTCAGGCTGTCGAGGGTCTCAAGCAGCCCACGCTTCTGAGATCTGTTGAGCTTGCTGCCTCCGAAAGCTTGACCGCCGAAGGCTACGCGGTTGCCCCACCCGTTCCGAGCATGCACAGCCCGCCGTTCAAGAAGATGACCGGAGCGGCACGGCCTGACTGGGCGGACCGTTTCCTGGTGGTCCAAGGGGCCGGTAAGGCACCGTCAGACACGACAGATGAGGCAAGTCGAAGCGACTGGGCCGAGCGAGCCGCCCACATCGAGGCTCACCGCCAGCTCTGGATGCAGATAGAAGATCTACCCCTGGACAGCGGCGAAACCATCGGTCTGCGCATATCCAGAGACGCAAGACTCACCTCGGCTATGTCGAGTCTTGGTGGCTTTATTAGCGGCACGGGTGAGCCACTTCATGCCGATGACGGAACGGTCACCGTCAGCATCGGAGTCCACCTCCAAATCGTCTGGCGGATTCTGTCATCGATTGACTAGGCAGGCTGATCCAACATCCCCTCATCGCCACTCGCCCAATTGGGTGCCCGACGACCGAAAGATCTTGCCTTGCGACCTTCTTCGCCCGAGACTGTGTTATGGAATCGGAGTGGGATTGTGCGGCCAGCGGTTTTGGGATGAGAACTCACGGGGGACGGTCTCTTGGAATGGCTGTCAATATGGGGAATGGCGGTCGGGCTGGCGATGGACGCCTTCGCGGTTTCCATTGGGGCCGGCCTGGTCATCGGCAAGGTCACACCCAGGCACGTCTTCCGCATCGCGTGGCACTTTGGCCTGTTCCAGTTCATGATGCCAGTGATCGGTTGGTGGGCTGGTACGCGAGTGACAGGATACATCGCGGGTTGGGACCACTGGCTGGCCTGCGGGCTGCTGAGCTTCATCGGCGGCAAGATGCTGTTTGGGGCATTCGAGAAAGACAGGCACAGGAGTCAGGCCGACCCGACGCGAGGGTGGCTGCTGGTCACGCTGTCGGTGGCCACCAGCATCGATGCCCTGGCCGTCGGATTGAGCGCGGCGTTTCTCAATGTCACCATCTGGCTGCCCTCGGTGATCATCGGGGTGGTTGCCTGCGGTTTCAGTGCTGTCGGTATCACTTTGGCCAACAAGGTGTTAGGACGATTCGGCAGAACGGCGGAAGTGATGGGTGGCCTGGTGCTGATCCTGATCGGCATCAGAATCTTCTTTCAGCACACGGTGTGGTCGTGATGATCGAGCCGGCGTTCGGCACCCCGCGCCACGTGGTGGTGCACTATAATCAGCGTGTTTTGGCGCCGTAGAGGGAGTTCTTCGAATGGCGTGTCGCGTGATTTCCCGCCGGCTATCGGTTGGGTTGATGAGTGTTGTCCTTGCGTTGACCGCAGGCTGCGGGGGATGGCCCTTCGGCTACATCCCGTCGGTGGTCTTTGGTGAGTTGGCTTTCCTCGGCCGGAGAGCACCGATCGAGTCGGCCCTGAACGACCCCACCCTCTCGCAGGAGCAGAAAGACAAGCTTTCGTTCCTTCTTCGGGCGCGCGACTACTGCCGGGATGTTGTGGGACTTGAGATCGGCAACAACTTCCGCACCTTCGTCAACCTGCACGGCGAGCCGCTGGCCTGGAACCTGACCGGTTCGCGAAAGGATGCTCTCGAACCGTACATCTGGCATCTCCCGTTGGCCGGCCCTTTGCCTTACCTCGGTTTCTTTGACAGGGACAAGGCCCTCGCAGAGAGAGCCCGACTCATTGCCGCCGGATACGACACCTTCGTTTACGAAGTGGACGCGTTCGCGATTCCTATCCTGCCCGACCCGGTGACCTCACAACTCCTGGATCGAGACTACGGCGACTTGGCGGACACCGTGGCCCATGAACTGACGCACAACACGGTGATGACCATGGAAGACATCACGTTCAGTGAGTCATTGGCTGTTTTCGTAGGCCGAACAGTGACCGTCGAATTCCTGGGCATCGAGTTCGGGGAAGATTCGCCTCTGATCCAGGAGGCGATGGAGACGTACGAGGATGACGACACCTTCAGGTTATTTCTAGACGAGCTGATCGACGAACTGAAGGCCCTTTACGACACTGACATCTCATCGGAAGAGAAGATCGCAATGCGAGTTGGGGTTTTCGAAAGCTGGCGAGATCGGTTCGCGGAAGAGGCTCTTCCGATGATGCACTTCCCCGAGCACTATGAGGCATATGGCGAGAATCTCTTGAATAACGCGTTCCTGGTGGTCGACCGTCGATACAACAGCAGCCAGGAACTTTTCGTACAAGCCTTCGAACTGGTTGGGCGCGATTGGTCGCGGGCGATCGATCTCTTTGCCGCCGCCAGCAACAGCGAGAATCCCATGCAATACCTCGAAGCCATCGTCAGCAGCGGCCACCCTTGACGACCAGCGCCAGTTGCCACGAAGTAAAGGCCCCTTCACCGCCCGGACTCTGTTGCATAGGGGCTACAGAAGACCGCGCCACGTTTGACTCGCTGGAAGGACAGCGGCCATGCCGTTGATGCGGGTGAGCCATGATCGCGAGCCCTTGACCTGACGGCGGACAAGCCTCTTGGGGAGATGGCCTAGTCTATGCCAAGATGACCGAGAGGGCTGAA
>CAZTQK010000404.1:0-5785 GCA_964615635.1 uncultured Planctomycetales bacterium
GACCAAGAAAGATTCGCCAAGGGAGTTCTTTCGCTTGACAAGCGGGGGCTAATGGCTGGAGTGCGAGCGCTGGGCGCGAGGACACGAGTTCTCCATCTTGACCAGATAGCCCAAGTTTGGCTTGGTTTGGCGCGGAGAAGCTATCAGCAATCAGGAGTCAGCCAGCCGGGGTCGGGCAGACTCTGCATCCGGTTGAGGACTGATCACCGACGGCCGAGCGACTGCTTCGAACGGTTTCACTTTTCAAAGAGCGCAGTGTCTCTGGGTGTTCTGGTACGGTGGTAACACAAGAGGTGTTCCGGAAAGGCGGGGGCGAGGTCGACTTCGGTGACGTTATCCGCCGACTCTCTCCCGCGATCGAGTTCGCGGTACCTCGAACCACGGGCGTGGCCGTTGGCCGACGGGACTCAGTCACAGTAGTATTGCGGGGTGCGCCCTCCCGGCCGTAGGAAACCGGACTGGACGCTTGACCGAGGACTCGCGATTGGAGATCACGGATGAACACCCGCCATCTGACTGCAGCGGTGGCTGTGGCTCTGTCCTGCAACCACCTTGCTCCGGCCTGGCAAAACGCGTTGCAGGACCCCGGCTTCGAGACCTACCGGCTTGACCCCAAGGGTTTCTACGTCCTCGGCGAGGACAGCGCCTGGAGAGAGATCACGATGGGCAAGTGCTCGGTCCAGTTCAACGCCGCGACCTGGAAGGCACCGGCCGACATGCTTCGGGAACGGCCTCTCGGGTTCTCGCCGGGCACGATTGGCTTCGATGGAATGGGTCCGGAACAGAACAAGGGACGAATCATTCTCGACCAATATGTCACCCGGCCAGACCTGTTCACTGGAGCCGAGCAGCACTACGAAGCCTGGATCTGGCTGGCCGGCAGCGGAAACGACGATGACAACGGCCCGGACCGCAAGGATGAGGTCGGCGGGTGGGAGATCCTCTTCTTCGATAACGCGGACCCCTCGACCTGGCAGGAGAGCAAGGCCATCGAACACCACGCCGTCACCAAGGATTTCTTCGGCGAGCGCAACACCTTTGTCCAGGTGTCGGGGTTCGGCATCATGCCGGCCGGGACAAAAGGATTCCGCATGCGTGTCTGGGCTTCAACCTGGGCCTCCGCGTCGCAGCCGAGCAAGTACAATACGGAGGTCGCCATCGACAACGCACACTTCGCCGTCCTGGGCGCTCCGAACATGCTGATGAACGGCAACTTCGAGATGGATGTCCGCGAAGGCGAGCTCAAGGGCTGGACGCAGCCGGCCGCGTGGCCTTTTCCGCGCAGCGGAATGAAACCTCGCGACATCGTCAACGCCTATGGCGAGAACTTCGACCACGGCACCTATCGTCCCTTCTACGGGGCGCGATGGACCTACGGTTACACCACCTACCTGGACGGCTGGCCCAGGGACGCGTTCACCTTCGGCCAGTCCGTCAAGTACGACCTGCCACCGGCCACGCCGCTGCTGCTCATGTTCAACTGGATTCAGAACATCGCGGACGGCGGCAAGGCCAACCAGCTCCGTATCGTCGGCACCTACGTCGAACTGGTCGTCGAGTATCTCAAGGAGAACGAGCGGCTCGGCGCCGACGGCTTCCGAGTTGATTGGCCGGTGCCCAGAGGCCCGGGCGCCGTCGGCCGCTACGATCAGAACGCCGACACGGCCTACAACCCCCGTTTCCACCTGCAGCCGCCCAAGGGCACCGATCGCGTCGACCTGCACGTGAACTTCGTCGTCAACATGCCGTACCGTGATGGATTCGCGCACATCACCTCGGCGATCGACGATTTCTGGCTGGGGCCGGCGGACCCAGCTTCGCCAAGGCTACGCCGGGCAAGCGAATCGCCGCGGTGAGGCCAGCGGAAGCCGGAGCCCGTGGCGGGCAGAGCCCGTTCCTACTTGGCTTGAACCGGAACGTCTTTGTAGACGAGTTCGCCCTGCCAGATCTCGAAGAGATCGACGGTATCCCGGGCAGCCTTCTCGCTGCTGCGGAGGATCACATCGAGGCTTTCCGGCGCGGGCCCTCGATACCCCTGGCTGGACAGGTCGCGGCGGAGACCCCAGGTCAGGCGCCGATCACCCTTCGCAGCACACGTAGGACCCAAGACGTACTCCTCGCCCGAGATGCGGACGAGAATGTCAAAGGCGATGTTGACCGGCAGCGCGGCTTGACAGGAGACCTGTCCGTCGAGAAACCAGCGTGTCCAGATGAAATCGCCTGGTTGAAGGCTAGTTCGCAAGATCGGCTCAAGAGATGGATCGCTCACCATGATGATGCACCCGGGTGCCGGGCTCTGCAGCACCTCGAAAGGTTTTTCCAGCCGAAGTTTCCTTTCATGGCACAACCTGCTCACGCCCGCTTGGCCCGCAGAGCCCACGTAGATGCGTGAGGTGGCGGCGAAGCCCAGCGTGTGCCGGCCGAGCGATGGACACGGGACGGACCCGCCGATGAGGTAACGTTCCGCCGCGGCCACCTCGCGGTAACCGCCCTGGCCGCGCAAGGGCGAATACGCATCGTCCTGCGGGGTGCCGTCCAGAGACATCGGTTCGACAAGCAAGTGCATCCGGTAACTACCAGCCGGCCCTCGGGTCGGGGTAAGAATCTCGTACGGGACCCAGTCACCCGAGATCACCCGCGGCCTGACCCGAAGCACGAGCTGCACCATCCGCTCGAGGAAAGCATCCTCCTGGGCCTTGGTCAGTGCGCCGCCGAGATGGCACTGGCCGAGGTAGTCGAGCTTCTCCTGGAGCATTGGGGCCGGAGATGCCGCTCGCTGCTCGCCGAGACACAGGCTGATCAGGTTCGACTGCTGCCGGGTCGAAAGGCTGCCTGCCTTGATGCGGCGATCCAGTTCCCACCATGCCCGGCGAGCCGTCGGCCGACTGGGCGATTGCACGTCCTTCATGATCCAAGCAGTTGGGCGATACTGGTACCAATCTGCACGCCACAAGGACGTTGAGACCACAATCCAGCTCGAAATGACGAGGACGCATCCCAACACCGTGAGAAGAGGCTTTCGCACTCGCTCGCCGTGGACGATCCGGCCGGAGATGATGTCCGAACCGCATTCAGGGCAACGCGAACTGGCAAGACCGGTCAGATTGTATCCGCAGGCCTCGCAATGTGGCGTGGATCCTCGCCGACGAGGCCAAATGCCGAGTTTGAGCAGTATCACGCCTGCAAGGATCAGCGCCGAAGCAATGATCAACAGTGTCGTAAGGGTAAACATGCGTGAACCGGCATTTCCCGCACAACTCTGTCCGGCTGGGCTGCCGAAGCGGGTGTGGCCATTGTACAGGGGACTCGCTGCGCCGACCATGTGTCGGGCCTGGTGGCTTCGGCAGGCAAAGCCCGCCCTACCGGCCGACAAACCGCAGCGGTGAGGCCAGCGAGAGCCGGAGCCCATGGCGGGCAAAGCCCGCCCTACCTGCTACTCCTCCTGTTCACTTCGGGACTACGACCACGCTGTGGTTGAGCTTCGGTGCCGTTGGGGGCCAGCGCAGGGCTGTATCGCCGCTGCCGGCCTGGACGTGGTACTCGATGGCGCCTTCCTTCAGGGCATCCGGGGACAGTTCGGCACGATATACGCCGCGGCCGGCGCGCTTCATGGGCAAGCGTGTGAACTCGCCCACACCGAGCCGCCGATGGAGAAGGATCACTTCGTGCGGTTGAGCTTGCGACAAGACGATCGCCTTCAGACGCAGAGGCTCGCCTTCGCACACACTTGTCCGGGCCACCGGTACGAACAGGCGCGGCGATCCGGTGTAATCCTTGCTCGGCATGGCGCCGGCCGGGAGCGGCTCGCCGAGCAGACCCGCGAGCTTCTCGCCCGGCTCGATCAGCAAACCGGGCAGGTTGTGCTGTTCCCAGTTGGTAACCGTTCCCAGTTCGCCGGTCGTGCTGACGTGCGACAGCAGATGGCGATAGACCTCTTCCGTCAGCCGGATCATTTCGCGGCGGATGGGCAGAACATTGCTGCGGGCCAGTTCTCGTTTGGCTTCGGGCGTTGCGGCGGCCTCGGCTTTCTTCATCGCCTCGTTGAAGGTCGCCCAGACGCAATTGAGCTGAGCGACCGTTCGCAGGTAGACAAAACCGTTCAGCCAGTAGTCGAACCGCTCAAGGTTGCCCGCGCCGCGGACCTGCGGGCGCAGCGCGGCCAACTCATTCACGAATCCGTATTCCTGCGCGACCTTTTCCCAGGGTCTGGCGTCGGGTCTGATGCCGCCAGGCCCTGCGATCCAGGTGATCGGCTCGGGAAGATGGCCGTCGATTCGCTCGAAGATCTTTGCGATCGGCTCAGCGGCGTCGGGACCGAAATGCGCAAGTGTCCAATCGGCATAGAAGTCGCCGATCGGCAGGTTCCTCGGGGCGGTCGGACAGGTCTGCAGGTCGGCTTCGTAGTCCTTGTACGCCGGGCCGCCGCAGTTGATTCTGCGCGTCGCGGCATCGCCCTCGACTACGATGGCGGCGATACAGGGGAACTCGACCTGATAGACGAAATCGATGACCAGTTGGCCGTTGGTCACGGCGACATCCCTGAAGGTGTAGTCCAAGGGGTGGTTCTGCCCCACCTTTTCGAAAACATCGAGCCGATCGATCACCGGTTTGCCTTGCAGCTTGACGCCGAACACACGCTTGCCTTTTTCAGCATAGTGTGGTTCGCAGAATTTGAGCGTCACGTTGTATGAGCCGTTGGGCACGGCGATGCGATAGGCCGACAAGTTGTACCGAACCGACTGGTAAAGCAGATCATCCTCTGTGTCGGCGATGGAGTTGTTGGCATAGGTCACGACCTGACCGCCTACGGTTCCCTCCGGGCACGGTGGATCGACCAGTTCGGTCGCCGCGTCGCCCCAGCCTTTCTGGTCCCACGCCGCCTTGGCCAGTGCCGAGATGTTGGGCCCAAGGTTGCGCGTGCGCCAGTGAATGCCCATCAGACCGCTGCAGCCGTATCGCAAAGCATCAAATGCGTCTCGCCGCATCCGGCCCGCCCAGAGCTGGGGCGCAGCCAGGGCCGGGTCGTCCTCCAGCCACGGAATCGCCCACGTCGGTCGCCCTTTCACCTTGGCAAAACCCGGCTCGACCGGTGCCTTGCCCACCAACTGGTTGATGCAGCTCATGGGCATTTCCTTGGGCAGCACGTTGTCAAAGAGAGCCCGATCCTGCGGCGGGCCCAGCACCCAGCCACAGGTGGCCAACATAAACGGGGCCTTCGACTCGCGGATGGCGTCCACTGCGGCTTTCAGATCGTTCAACGTCGCCCGGACCTCTTCGTCCTTTGCGCCGGACCACGTCCAACCTTCCGGGGTCCAGAGCCAGTAGTAGTCGATCGGATAGGCCTTCGCGATCCGCTTGAACATGCCCTCGTAGAGCTTCTGAACGACCGCCAGGTTGCTGACGTTCTTTCCTTCCGCCTGGAGCTTTTCCTTCAGCGGCTTGGGGATGGTCAACGGCGTCTCGGTGCCAACACACGTCTTGATACCCAACGAGCGGGCGTAGGTGAACGCGTCGCGGAGCATAGCGGCACACTCGTTGAACACCGCGTTGCAGTCGTTCGGCGATGCCGGCCAGGGTGTGCGGCCTTTCATGTAGTCCGGGCCATGGTCGTCGGCCTCAAAGAGGTTCGCCGCCCCCCAGTTGTAGTCGCCGGTCTTCTTCGGCGCGTAGCCCCACGTGCCGCTGGTGGTGGTGAAGTGTCTCGACGGGTAGCTGAAACGAACCGAGCCCTTGTCGGCGACATCCTCGGCCATTTCTACGATTCCAACGGCGAGATCCTCAACCT
>CAZTQK010000405.1:0-5770 GCA_964615635.1 uncultured Planctomycetales bacterium
ATATCATCGAAGAATACCTCGATTCTGCCGGTGTCGACCTTGCGGACTGCCCGGACGTGGTGGTAGTCCTCGGTCCAAGGTGTGCCGTCGGTCCGCGTTTTGACGATCGGACGGCGGTCGGCGTTGTTCACGATGTGGATGGTGTTGGACGCGTCATCCGACTTCAGGCCGAAATGGGCGTAGTAGAATCTCGCCGGGTCCTGGTAGCCAAAGAAGAGGCACATGTCGCGGTGGGGGTAATCCGGTTTGGTCGATCGCACCCAGGCGTCAAGCACGAAGTCCGACACGGTCACGTCTTTGAGCACGGCCATCCCCGTCGGCGAGCGGAAAGGCGGCTTGTAGGTGCTGTTGCGGGCGAGGGCGAGGACTGTTTTGTCGCCGTCGTGGGTGAACTCCCACGCCGGCGGGTCGCTCAGCTCCCATTGCGATGAGGGTTTGTCGAAGCCCTCATTGAGCAGGAGAGGCAAGCCCATGAAAGCGGCGGGAGCTTGCGTGTCGGACGCCGTGCCCGAGAACCAGGAACAGCCGGGCAGCAACATGAACAGTGGCAGGAGAGCGATGGTCTTGGGCATTGTTGATCCTCACCAGAATCTTGCGTAGATGATCAGGTACATGATTGCGGCAATAACCGCCCAGAAAGCGACGGTCTGATACCACCGATACTTTGCGCGTTCCTCGGGTGACGGCAGGTTGAGTGACGGCCGCCAGACGTAAGGTGACACAGCCTCAGCCGGGGCCGGCTTTGTCAGCAGGCTGACAAGAACCATGAAGACCGCTGCCGCGATCCACAACACGAACGCGAAGTTGAACAGATGAATCTTGCTCGGTATGAGCGGCAGTTGCAGCCAGTTGTCGTCCGGGTTGCCCCAGATGAACGGAACCGCGACGAAGGGTGCGGCCAGAACGAACGTCGCGGTCGCCGCCTTGGCAGTCGCGCGCCGCCACAAGGCCCCAAAAGTGAACGCCAGCATGATCGGAATGGCCAGGATGCACCAGGCGTTCTGAGAGTAGGTGAAGATGTAGCGGTAGCTGGTCGCCAACAGGGTCAGCGGAAAGGCGATGAGCAGGGTAACGAAGCCGACCAGTCTGCCGACGCGAACCAGTTCCCGTTCGCTTGCGTGTGGCCGCAGCCAGCGTTGATGGATGTCGATGGTATACACGCTGGCGGTGGCGTTCACGATGGCGCTGACGCTCGACATGATTGCCCCCAGAACGGCCGCGACCAGAAAACCTCGCAGACCCGGCCCGAGCAGAAACTGCACGAGGTGCGGGTAGGTGGCGTTGGCATCGGGCTGACCATCCGAGGTCAACGGCAGGGCCGGCAGGATGCCTTGGTTCAGCAGGTCGCTGGCGAGGTAGCCGGGAAAGGCAAAGCACAGCGTCAGCACCGGGCCGAGAAACGCGGTCAGGAGGACACCCATGCGGCCGTGGCGCTCGTCCTTGGCCCCCAGACAAGACTGCACGTAAAACTGGTTCGTGCAGCAGTACCAGACGTTCGTCGAGAGCATGAGCAGGATCAGGCCGGGCCACGGCACGTAGGGGTCGTCGAGCGGCCGGATGAGATGCGCCGAACCGGTGTCGTGCATTCGCTCCATCAGTCCAGACCATCCACCGGGCACCTGGTTGAGGCCCGCGCCGAACAGCGTGAGTCCGCCGGCCAGAAGCAGGATGCACTGAAACGTATCCGTCCAGGCAACTGAAGACATGCCGCCGTAGACGGTGTAGACGCCTGTGAAGACGGCGAGGATTGCCGTCCCGACGATCGGGTTGATTCCCAGGAAATACTTCATCGCCGTGGCACCCAACGCCAGCACCATGACCAGCGTCACACAAGCGTTATTGAAGACCGTGTAGCCGGCGAAGAGCAGGCGCGTGGTCTTGTTGTACCGTTTCTCAAGGTATTCGGGGATGGTGGTCGTTCCGCTGCGAAGATACAGGGGCAGGAACACGAAGATCATCAGTACCAGTGATGGATAGACGCCCAGGTCCCAGTTGGAGACCACCAGGCCGGCCCCGAAGCCATATCCGACCTCGCCGAGCATCTGCTCAGCGCTGATGCTTGCGGCGACCATTGTGAAGCCGACCACCCACCACGGCAGCGACCTCTCGGCGACAAAGAACGCCTTGGATCCGCTCTTGGCTTTTCGAGCCGACCAGAAGCCGATGGCCAGCGTGAGGACGAAGTAGACGATGATAATGGCGTAGTCGACGTGTTGGTACCCGCTTGCGAGCATTCAGGTGCGTCTCCGCTGCTCGGACCCGACTATACCGCCCGAAGTGTAACCGTGTTATCATCTGAGGTCCAATCCAGGTGGAGACGTTCTCATGGGCTACGTTCGACTTGAGAAAGACTGGAGATTGCACAAGTGCGAGGTGCTGCGGTTCGAGAGCGACGTGCTCCGGATCGATCTGCTCCCGGAACTGGGCGGCAAGATCTACCACTGGGTCCATAAGCCGACCGACCGCGATTTCCTGTGGCAGCACCCTCGCATTTCGCCCAAGGTCATGCCTGCCGGAACGAACTACGACGACAACTTCAGCGGCGGCTGGGACGAGCTGTTTCCCAATGGGCAGGCCGGGCAGCACAACCACGAGTTCTACCCGGATCACGGCGAGTATTGGACCCAGCCTTTCGACTGGGAAGTCCGGCAAAGCCGCACCGAGTTGACGCTGCACCTGCGGGCCGAAGGGTTCGTCACACCGACGCGGATGGAGCGATGGATCACTCTGGTTGCGTCATCGCCGGTCGTCCGCATGAGGTACCGGTTGACCCATCTGGGGCGCCAAGGTTTCGACTACGTCTGGTCGATTCATCCGGCCCTGGCGGTCGGTCCGCAGTCGGAGCTGATCATCCCTGCGGGAAAGGGTGTCATCGGTTACCCAGGTCTGGGCCGGCTGGCCGACGAAGTGCTGGAATTCAACTGGCCGCAGGTACCGGGCCGCGACGGCAAGCTGTTCGACATGAGTCGCATGCTGGCAGGGGTGGACGTGCCTCAGTTCGAGATGGTCTACCTCACGCAACTGTACGAGGGCTGGTGGGCCCACCTCGATCGCGCCACGGGCAGCGGGTTGGGCTTGGTCTTCGACAAGCAGTTCTTCGATACTCTGTGGCTCTTCGGCACCTATGGGGGATGGCGAGGTCTGCACACGGTCATTCCCGAGGCCGCGACGGGGTATCCCGGTGATCTAGCCACCGCCTCGACGACGGGCAGGTGCCGACACTTGACCGGGGGGCAGGTGGCGGAGACAGAGACGGCCGTTGTGGTATTCACAGGGCGGGATCGCATCGAACATATCGGCATGGACGGGACGGTCAGATAGGAGTTGCCTACATGGGTCTTCTGGACGGTGAAGTAGCGATCGTAACGGGTGCGGGCACGGGAATCGGTGCCGCCACAGCCCTTCGCTTTGTCAAAGAAGGGGCCTCGGTTGTGCTCGTTGGCAGACGGCGCGAGAAACTGGAAGAGACGGCCCGAGCCGCGGGGCGGGCGGATCGCATGGCTGTCGTGCCGGGCGACGTTCGCGATAAGAGCACGGTTGATGCAGCCATTGCCGCCGCGACAAAGCTTGGCGGGCTTCACATCGTGGTCAGCAACGCCGCCGTCGCGTATCCGGTAGATTTTCCGGATGCCGATTTCGAGGCTTGGCGGGACATTTTCGACATTATCGTGGTCGGCGCGTTCCATTTCTGTCGCGAGGCGGCCAAGGTGATGATCGCTAACAAGACCGCCGGACGGCTGGTCAATGTAACCAGTATCCACGGCACGCAGGCTGAACCGCAGGCGTCTGGATATGGGGCCGCAAAGGCGGCGGTCAATCAGTTCAGCCGAGCGCTCTCGGTCGAGCTGGCCCCGCACAACATTCGCGTCAATGCCGTTGCTCCAGGTTTTGTGGACACGCCGATGTCGTTTTACAACGGGGTGAATGAGTTGGAGAGCGACTGGTTCAAGCGGTTTTATGTCGAGGCGCGCAAAATCCCGATGGCCCGCGCCGGACGGCCCGAGGAGATCGCCTCGGCCATCCTATTCCTGGCCTCCAAGGAGTCGAGTTACGTGACCGGTCAGGTGATGGTCGTTGATGGCGGACTGACGGTGACGTTCTAGGCGAAGCCACATTCGACTGTTTTTGCCGGCCTCGAAGTCGGCCGGGTGGCGCTGACGGCTTGCCCGCCAGTGTTTTTCGTCTTGCAGCCGGCCCGACAAACAAGCCGCCGCGACCACTTCCCCATTTCCCTGTGCCCGTTCAGTCGAACCGTTGGACAGCAGCCGCCGACAGCTTCTGACGACTCACCGCGGTTCGGGCGACGAATGCCTCACGCCGGCAGTTCGCCGAAGATCTCCTCGATCACATCCTTGAGTGTGATGATTCCCACGAATCCTCTCCGCGGGTCGTTGACCATGGCCATGGTTTCGTTGGCTTTGCGAAGCTGGATGATGGCCCGGGCGGCAGAGTCCTGGGCCTGGAGCACGATGGGGCGACGCATGAAGGTCTGGATGCCCGCTTCCGTGTCATTGGCCAGCACATCGCAGACGCTGATGATGCCGGAGACCGTTTTGCCGTCGCGCTCGACGACCGGCATCCGGGAGTAACTGTGACCGCGGACCGCCCGGAGGAATTGCGTGCGGTTTGCGGTGATCGGGACACCGGCCACGCGGCGTCGTGGGATCATGATCGATCCGACCCGGACGCTCGAGAGATTCATCACCCGCTCGACGATCTCGGCCTGCTCAGTCGTGAGAGCGCCTTCCGCCGCCCCTTCTCTCAGCAGACCGAGGACTTCGCCGCGAGGACCCCTCGTCCGGTTGTCTTGCTCACGACCGGCGAGCCACGCGCTGACCCGCGTGAGCCGGCTCAGGACCCACAGGATGCCCGTCATTCGGAGCAGGGTGACAACGCTCTTGAGGAAGCGGGCGGAACGGTACATGAGACGGTCGGCTTCGGCCCGAAACCAGTTCTTCGGGACCACGTCGCCAAAAACGAATGTGAGGGGGGAGAGGACTGCCGCACTGTAGAATTCAATGCTGGCCGATTGGAGACTCAGGCCGCTAACCATGAGTGTGGTTGCCGCCACAGTCAGGAGGTAGTTTGCTATGTTCTGGCTGAGCAGGATCCCGAGGACGCTTTCGTCCAGGCGCGCGACCAAGCTCGACAGTGCCCGGGCATCGGTGGCCTCCGGCCGTTCCGACCGAAGCCGCAAACGAACGCGGTTGATGCAATAGAGGCCCATCTCCGAGCCGGAGAAGAAACCGGCGGCGGCCAGAGCTGCGAGAGTCGCCAGCATGCCAAGCAGAATCGTCATGGAGCAGCCCCTCCCGGCTTCTTGCCGGTGCCCCCGGCGCCTGACGCGTCGTCGGCCAACTCCAGCAGTACCCATTCGATCCGTCGCCCTCGGAGCGACTCGATGGTCAGGATCAGGTTGCCCATACGGAGCTTGTCACCAACGGCCGGCACTCGACCCAGCCGCGCGAGAATCAACCCGGCCAGCGTGGCGACCTCTTCATCCATGCGGCTCATCTCGAATTGGTCGGACCAGTCGTGGATGCTCATCCCGCCGGAAACACGATAGCGTCGTTCATCAAGCCGGACCCAGAGCCGCTCTTGGTCGGATTCATCCTCGGTTCCGAGTCCGCCCACGATCAGTTCCGCGACGTCGTCTACCGTGACCAGGCCGACCACGCCGCCGAACTCGTCAACCACGATTGCGAGTTGTGTCTTCTTTCGACGCAGTTCCTCGATCAATTGGGTAATCGTTATTAGGTCCGGCACATAA
>CAZTQK010000406.1:0-5705 GCA_964615635.1 uncultured Planctomycetales bacterium
GGCTTCGAGAGAACATCGACGCCCGCGACCGGTTGCCCCAGTATCCGCGCCCCGTGTGGTGCTGCTTCAGCCATCGCATTCGCCGAGCGAGCGAATGAAGAGTCTGCGACGGACGATCGCAGCATACCGCCATATCCACCCATGCCGCCCATCATGAGACCGCCGGCCTTCGCGGCTTCTTCCTTGCCTTCGCTCATCTCCTCCCGACCCAATGACAGGGAGGCTCCCTTGAGTCCCCACCAGCCTTGCCAGCCTTCGGGCGGCTGCCCGTCGTAGATGTAGTGCTCAGGCCGTTCGAACCGGCCGTGGGGGCTGAACTGCGCATTCAGCGACGTATCAACGAAGGGATCGTGGTAGCGTTTCTGTCCATAGAAGAAGATGCTCGGGTTCGGACCGAACTCGTCCTGGATGTACGTCACCGATTCATCATAGGTGGTCAACGTGACCTGCCCTTGCACCGGCTCGCCGGCCGCATCGGTCACCTGAACTGAAACCCGGCCTTTCTCGCCGGGCTCATACTGCGGCTTGTCCGTCTTCACCTCCACGTTCAACAGACCCTTGACCGGCGGGACAAACAGCTCCCGGTTCTCCATATGGACGCGGCCATTGCGAACCAGTGTCGCCTCGACAAAGAAGTTGGGTACATGCTTCGCTTCGACGGGGATGTCGATCACGGTAGAACGGCTGGGCAAATCGATGAACCGGTAGCTCCTCAGCACGCCGCGAGAGACCTCATCGCTGAACAAAATGCGCGAGTTGTTCTCGGCGACGTTGACCAGCAGGTGCGCGGTCTCGCCGACCTTGTAGGTCCGCTTGTCGGCGATGATCTCCAGGTCGTTGAAGCGATAGACGCGGCCGTCGAACTTCGGACCGGACACCCAAAAGACCGCGTTGCCCAGCACCTCCTCGCCCCACGAATCCTGCGTCTTGAAGGTGATGCGATACTGGCCCTCGCCGGGGATCGGATACTTGAACGACAGGCGACCTTCGGCGTCGGTTTCTGCGTTCCACTGCTTGACCACCTCTTCGCTGACCTCGCGATTGCCGGCGCCGTCGTAGCGGATGCGGTAAACGATCACCTCGCCCTTTGTCGCCACCGGTACATTGTCCGGCGTCAGGGTGCGAACCTCCATGAACGCCTCATTCTGAGGCCGGTACCATCCGCCGTCTGCTTCGACGAAGGCGTAGAAGGCTTGGCGGGTGACGATCACGCTGCCCTGGCCTTCGATGGTGCGGCGGCTCTGGTCGCGGACCTCGGCCTCGACCGTATAGCGATGATCGCGATTGCCGAGTTCCTGTTTTGCCTTGGAGGTGTCAATTTCGATCTCGTACGAGCCGTCCTCGGCGAGTTGGGCAGTGCCCTGAGCGACCAGTTCGCGCAGGGCTTTCCTGGTGCCGCTTTCGTAGCGGCGGCTCCAGTCACCTCCTGTGTCGCCGTAGTAGCCCCATGGGAAGTAGTACGGCTTGAAGCCCCAATAGGGCGAAGGCCACCAGCCGTCCCAGCAGATCAAGCAGCCCCAGCGTCCCCACCACGGCAGCCACGGATAGGCGTAGTAGTACCGCCCGTATCCCTTGCCGTAGAGCCAGTCGTACTCGCCCGGGCCCCAATAGACGTGGTTGTAGTTCTCACGGTAAACCTTGTACGCAACTATGCCCCCGGCCACGGGTGCGCCGAAGTAGTATCGCCCTTCGATCCGAGCTTTGATCTTCTCGCCCAGTCGCGCCTGTGTCTTGGCGGGCTTGACGCTCACCTCGAATTCGGGCTTCTTGTACTCCTCGACACGGAACAGGCCACCCGCGTGACGGCGCGCGTCCGGTGAGTAGCCGTTGACGCGCAGATGATAGATGCCGAGCGGGGGTTCTTCGCCCAGTTTGTACTCCCCTGACACGCAGCCGAACTTGTCCGTCTGAAGATTGAGCACCTGGACCTCGTTGTTCTTGGCGTCGTAGATTGCGACGTGGACGCTGCGGTCCGCCGCCGCGGGCTGATACGCCCGGTTGTGCAACTGGCGAAGCCACACGCGGAATCGCACCGTCGATCCTGGGCGGTAGACCGGCCGGTCGGTGACTGTGTAATAGCGCTCGCCGTCCTCCGCCCAATACGGGCCGGGATCCCATTCCTGCCAATTCTGGAAGAACGAAAACGCCATCCGCCCGCCCTCGCCGGCAACGACCGCCTCAATCGGGCCATGCGACGAAATGTTGTCGCCGGTGTGCCTGCGGACGTATTCGATAACCCCGTCCTGATTGGTCGTCAGCACAACGGAATCGCAGTGCTGCACGTACTTCTGCGCCCCTTGGTCGCGTTGGCTCCAGTGCTCGTAAATGCGGACAGCCTTCTCCGCCAACGGCTGACCGGTCCGGGCATCGACCACGCAGATGAGGCCCTTCTTGACCAAGTTCTTCCTGACGATGGCGATGTCCGACACGAGCAGGAGGATTCGCGAAGGCACGGCAGAACCATCCGCCCGCACCTCGACGACATATGCTCCGGGCTCGGTCAGGGGCACCTCCGTGGTGCCTTCGCTGACGCGATTACCGTCCGGCCGAGGTACCGTCGCCGACCAGCGGGCAGCCTCCTTTCCCAGGTACGGTCGGTACCGGTCGTTCTGAAACAAGTGATACCCCACGTTCTGCGCGTCCCACCAGTTCTCCTTGGCGTCTTCGAAACGCTCCTGGACGTACTTCAACAGGTCGATCTGAGTGGCGACGAAATCGAGCTGGTCGGCATTTCGATAGCTGAAGGACAGCTTCGGCCGTTCACCCGGGAGCTGGATGCCGGTTGTCCCGAGCATGACGTCGGCCTGCTCGATCCGAGCAATCTGCGTGCTGGCGTGCTTTGCGCGATCGTGTTCGGGGTACCGCTCGATGAGCTTCTTGTACTCGCGCAGCGCCTGCGGGAACTGCTGTCGGGTCTGGTAGTAGAGCGCCAGGGCGTACTGGGCCTCGGGGCGGACACCGCTCTTGGGGTATTGCTCCTCCAGCAGCCGCAGCAGCGTGATCGGGCTCTCCGACGCGGGTAGTGAGACGAGGCGCAATCGGCCGCCGGCGATGGTGATCGCCTCGTCATCCTCCAGTTCCCACACCTTCTTGGTGGGCGCGTCCGTTTGCCGGTCATCCGGTAACGGCCGTCCCAACCGGTCGCGTTGAACCTGGGTGCTGGTCCACTGGTTGGCCGTCTCCGGACCATACAGTGAACGGGCAATCATGGCCCAGCGCATGAGAGCCCGGGCGGCGTCGTCGCGGTTTTCGCTCGAATCCAATCGTTGGACTTCATCGAGCAGGAAGCGGATCTTCAACCCATCGCCGAGCTGCGTGGAATACTCCTTCGGCGTGACCAGGAACTGCGGTTTCCCGTCCGGTCCAAGCGGGATACCGGTGGGAGGCTCCTGTTCCTGATAACGACCCCACCAGCGAGGCTCCTCGTAGTCGGCCTCTTCGACCGCCTCGGAGTCCTCCTCATCGGCCCAGCCGCTGTCCCACCACCAACCCACCCAGCCCCACTGGCTCCAGCGGTATTCGCTGCGCTTAGCCAGAACGGCAGCCAGGTCGAAATCCACCCCGATCCTTTCCGCCTCGATCAGTCGGAGCTGTTTGGTCGCATCAGGATTTCCATCAGTGCCAAGCTTGCCCAATAGCGCAAGAAGTAGCTCGCGAGATCGTTCGTAGCGATTGATGGCCTCCCGGCGATCCTTACGCCATGAAGACACGTGGACGCCTTGAGTGTACTGGCCGCGGAGGTAGGTCGAGCCTCGCTTGGTGCCGTGGTGCGGAACGGTCATGTACAGGCTCGCCAGAAACCGCTCGCCGACGGCTTCCTCGAGCGAGCCCTTGGTTCGTGAGATGAACTGCTCGGCCCGACTGATGGCGTCGTCCCATTGCTGGAGCTTGAGCGAACAGTTGATGGCCCCTTCGACGGCCTCGCGAACGGCGGCCGATCGCCAGTCCTCGTGGGCGTCACGGGTCTTGTCGTAAGCGGCCCGGGCCTCGGTCCAGTGCTGCTTCTCGCGAAGAGCGGCAGCCTCGATCTCGGCAGGCGAGGATGCCGGCTGAGTTTGCGCCCCAACCGAGAACCCCACCGCCAGCAGGGCCCCCGCGACGACCATGACACTCCAGGAACCAACTCTGCCCATGCCAGACCTCTGGAACCGTTCTCTCGACGTGCTCATATTCACATTTCTCCACTTGAGGGGTGGGGTCAGATCCTATCGGCAGCCGCCTGCCCGCGCCCAAGAGTCTTAGACGCCCAGAGGGGTGAAAGGTTCCCACAAAGAAGCAGCTCTCGGCCCGGCCCGCCAAGCCGGCGGCTTCACAAGGTTCATCGAGCCCCCGAGCTGAGAGAATCGCCGGCACGCAGGCCACCGGTTCAACGAGAGGTAACAGGCAACGGCTGAAAACGCGCATAGCGGGCCGCAGTCCGCGAGATGACCTCGGCCATCATATCAAGGAACATGGGATCGTCATTGACGGTTTCCGCCCGAGCCATGGGCAGGCCGATCCCGCGGCACAGGTCGCCGACCTTCAGGTCCAGGTCGCATAATACCTCAATGTGGTCACAGATGAAGCCGATCGGCGAGACCACCACTGCTTCGAGTCCCTTCTCGTGCTCGGTGTTCAGATATTCGTTGATGTCGGGTCCGAGCCACGGGTCCTGCGGACGGCCGCTGCGGCTCTGGTAGACCAGCGCCCAGTCCGTGCGGCCAAGAGCCTCGGCGACCATTCGAGCCGTGGTCTGCAACTGCTCGCGATAACGGCAACTTTCGGCCATTGAAACGGGAATACTATGGGCTGTGAAAACGATGCGCGCCTTGTGCCGCAACGGCGGTTCAAGCCTCTCGATTGCCACCCGGACGTGCTGAGCCAGAGTGCCGATGAAACCGGGATGGTCGAACCAGCTCTCCACATATGTGACTTCGACGTCGGGCAGGCCTTGTTCCGTAAGACGCCGGCGGGCCTCGCGGACGTTCTCCTTGTACTGCCCGCAACTCGCGTACGAATGATGGGCGGCGGTGATGAAGCCGATCGCCCGGCGAAGCCCCACCCGGCTCATCTCGGCCATGACGTCGGCCAGATATGGGTGCCAGTTCCGCATGCCGACGCACACGGGCAGTTCGATGCCCGCGTCTGCCAGACGTTGACGCACACCGGCCGCCTGGCGCCGGGTGATCTCGGTGATCGGTGATATCCCGTTGTATCGCATGTAGTTGGCGACGACCGCCTCGATTCGTCCCGGCGGAGCCGGCCGGCCGCGAAGAATGTTCTCCAGGAAGGGACGGACGTCCTGAGGCCCCTGCGGCCCGCCAAACGAAACGATCAGGACCGCGTCAAAGGGTTGACAGCTCGGATGGCTCTGGTTCATAGGCTCTGGCCCGACAGAGTGGGGCATCCACCTGACAAGAATCCTACCAGTTATCGGACAGCCGGTCACGAACGCGTTTCCTGTTTCGGGGATGCCGCTATAATGGTCGGAATCGCGCCCGCGGAGCATCTTCTTCGTCAGGGCAGAGACGAACAACGAATGTGTTTCGAATGAAGGACAGGTGAACATGCAGACATCATTTCGGGTATCGGCGGCGATCTCGGCCCTCGTGGTCGTGGCACTGGCCGACACACCGGCGGTTCAGGCTCAGCAAGCACCCGGCGTCACCCCGCCGGCAGCAACGAGCGGTGGCAGGCCCAAAATCGAGATCGCCGAGCCCAAGCAC
>CAZTQK010000407.1:0-5664 GCA_964615635.1 uncultured Planctomycetales bacterium
GCCCTCCCGCTATTCCCCCACCAAACCAATCGTTGGGCCAAGAAGGTCCGCGGCAAGATGGTTTACTTCGGCTCCGTGACGGCCGACCCCGACGGACAGAAGGCCTTGAGCCTCTGGTTGGCTCAGAAAGACGATTTGATCGCCGGCCGGACTCCCCATGCGCCAGGCGACGGGCTGACGCTGAAAAATGCCGCAAACCGCTACCTCGAGGCCCGTAGACACCTGGTTGATACCCGAGAGATCACTTTTAGGCATTGGGATGAATGCCGCAAGTCGCTTCAGATTATGGCGGACACGTTCGGGAAGACACGCCCCGTCTTGAGTCTCCGGCCTGCGGACTTCACCCAGCTCCGGGGGCTGCTCGGACAAGGACGCGGGCCGGATGCCATGGGCACGCACGTGCAGAGGATCAGGAGTTTCTTCAAGTGGCTCTGGGACTCCGACTTGATCGACCGCCCGGTGAAGTTCGGGCAGGAGTTCCGCCGGCCGGGTAAGGCTGCCTTCCGGCGAGCCCGCCAAGCCAGACCTCAACGCATCTTCTCCCGGGAAGAAGTGCTCCGGTTGTTGAAGATCGCCACGCCGCCGATGAAGGCGATGATCCTGTTGGGCCTCAACGCCGGCCTGGGTCCCTCGGATTGCTCCGGTTTGCCAGTCGGCGCGGTGGACCTCGAGCGGGGCATCCTCGACTACCCGCGGTCGAAGACGGCCACGGAGAGGCGAGCCACATTGTGGCCCGAGACCGTGAAACGCCTCCGGGCTGTTCTGAAGACTCGGCTAGCCCCAAAAGACCCTGATCACGAGGGGCTGCTATTCATTACCAAGTATGGTCGCCCGTGGGTTCGTTACCGTTCGACGGGCAACGTGAGCGCCGTCACACTCGAATTCACCAAGCTGTTGAAGAAGCGCAAGATCGAGCGGGCTGGCGTCAATTTCTACGCCCTCAGGCACCTCTGCGAGACCATCGGGGGCGAGCTCGGCGACCAGGCCGCAATGAACCGGATCATGGGGCACGTGGACAACACAATGGCGGGTGTCTACCGGGAGTGGTTGCGAGATGGACGCGAAGATGCACGCCTCCGGCGGATCACGGATCACGTCCGGCATTGGTTATTCTCCAAGCCAGAACCCGCGGAGGTTGTGGATAAACCGACTAAACGGCCAGTAGAATGAACGCGGGACGGCCGGGTAGCTCCCGGCCAAGCGGTCCGGCTGGCCGACTGGAACATCTATCGCCAGAACGCCAGCCGGGCCGGCCCGCCCGAAAGGATAGATGTCATGTCAAGCGAACTTCACGAACTAGTTGGAAAACTGACCGAGGTTCTCAGGTTAAACGGCCTTTATGATGGCCTGAAGATAGCCGACGATCTTATTTCCCAAATCCAGTGGGCCGCCGAGAAGGCCCGCCGCCCCGCTCCAATCGCGGTGCTCTACCGGTTCGATGCCAGGCCGAAACTAGTCAGTAGGCATAGTATTCAACTTCACCGACCCGACGGCCAGGAGGGCGCGAGGCTGGCGTGGGGCTCCAATCAAGACGGCGAGGTTACGGAACAGAAACTGCAAGCTACACTTGCCATCCTTGATGAGTGGCTGGGTACACCTGCGGCTGCCGAAAACAGTATCGCCCATTCTGACGATTTTCGCTCCGTCCGATGGTGTGAGCGGGATTTCAGTTTCACGCCAAACCAAGCCGCCTGCATCAAGCAGCTTTACCATGCCTGCACAAACGGAACGCCAGACGTCGGCGACGATACGCTGCTTGAGTCGGCCGATTCCCAAGCGAAACGACTCCGCGACGTCTTCAAAGGCCATCCGGCCTGGAACACCTTGATTGTCACAGGGTTGCGTAAAGGAACCCATCGATTGTGCGTCAAACAGAAATCTTCGATTCCCCCTAAATCACCCACCAAATAACCCACATAGCGCCCCACCGCGCGGTGTACAGTTTCAGCATGCAAGCTGAACTCGTAAACCTCCGGAGGCTGGCACGCGAAACAAGACTTCCTTGTGAATGGCTTCGGCGAGAGGCAATTGCGGGACGCCTGCCTTGCCTACGTATCGGAAGAAGACTGCTCTTCTCGCTTGAGGCCGCACAACAGCATTTGCTTGCCCGCGCGGGCGCGGGTGAGGTGGTGCCCCATGAATGATTGCCTGACGCCGCCTGTTTTGGCACGCCGGCTTGGCGTGGATGTACATAAGATTCTTTCCTGGATCACCTCCGGCGAACTGACCGCAATCAACTGTGCGACCCGACCGGCCGGCCGGCCCAGATGGCGAATCACTGAGGAGGCTGTCGCGGAGTTCGCCCGTAGACGGTCATCGGCTCCCGCTCCCCGGCAACCACGCCGACGAAGACAACCCATGACGGAGGCCCGCGAATGGATCAGGTGAAGCGAGTTTGCGGGTTCTGCGGCCGACGCATCACCGGGCTTGTCTATCGACTCACCCCGGGCGTCATCCCTGCGTGCCACATCTGCGCGGTGATCTGGCGCACTATCGGGACGAGCCCGCGAATCACCAAAACTGGGAGGCCCGCCCGATGACCCCCGCCGTCAACGTCGATTTTGAGAACATCCCCGAGGAACTCAGGAAGCTCCGGCAATGGATCCTCTGGCGATATGAGCCTGGCAAGAAAGATTCCTCCAAGATCGACAAGATACCTTACGCCGTCCGAGGTGGCCTGGCTTCATCGACGAACCCCGCAACCTGGGAAACCTTTGAGAAGGTAAAAGAGGTCTTCGGATACGGCGACTACTCCGGCATTGGCTTCGTGTTCGCCCCGGAGGGCGGCTACGTAGGCATCGACCTGGACGCTTGTCTGTGCGATGGAAAGCTGGCACCTGCTGCTGAAGCCATCATCACGCGATTCGGTACGTACACTGAGATCTCCCCGAGTGGAACCGGGGTAAAGCTGTGGCTTCGAGGCCGCGTCGAAGAAAACCGCACCACAACGAGCACACCTTGGGGGGCGATGGCCAAGAAGAACCCGGAAATCGCAGTTTTTCAGGAGAGAAAGTACTTTTGCGTGACCGGCCGTACGCTCAACGGATACGATAAGATCGTCGCGAATCAGGAGCACCTGAATAGCTTCTTCGCGTCGTTCTTCAGGCGATCAAAACCCTCCCCGCCGCGTCAGACCACTGCCGGGAAAGCCGTCCCTGACAAGCTCGCGAAGTGGGCGGTTGAACAACTGTCGCTGAACGTCACGGATAGGTCAACGCGTGATTGTGTAGTGATACTCAAGCTCGTTAAGGCGGGATGCGATCAGGAGGCTGTTCGTGCTCTCGTGACCCCACATTCTAAGTTTGCGGATCGACCCGACTACTTCGAAAGAACCTGGCAATGGGCTGTGCAGCAACCCGAGGCATCGGCGGCGGATATGACGTTGAACCAACAGGCCCGCCTGTGCACCGACGTGGGCAACGCTGCCCGGTTCGCCGTCCGCGAACGCGACCGCGTGAGGTACTGCTACGAACGCGACCAGTGGTACGTCTGGGACGCCTGCCGATGGCCCTGCGACGCCGGAGGAGAAATAGCGAGTCGGGCAAAGCGAGTCGCCCTATCCATTTTCGATGAAGCCAAAGCTGCCGACGGCAACGAGGCCCTTGGCAAGTGGGCCGCATGCTCACAACGGAGAGAACGCTTGACCGCGATGATCGAGGTGGCCAAGCCTGAGTTGCGGATCACACCTCGCGAGCTGGACGCCGATGACTGGCTCCTGAACTGCCTCAACGGCACGATAGACCTCCGATCCGGCGAACTCCGGCCGCACCGACAAGACGACTACATCACCCGCCTTGCCCCGGTTGACTACAATCCCGACGCACACCACGCGGTGTGGGACCAGTTCCTGGCCACCGTCACCGACGGTGACGGCGAGACACAAGCTTTTCTACAACGGGCCGCCGGCTATTCAGCAACCGGCCTGACCAGCGAAGAGAAGCTGTTCTTCATTCATGGGCACGGGGCAACGGGGAAGAGTAGCTTTATCGAGGCCGTCAAGACGGTTCTCGGCGACTACGCCACAACCGCCGACTTCGAGACGTTTTTGGAGAACCGCAGCACCGGGCCGCGTAACGACGTGGCTGCTCTGGACGGCTCCCGCCTCGTCGCGTCGGTCGAAGTGTCCGACGGCCGGCACCTGGCTCAAGGGCTGGTCAAGATGCTGACCGGCGGGGACACGGTCCGTGCTCGGTTTCTGTACCGCGAGGGCTTCGAGTTCACCCCAAAATTCACCCTCTGGCTCGTGGCGAACCACGCCCCGCTTGTTGATGACCTCGACGACGCCTTGTGGCGTCGGATGGTGCGGATACCGTTCGAGCACGTCATTCCCGAAGACCGTCGCGACCCTGGGCTTAAGTTGCGGCTCAAGAGCGACCCGGCCATTCAGGCGGCCGTCCTCCGCTGGATCGTCGATGGGTGTCAGAACTGGCGAGACGTGGGCCTGGAGGTCCCCGACGCGATCCGTCGGGCGACGGAGCAATACCGGGAGGACCAGAACCCCTTGGGCGACTTCATCGCGGACCGTTGCATTACCGGGGCTGGCTATCAAGCCGGGGCTGGGGAGTTGCGGGCCGCATACTTGGCCTTCGCTGCCGAGCAAGGTTTGCGGGCGACGCTATCGCCTCGCCGATGGGCGGAACGGCTCCGGTCGATGGGGGTCATTGAAGGGCGTGTAGGGGCGGATTCAACCCGCGTTTGGCACGGAATTGGGCTGTTAAGATAGGCAAAGACCGACATGACCGACATTACCGACACGATTTCGCATAAACCCCCCTATGAAAAAAGCAAATCGAAGTTACGGAAAATGGCGTCGGTAGCGTCGGTGATGTCGGTATCGGGGGTCACCGCATGACCGGGCCGCTTGTCAAACTGGTCATGTTGGGAAGCTGGCGGAGGCCAGAAGATAGAGGATCAGCAACCGTATGACCGACCAAGGGAACACGAAAGGAGACCAGCGATGCATATCGTCGAACTGCGAGCTGAGAACGTGAAACGCCTTCGAGCCGTCCGAATCACACCCGAAGGCCGAGTCGTCACCTTGTCCGGCAGAAACGGCCAAGGCAAGAGCAGCGTACTAGATTCCATCCAGTACGCCCTGGCCGGCAAGGGAACCCAGCCCGAGAAACCTGTGCGCCGGGGGGCCGAGCGGGCCGAAGTGGTCCTGAAGCTGGACGATGGGAAAACCGTACGCCGCACGTGGAGCGCCAACGGCGGAACCGCCCTGGCCGTCGAGTCGCCCGACGGAGCGAGATACCCGACCCCGCAGAAGCTGCTCGATGAACTGGTCGGAGAGCTGAGCTTTGACCCGCTGGCGTTCGTCCGGCTTCACCCGAACAACCAGGCCACCACCTTGAAGAACCTGGCCGGGATCGACCTGGCTGACCTCGACGCCCGCCGAGATGCAGCCTTCAACGAGCGGACCATCACCAACCGAGAGTTGAAGGCCGCGGAGGCCCAGCTTGCCGGGCTGCCGGAGATCGACGCCCCCGACGCTGAAGCCGACTTGGCCACCATCATCGGCCGGCAGACCGAGGCCGCCGGCATCATCAAGGCCAACCAGGAGGCCCGCGGCCACGCGGACCAGCTCCGCGGCCGGATCCGCAACGGCGAGGAGCATATCGCTGGCCTTGAGCAGCAACGAGCCCAACGGGCCGCCGAGGACAA
>CAZTQK010000408.1:0-5662 GCA_964615635.1 uncultured Planctomycetales bacterium
CGTGTGTGGAAACCACCCGGACCACATGGTAGGGCAGCGTCGAGGTCGCCAAGGCGACCGAGACCCGCCTTCTTGCTGGCCACCAGCTTCTGAGCAGAGCACGGTCAACAAGCAGGGGATCGGCAGGTCTGCGCCGCCTGTGGCGGCCCCGACCGTGCCCTACTTCAGGTGCTTGTCAGCGAAATCCATGTACCGCTGCCAGTCGTATTCGGTGAGGTCGTGCTTACCCGTGCGGACGTGATAGCCGATGGTTCCCATCACCGGATGGTCTACCGGCGGCATCTCCTTTGCAGGCAGACCCTCCAAGCCCAACAATCGGTACACCGGATCAGCGCCCTTGGCCCCCAGGAACTCGCCTTTCGGATCGGCCCAGCGGTCTTCGAAGGCACTGGCCACGTAAACCGGCCGCGGGGCCATCAATGCGATGAGCATGTGCGTATCGACGGGCAACTCGGCCTCGCGCCCGTTGTACTTCCTGAAGTTCTCGCAGAACCAGTGCGGGAAGCGATTGTTGATCATCTCGACCGTTTCGCCGAACCATCGTCGCTCGATGGCCGCACCGCCGCAACCCGAGTTGTTCGAAATGACAATCGCGAACCGCTCATCTTGTGCGCCGGCCCACAGCGCGGTCTTGCCCAGTCGCGAGTGGCCGAGCACTGATACACGTTTCGCATCGACATCGCGATCGGTCTCCAGGTAATCCATGGCCCGGCTCAGGCCCCAAGCCCAGGCTCCGATCGCACCCCATGAGTCCGGCTTGCGTCCTTCAGGTGGATCGAACGCCGCATGCACGCCGTTCTTGAAGCCGTCGTGAAAGTCAGGGTCGATGTCTCCGTAGTAGATCGTGGCCAGGCCGTACCCTCTTTTGATCATCTTCTCGACCGGAGATCGTGATCCCTGGTCCGCTCGCGAGGCTTCGGTCACCCGGTTGTTGACGACACCGGGTCTGTGGTCCGCTGCCCAACTGGTCGTGAGCCGGATCGCCGGGTCCGAGTGAATACCCTGGTTGCCCGAGAAGTTCAGGAGGAGGAACAAAGGAGCCGGCTTGGGTGCCTCGTTCGGCAGGTACATCAGGATGTCCATCGAGGGGCCATCCCGCTTGCCGGTGAAATAAACGGTCACCTGCTTGCGGGTTGCCGTGCCGTCAAGCGCCTTTGCCTCATTGTCGAAAACCTTGAATGTCATCTCTTTCGGCTTGCCCGGCGACCGGCCATAGACGTGCGTGCGGAACAGATCGAGGATTTCAGGCCGCCGCTCGTTCTTCCACATCGCGGCATCGGTCACCTTCTCGCCATTCCGCATGATCAGTGGGTCGGGAAGGGTGTATTTGCCGACCTTGGCCTCGTCGTAGTTGACCTCCGGGTGCGGCGTCACGATCAGCTTGATCGGCTTGTCGGCATCGCGTGTCAATGGGTAATTCAGCAGGTCCTTTCCGCTGACCGTCTCCGTGGCGGCGCCTTCGCGAGTCACCTTGTACCGGCCAGACGAGTTGACCGTGAACCACTCGGGCCATTGGTTGATCCGCGGATAGTCCAGCGGCATTTTGAAGTAGTCCTTGTGCCGCGGCCGGTCGAACCGCAGATGTCCTTTCCAGGGCGAGCCGGTTTCAAGCCAGATGCGGATCGAACCATCGGCTTCGCGCACCGCTCCGAGCCGAATATCCTCTCGCCAAGGTGCAACTGTGATGCCCTGTGTCTTCCACAAGGCGTACATCAGACACGTACGGGTAAGGTTCCCGTCGCCGTGCCAGCCTTCGGCGATGCCGTCGTCTCGCTGCCGCTCAAAGAGCGTGTTGATCCGCGTGTCGATCCACTTGACCGCCGCATCTGCGGGGATTCTGGCGATCAGGTTGATCGCACTTTCGAGCGGGTCGGCCAGGTCGTCGGCGCTGCCCTTCTCCCACGGATAGGTCATGTACTTGTGCAGGTTCGATAACGCTTTCACAACGGCGTCTTGATAGCGGCTCTCGCCATCAACCATCGCGACCGTCAGGAACGCGTTGTAGACATAGCCCCACCCGTCGCTGAGGTCCTTATTGACGACCTCGCCCGTCCTCGGGTCATAGACGTTGTACATGAAGCCGTCCTCGTTGACGCCGTATTTCAAGATGTTGTCCAGGACGGCGTACATCTCCGGCTTGTACCGTTGCAGACGGTCAGGGTCCTTGTAGGCCGCGATCAGGTAGGCCTCTGACAGACCGCCGAGAATCTCGCAGCCGTGATCGCGCAGCCGGAGGCTGTCCTTCTTGATCAAGCTGTCGTGCAGCAGGTAGTGATCCGCCAGCCGAAAGCACCATTGTTTGTACTGGTCGTCGCCGGTCATCCAGTACAAGCGCCCCATGGTCTGCAACAGGTCGCCGTTGACCTCCACGTTCGTGGAAGGGATCTTCCCGGCCGGCGAGTCGTGTTTCGCGTGTTTCCAGATGTCGGCGATCATCTGCTGCATCCGATCGAGCCACTCGCTCGGGCCGAGCCACTCGGTGATCGGGATCAGCCCGTCCTTGCAGTACTCGGCGGCACCGAAGATGATCCGGTCGAGTTCGACCTTCTCGACTCGGAACGTCTGAGTGGCGAACAGAAAATCATCCGGCAGCGAGTCGATCCGGTTACACAGTTTCTGCTCCTCCTGCAGGATGTGGCGGACGTTCTGTTTGAGATAGTAGTTGTCGGTCATGAACGCCGTCAGGACCATGAACGGGTAGTTGTCCGCGGCGCAGTCCTGGGCATTCCAGAAGGCGTCGCGGGTGATGTTTCGTGGAAACAGCCCGCTCACCGGGTCAGCATAGGTCAGCCAGCCGAAGGCGTAGCGGTTGGAGAACCTCACCACCTTCTGGCTGAGCCGGCCGTTCTCCTGGGCCTGTTGCCATGGGTCGGCTTGTCCGAAGGTTGCCCCGGTTGTCAGCATGAGGGTCACAAGGATGTGCTGCATTGTGTTGGCCCTTCCGTTTCGATTCTCAGTGACAAGCGATCAGTATCGGCAACCGCATTGGCCCGCTGAGTCAACGGGCCGCCGCGGCGGCGGGCTGCGACGCGGGCTTGGGGATCGCGATTTCCACGATCAACGGCTGGTCGACACCCATCAAGAAGTTCGACACCTTGTAGGTCACCTTGTCGGCGGGTTGCCCATCCGGCCCGGACAGCCTGACCATCACCGACGCCTGGGCCGGTATCGTGATCTTGCGGGGTTGACCGGGCTCGCTCCGCTCCAACTCAATGTCGTTGTCGCATTGATTGGTCAGTTTCACGTAGGTGGTCTTGGCCTGTAGCGGGTGCAGCGATTCGACGCGGAGGCAGGCGTCGAAGACGGCTTTCAACTGCGGCTCGCGGCCGATGAGCCGGTCGCAGTACCACACGATGGTCCGGCCGGCGTCGAGGGCCTCACGCAGCGCCGGCAGGCTCTTCTCCTTTGCCAGAACGAGAGTCATGGTGCGATGGCCGGCAGCCTTCTGTCCGTCCGTCGGAGCGGGCTCGTGAATATCCGAGCTGCCCATCAGCCACAGGCCCCGTTCCATCGCCATCCGATGGGCATCCCCATAGTACTCCTCGCCGTTGCAGATCTCGATCGCGTGGAGCTGACGCTTCTCCAGCAGGCGGGTCTGTTCCTCGCCCCACCGCCCGCGATCTGGCCCTTGCCAGCCGGGATGGTTCCACATGATGAAGGTCTTCTGAGCGGCCGCCCGCTCGAACACCTCATAAAAATCCTTAATATCCAGCGGCTGGTTGTCTTGCGTGAATAGCACGTTGAAATGCCCCGGGGGCGTGTCTCGGGTGATCTCCACACCGCGAACCAGCAGGATGCCTCGATGCCGGGCCAAACCCTCGGCAAGCTCGTATGGCCGGTTGTGGTTGCCGACCACATCCTCTTTGTGAGGCCGGTACTCGACGTGGTCGGTGATCGCGATGGCATCCAACCCTTCGCGCCAGGCCTCGTCCACACGCACCGTCGGCCAGACCAGGCCGTCGGAGAAAACGGTGTGCATGTGGAAGTCGCACTTGAGTACCTTGTACCCCGGCGGATCGGGAAAGCGGATTTCCTTGCGGACTTGAGCGATGGCCGGTGCGGCCAACAACAACAATGCGATGATAATCTTGTGTTTCATTTCCTCGATCCTTTCGACTGGAGTGCCCGACGTTCGATAGCCAACGTGCAATCACGCGTCTGATCGCGGATTGTAGCGGCTCTTGCAGCGGGTGGTCAAAAAGGACGCCGGCGGGGCAGCGAACCTGTGCCCGGCCCACGTGGCAGGGTAGAATACGAGGACCTGGCCCAACGGCGGCCGGGACTTGCAGCTCGTTTCTGTGGACACCGGATCATGAGAGCATCCCGGGCAATCTTGTCAGTCATACTGTTTGCAGGCGCGGCTGCCGCGGGCCAGACGGACCCGGGCTTCAGGACGCTCCTGGTCATTGAGCCCACCAAGGAGCACCCACGCAATTCTGAAGGAGACGTGATTGAGCTGAAGGACGGCCGATTGTGCCTGGTTTATTCGCGCTTCAGCGGTGGAACCGGCGACCACGCCACCGCCGAAATCGTCATGCGCACATCCGCCGACGATGGGAAGACCTGGTCAGATGACCGCGTGTTGGTCTCCGGCGAGGGCAAGATGAACGTCATGTCCGTCAGCCTGCTGCGCCTCCCGAGCAGCGAAATTCTGCTATTCTATCTGCGGAAGAACGCACTGGATGACATGCCGATGATGGTGAGGCGATCGAGCGATGAGCTGCAAACGCTGAGCGACCCGGTGCGAGTCGTGGTCGATGACGGGTACCACGTGGTCAACAACGCTCGCGTGGTGCGCCTATCCACCGGCAGGCTGGTAGCGCCGGCCACCCTGCATCCGTGCCCGAACGGCAACGCGAAAGCATTTTCACCACGGGCGATCATGCGAACGTTTCTGTCCGACGATGACGGGCGAACCTGGCGGGCCGACAAGAGCGGGCAAGGCGTCCAGCCCGATGCGTCGGTGATACTGCAGGAACCGGGCGTGGTGGAATTGAAGGACGGCCGCCTGCTGATGTGGATACGCACCGACCGTGGGACGCAGTACGAGTCTTTCTCCGATGACAAGGGCGAGCACTGGAGCAAACCTGTGCCCGGCAAACTGGCCTCTCCGCTGAGCCCCGCCTCGATCAAACGCAATCCGTGGAACGGCGAACTGATCTGCGTTTGGAACGATCACTCCGGTTGGCACGTTTTTCCGGCCGGCAAGCGAAGCCCGCTCTGCCTGGCCGTCAGCCGCGATGAAGGCAAGACCTGGCAACCCAGCCGGGTGATCGAGGGAGACCCCAACGGCTGGTACTGCTACACGTCGATGAGCTTCATCAAGGACCGGCTGATCCTGTCCTACTGCGCCGGAGACTCGAAGGTCGGCGGACTCAACCGGCTCAAAGTCGCGGCCTTCTCACGGGAGTGGCTGGAGATGAAGCCTTGAGCCGCCACGATTACCTGCTTCCGAATTGCCGCAGGGGATTCGTGGTCGACACCTCGATCGGGCCTCCATGACCGGTTTCAACAGCCATCGGCGATTCGGACTCAAGGATAGGACCCTGGTGTGTGCTCAATCGTCCCTGCGGGACCGAGCTGCTGTGGGGTTACCTTTTCCCAGCAATGAAGGGCCTGTCGATTTAATTGGCCCGCAAGTTGCTTGAGGGGGCTTGACAGG
>CAZTQK010000409.1:0-5661 GCA_964615635.1 uncultured Planctomycetales bacterium
CCATCGTGGTTGCCAGGAGGTGGTCGACTTCAGAACGACTCTTGCATTTGCGGGCCTCATGCGGGCTGACGGTGATGTCGATCCGGCGACCTTCCCTCTCCGGAGGCCACAGGCGGATCTTGCCCCGGTCCTCCTCATTGGCATTGAAGACCTTGAGCTTCACCCCGAACCGGGCCGGCGTCACCATCATCTCCAGGTCTTTCTCGACGTAGAAGTCCTCCACGTTCATCCAGATGACCGTGTCGGCATTGGCCCGCCGACCGACGGCGCGGACCGAAAGCTCGTCAAAATCGGCCACCGACCGGCGGATCAGGGCAATCTCCTGGTTGGTTGTCACGCGCTCGGCGACCTTATGCTCCTTGAGCCGTGTCGCTATTTCGTCGACCAGTGTCTCACGGGCCGAAGGCGGGGCAACCAGATCCATCTCGTCGTCCACGAGAATCAACACAGGTCCAGGAGGGAGCTTGAACTCGGCACGAGACTTCTGTTCGGCCCCCACGCCAAGGTGGTACATGACGGCGCCGAATTCGGGTCCGCAGCCCGTTACGGCAGTCAATCCGACACAAAGCAGGGCGGCGCGAAGCCCGACATACGCCGCCCGTCGGGTCCGGTCATTGGATGGGTCGCTCATATTCATGGAACTTCCTGCCCACCTTTGTCGTGAACGCAAGATAGGTTTGTTGCCGCACCTGGACCGCAGTGACACCCGTCAGACCGACAGGCCCTTCCTCGGGAACGGCGACCTCCACGTCACCCAGCGGAATCCGCTCCGGCGGCTCGTCGGCGTGTGTCAGGTCGTAGGCCACGACGGATGCCGCCATTCGCCCCCGGTAGAAGTGGGCCATGCCCGGATCCCTGACGCTGAGTTTGTGTACCGAGACTTCGATGACCATCGCGGCGTTGAAATGCTTGCCGACACCCACCGGGTCGTTCTCGCTTTCCGGCGTCTTCTCCATGTAGCTCCCCACGCGAACAACATCCACGATGTTCACGCCCTTGACGTGCTGCTGCAGGTGGTTTGCCAGGTAGCCCGCCACATCCAGTGACACCTTGTCGTAGGCCCAACGGATTTCGGGAAGGGCGTAGACGTGGATGAGCACGGTCCGGCCCGGCAGTCTGTTGAACTCGGGCGGCACCTTCTCGGTATCCGGGAGTGTCGCGGCCATAAAAGCCCCCATCGGTCCGCACCCGCTCAATGTCGAGACGCTTGCGGAGATCAGAAGTCCCAGGGTCATTGCCACCCGATGCCGGCTGATCTGCATGTTGTTCCTCCAGACTATGTAGGAGCAGGCTACCGGGCGGGAAGACTGCCGTCCAGCAGCCCCAGGGCGATCTTGGCTCCCCACGCGGCCACGAGCCCGACGGCCAGATACCAGACGAAACTAGTCGGGTTGACCCGGTACCAGTTGATCGTCGGGTATCGCCCGATGGTCATCGCCCCGACCGCACAGACCCCGATGATGACCGTCGCGAGGGCGAGAGCGAAACCCGCCGGCTGCGACCGGATCGAGTCGACGAACCGGCCGCGAACGGCATACGCAAACGCGGTTGTCATACCGCAGGTTGGGCACGGGTATCCGGTCATGGTAACGAAGCCGCATGGCAACAGGCCCAACTGCCGGTGGGTGCCCATGTGGTCCCTGGCGGGTACCAGCCAAAGCGCGGTACAAACGATGACGAGCGCGGCCAAGAAGACAGCTGCCGCATAGAGCCGCCCCATTCGCGGTCGTCGCAGACGTTGGATCTCGATGATCGGTCCCAGCGGGTTTGCCGCAGGTCGGGCGCACGGAATGCCGCCCCGTTCATTCGCTGTTGACACACTCATGTCTTCGGCCGTCTGCGAATCGTCAAACTCGGTTGCCATGTCACCGGTTCCCGTCAGCCTGGCGGGGTCGCCAGGTGACCTGCTGGGGGGCAATCTCGGTTGGCCGTCAACTCCTGTGCCTCCCAAGACTATCATTCCGCCTCAGCGAGGTCAACGTGATGCGACGGACGGCTCGAAGCTCTGCTTGTACCCGAGCGGGTCAGTAGAAGACAGTCAGAATGAGGTTCGGCTCAGCGTGTTTGCCTTCGAAAACGCCCACAGCCGTGTTGGCGAACTTGACGCTAATGGTTGGATTCTCTTTGAGCCAGGTATTGACCTGTTCGTCCATGTGTCGCAGAGCAGCTTCCGACAGCTTGGCGTGAAATGAACGCACGCGACGTCCTCCCAAGCCCATTGCGACCAAGCCTTCCTCGGGTGCCGACTCGGCAGCCATCGTGTCCGGCTGCGGTGGCTGGGGGGACTCAACGGCGGCTTCCGAGGCCGCGTCCTCAGCCGGGGCCAGGGGAATGGATCCAACAGTCTCGCCTGCGCCCGCCTCGGCCGCAGGAGGTTCCCGCTTGGGTCTGAGGCAAGCGGGGCACAGCATTTGGCCTCCCCACATGCCTGCAAGCCCCCGATGAATGTGCTCACGATAGATGCTGGCGCCACAGGTGGCACACGTCATGAGGATCTCTGAATCAACGCTACTCATGAGAGCCTCCCATTCCAGAACTGTCTGACATGGCTTTCGGCGGTGAGGGCCAAGGTCCGTTCGGAAAGGAAATGCGGAACCAGCCGGACATCAGCCTCACGCGACCCTGAAGACTATTCTACCCCGCCGTGCGGGGAGGAATCAACAGGAATACATACGTCAAGACGCCCCTCCGTCACCCGAAAGCATTTCTGCAGTTTATGGTCGCAGCCGCGGGGGGAAGAAAGACCGTTCGGCCCTTCATGGAGGTGGGTATCTCAGAACCATTGGCCCGAGAAGGCGATCAGGGCAGGCCCAAGGAGGTCATAAAGGTAGCTGGAGCGGATCAGAACGCCGTTAGCCTCTGCAGCGACCAGGACCTCCAGCTCCCGCTGAACAAATCCCAGGCAACCGCCCTGAAACAGCCAGCAGCCTGCCAAAAACACTGCTACCCAGGCAAGCCGGTCCGATAGTCTGTCGCGTCTCATGTCGATCCCTCCGTCACGGTTTGGCATCACAAGTGCACACCATCTTGCCGCAACCAGGGCAGCCGTGTCCATACTTGGCATGGAGGGCCTCGCTCAGGTCGACGCCCTCGACGTTGGCCAGTGTAACCAGCCAGGCCATGACGTCGGCGAACTCGGCGGCCTTGGTCTGGCGATCCGAGCCCTCGCCGATTGCCTGTGCCAGCTCTCCGATTTCCTCCATCATCCACAGGAATGTCCCGGCGCTGCCCCGCTCACGGTCCTTGTGCGAGTACATCTTGTCGATGAGTTGCTGGAGATCGCGAAGATCCATCTGTGTTTCCCGGGCTGTTGAACGCGGGTCCTCCCTGTGTGAGTCGGCGGGGCCTACGATATCCGCTGCCTGCTCGCACGGCAATCGGGTTTTCGAGTGTATAATCATCGTCATGGCCGAGCCCCCTTGCTCAACACGGCATCGCTTCCCGAGATCCGCGCGGATCAAGTCGCAGCGGGTCTTTCGCCGAGCGTTCTCCGAGCGATGTCGCACGTCCGACCAGTGCATGGCCGTTTTCGCGGTGACCAATGAGGTTCGCATTGCTCGCCTGGGTATCTCGGTGGGCAAAGCGTACGGATCGGCCGTTCAACGAAATCGAATCAAGCGCCTCATCAGAGAGGCTTTCAGGCAGGTCAAACACAAGCTGCCGACGGGAGTCGACTTCATCATTGTGCCCCGAAAACAGAGCGCTGAGCCGACCATTCAGGCGCTGCAGGCGTCGATTCATCGCCTCTGTCTCAAGCTTGGAGAGCGGGTGAAGTGAGAGGATGCAATGCTTGGTGTCGGCCGCGACATCCGAAGCGACGAAACCTCGCCAGATCAGTTGGACAATCGCACACAAAAAAAAGAAAGCACCAGGTGCCCATTGGGCGGGCCCGGTGCTTTCCGGAGGGGAAAGAAGCCGTTGCTCATTCCTGAGCGTTTGGGTATGCCCTCCTATGATTCCTGCTTCGGACGCCCTATTCTATTATAGGCCGCCTCGTCACAGTTTTATCGACCAGACAAGGCCGGAGTTTGAGCCTTTCCAATCAACTCTAGACACTGTCCCCAAAAAGGCAAATAAAAAGCTCTAGTGTATTCACCCTATCTTGACACCACGACAACGCATCCTACGTCCGGATAACCCTGTATTGGTTCCGTCGCTATCCGTGTTGTACCCCTACGCCCGACGGGCGCTGCAATCGGAGCGCCCAAGTGAAGCGAGGAGTCTATACCACGCACACGACCTCCTGTCAAGCCCTTGCTGGACTCTCAAACCCTTGCTGGATTTGGACTTGCAGTCCTAGCACTGAGCCCAGCCGCAAGATGTGCACTTATTACAGCCTTCCGAGAAGACCAGCCCTTCCCCGCATTCGGGGCACTTGACCTTAAATGCCAATCGGTCGCGATCCATCCGGGATGCGCCCACGCCCCCGGTCAGCGTGGGCGACCCGAAAGCCGGGGCCACATGAGCCGTCGTAGCGTGGCGCACTTCCGAAGCCAGCTCATGGCCCTTTGATTTACCGTTCCCGTTGCCGTTCGTTTTGCCGGGCAGGGCACTGGCGGGACGGTCCAAATCGGCCGGGTCGTATTCGCCCAGAAGCAGACAGCGAAGACCGAACCTCTCCTTGGCCCGGATGTACTTCTGCAGTGCGCGGGCCAAGCCATCGCCAAGGCTCATGATCTTACCTTCGCGGGTCGGCACCTGGAGACTCGAACCGATATCCTTAAGCTGCCGGATGACATGTCTGAGGGAGCCGCCTGAGCGGAGCCACAGGGAAGTCATCCGGCAGATCGCCTCAAGATCGCTGGTGGCGATATCGCCGCCTTTGCCAAGCTGGGCAAATACCTCCAGTTCGCGCTCGGTCTTGGGATCGACCGTGATCTTAACGTGCATGTTGCCAAACGGAGTCATCTGTCGCAGGCGCAGGCCGCTGATGATCTCCGGGATCTCACGTGGTTCGAGCTCCTTGTACTCAGCCGGCGCGGACCGGGTGCTAGCACTCGCATTCGGGCCCGAAGGGTTTGCGGATTGCTCCTTGTCCTTGAGAGCCATTGGTTGGGCTTCGCGGCACCCGTCGCGGTAAACCGTAATGCCTTTGCACCGCAGCTCGTACGCCCGTCGGTAAATTGTGTCCACCTCGTCCGTGGTGGCGGCGTTAGGGAAGTTGATCGTCTTGGAGATGGACGAGTCGCAATGCCGCTGGAAAGCCGCCTGCATGCGAACGTGCCATTCCGGCGAAATATCATGCGCACAGACGAAGACTTGCTTGACGTCGTCGGGGATTTCGTCAATTTCAGCGAGGGTGCCATCCCTGGCAATCTGATCCATCAGACCCTCGCTGAGAAACCCTCGTTCTCGGGCTGCACGCTCGAAAATCGGGTTGACCTGTACCATTGGCTTCTCACCTTGTTCCTGTCCCTTCAAGACGTTGCGGAAGAAGGCGAGACTGAACATCGGCTCGATTCCGCCGGAGCAGTCGGCCATGATGCTGATCGTGCCGGTCGGCGCCACTGTGGTGACTGCCGCATTGCGCATCGGCCGGTGGTGCCGGGTGTCCCAGACGCTTCCCGACCAGTTCGGGAAGCAGCCGCGCTCCATGGCCAGTTGCTCGCTGTAGTTGTGCGATTCGTCGTTGATGAACTTCATGAACCGCTCGCCCCAGGC
>CAZTQK010000410.1:0-5635 GCA_964615635.1 uncultured Planctomycetales bacterium
CTAGTAGGTGAACACTCGCCAATGGCCCCTGAGCTTCAGTGTGTGTTCCTTCTCGGTTGGTTGCGCCGCAGAGTGGGAGACTCTGTAGCCTCCGGTCCGCGATTGCTCGAACTCAATGATGTCTCCCACGCCCAAGGCGTGGTATGAGATATAGCCTGCCACTCTAGTCAGTCGGTACTCACTGCGCGTGCCGCAACCGACGATACCGTTGTTGTAGTGAATGAAGCGGAACGTCCAGATGCGTCCGTCCTGGCCCTGACAGTCCATCCAGCATTTTGGATTCAGCTGGTCTTCCATGAGGGAGGGGAAGAACCAAGCAAGCGTATCCGGGACGTAGATGCCGGCTTGGTGTGACCCTGTGAGTCCGCAGTCGTTTGCACTTAGAACCTTGCTGATGCTGAGCAGCTCGGGATCTGGTGTGAGGCCTTGCGCTTGGCTCATGCCCAGTCCTCCCGGTCTGCTGGCGATATCTCAAGTGCGCGTACTAGGTCGTTGAGGCTTTGGCTGCGTCCGGTGGTCCCCTTCACAGCGAGCGATGCAAGATCGCGCTTGGCTCTCAGGCGGTCGTCCATCACTTCCTCGACTGTTCCAGCGTAGAAGAGCCTGCGGACAGTCACTGGACGCTCTTGGCCGCGCCTGTACGCCCGAGCTGAAGCTTGATCAATCACCGCGGGATTCCACTCCAGAGTGTAGTGAACGACGTGATTGGCCGCCGTAATGTTGAGTCCAGTGCCAGCGGCTCTTGGGTTGAGCACAAGTACGGACGGTCCGCTTGGGTCGGCGAAGGCATCGATTTTGGGCTGCCGTTGACCCATCGGTACACGCCCGTCAATCCAGTCCGTGTCATAGCCCCGCTTGGGCAGGTCGTGCAACAGCAAGTCGACCATGCCCGTGAAAGCCACGAACACGAGCGTCTTCTCGTGCGCTGCGTCGATCTCCTCAATGACTTCGAGAAGACGGCTGTACTTGATGCTGATCTTGGAAGGGTCTTCCGTTGTCAGGCCCGTTACGAGAGAAGGATGTGCGCAGAACATTCGAAGCTTCTGGATGTGGGCGAGATCGAAGCTCCCGTCGAAGCGCGAACGGGCTGCTCCGCGAAGCTCGTCGTATGCAATGGCTGCATCTGAATCCAGCTCCAGTGCTTCGGGGATGTCGATCAGTGGGGGCAAATCCCTGGCCACATCCTTTACTCGTCGCCGCAAGAGTATGGGCGAGACCAATGGCTCCAGAGCGGAGGCCGAGTCTTGGGAATCGTCGTAGTCCCTCTCGAAGTCCGTCTGTGTGCCAAGATAGCCGGGCAGGACGAAGTCACATATGGACCACAGGTCGCGCAAGCCGTTCTCGAGGGGTGTGCCGGTCACGGCTAGGGAGAACTCCCTTGGCAGCGCCTTCGCACTACGGGTGCGTTTCGCGCTGGGCGTCTTGATGTTCTGGGCCTCGTCCAGAGCGACAGCAGCCCACCGCACCAGTTTGAACATTGAGAGGTCATTGGCCAATGTGTCGTAGGAGACGACCACGACATCAGCAGCGCGCAAATCACTCGGGAATCCTGTTCTATTCGAACCTCGATGCATCAGGACAGAGAGCCCGGGTGCGAATTTCGCAAGTTCTCTTCGCCAGTTTTCAAGCAAGGTGGAGGGGCAGACAACGAGACAGGTCCCTCTCCCTTCGCTGACCGCCTCTGTGAAAAGTGCAATCACTTGGAACGTCTTCCCGAGACCCATTTCGTCGCCAAGGATGCATCCAAGGCCCTGAGTCAGAACGTAGGACAGCCACGCGTACCCGACAGCTTGATAAGGGTAAGGCTCTCCCTCAAAGCCATCCGGCATGTGCCACTCGGCGCGGGGAGCCGTTTCGCCTAGGGCTTTCGATAGGTTGGCCTGATCCTCCAGAGCCGGCTGGGTGGTGGCCAGCCTGCGCAGCCCAAGATACTGGCCGAGCGTGAGTCGGTCACCAAAGCTCGCCTGCTCTGTGCGCAACGCAGCAACAATCTCTTCGAGGACTCCCGAACGGAATGGGTACCACGTATCGTCGCAAATGCAGTGCTCAACACCCTGCTGCGCCTGGTGCGTGACGTCCCACTCCCGAGACTCATAGCTGCCAATACAGACGACTCGCACAACAGGTAGGTCGCCAGTTGCTTCTTCTCGCAGCGCCGCCACGACGTTCAACGGCCTGCGGCTGAATCGGATTGTCGGCAGGGCTTCTGAGGGCCGCAGGCGGACCGTGAATCCGGCAACGTTGCGAGCGTCGGCGAATTCCGCGTCGTAGACGCCTTGCACCGTCGGACACAGCTCCTCACCGGAGCGGGACCGAAGCCGAAGCTGGCCGTCACTCAAACACCACTCCGCCTCTTTCGAGCCACCCTGCAGACGATTTTCAATCACGGTCTGCTGCTGTCCCAAGTTGGGATTCTGGGCGCGAAGGTTCGCAAGTGGCACTGTGAGCAGCTCTCCCCGGTTGTTGGTGGTCGACGGTCAACTCATCGACTCGATGACTCTCGGAGTTGAATTGAGCCGAGCTGCGATTCGAGCGAAGCCATGCAGCGACTTCGGACCCCAAGCGTTCCAGGTCGCCGGGCTTGGCGTGCCGTATCGCGCACTCCCACACGATGAGTACACGCCAGCCCTGCTCTTTCAGCCGCCTACTCGTCGCTTCATCAAGGGCGACGTTTCGTCGCAGCTTCCTCTCCCAGAAGGCGCGGTTGCTCTTCGGCCAGCGAAAGTCGCGGCAGTCATGGGCATGCCAGAAGCAGCCGTGCACGAAGATGGCTGCCCGGTAACGTGGCAGCACGAGGTCCGGTCTGCCCGGAAGGTTCTTGGGATGAAGCCGATACCTGAAGCCCAAGGCAAAGAGCTGCCGGCGCAGTGCAATCTCAGGGCGGGTGTTCTTCGACTTGATGGCCGCCATCATCCGGCTGCGGGTTTGCCGCGTGACGATATCGGTCATTCGGCCGCCCTATGCCGAGGCCATTCTCTCATGGGACTTCCAAGTGCCGAACTCGGGATACCCCGCAGCTGCGGCGGCAGCAAGCATCCCTCTCGCAATCGTGTAGACGACTTGAGGCACCACAGCGTTCCCGAACTGCCGGTAGGCTTGGGTGTCCGACACTCGGTTGATACAGAAGCGGCCATTGATGAAGGAGTCAAAACCCATCAACCTGGAGCATTCGCGGGGAGTCAGCCGACGCGGCCGCGGCGATTGGTCAACGAGGATTTCGGAACCGTCCTTGTGGTACCGGGCGGAGAGCGTTCGCGCAACGCTGAACCCGTCGACCAAGTCGTAGCCGAACCCGTTGCCCTTCATGCGGTGTTTCTTCGCGTACGCTTGAAGGTACTCCCACAGGTGCTCGGAGAGCGTGTAGCGCTCTGAAACGGTGATTCCCGGCAAGCTAGTGTACGGCTCCTCCGGCGTCTCGTCGTCAATCGTCCCGTGAAGGATGCTGGCAAGCACTGGTTGCTCGTCGTCCGGCCATTGCAGGTCATCGAACCCGAAGCCACAGGGCTCGCGGAAGCCGGCAATAAAGATGCGCTCACGGTGCTGAGGGACGAATGCTCGAGCATCTACCACATGGGACACGACGTGATACTTGAGGTCTTTCTTCAGCGTGTCTTCGATGATCTCAAAGGTGCGACCGCCGTCGTGACTCCGAAGGTTCTTCACATTCTCTAGTAGGAACAGCGCTGGCCGGCGATTCTTCAAGATCTGCGCTATCTCGAAGAAGAGGGTCCCCTGCGTCTTGCATTCGAAGCCATGAGGCCGGCCGAGGGAGTTCTTCTTCGAGACGCCGGCCAATGAGAATGGCTGACATGGAAAGCCTGCCGCAAGGAAGTGATGCGGAGGGACCGGAACCCCCGCCCTGCCCAGACTGATCTCCGCAATGTCACGGGGGAACGGGTGGTCGCACTCGAAGTTGGCCTCGTAGGTCTTGCGGGCGAACTTGTCCCGCTCGACGCTGAATACGCATTGTCCCCCCAGTCGCTCCAAGGCCAAGCGCATGCCACCGATTCCGGCGAACAGATCTATGAAGTCGAAGGACGGAGCCCCGCCTCCACGTTGCTGCAATCGACTGTTCCTTTCGGTTGTCCGCATTGTCGCACGTTGAGCGGACGAAACCCAAGGCAGCGAGGCTGCAGACCGAACGCGCCATGCCGGGATTACGGGCGTGCAGGCGCCTCTTCACCTGCGAAGGCTCCAAGCGCAAGTCAAGGGAGTACATGCCGCCAGAGGCGGGCGTCAGCACCTGATGCTTCGTCGCCCGGCAGTGGCACGGCTGACCAGACGGTAACGCCAAGCGGCGCTCAGGTGGTCGCGCTGCTGGACCCTTTCCGAAGAAGAACTGCCGGTAGCGTGAGGACCAGGCGGTTCAACGACCGAGATTCCGGCGGAGAACACTCCGAAGGGACAGCAGGACCTGAGACGAGTCGGGTGAGGTTCGATCTCGCGCACCAGAGCGGTGGCCAGCGTAGATCGAGGAGTCGCCAGAGTCAGATCTCGATTGTAGCCCTGAGCAGGTCGAGACTGTTCAGAAGGTGTGAAGTATTCGTGATCACGCCTTCGAGGACGGGTCGGACGTCCTTGCCCAGCTCGGTACCCTCCGCCATGCGAAGGACCGCCTCTGCCTGTCGCCTGATGGTCTGCGCCCGTTCCTCGATGTCCGCAATGGACCTGCGCTGGTCAAGACTCATTTTGGCGCGCTACCTTGTTCCGCTTTTCAAAAGCATAGTCTGGTTGTCGCCTCGACGTTCTCTGGTGGGTTCTGTGCTGACAATTCCGCGACCGGCCATTCTGCATCACCAAGAATGGCTCCCGTTGCCTCCAAGTGCTAAGGTCGACCGGGCGTCGCCACCCGGTCTGGGCGGCAACGATGGCCCCTGCATGCCCTCCTTCACGCGCACGGTGACGGCGTTGAGCGGGACGGGGCCACCGTCTGCAACCCGACTGCAACCCCGATGGGTCCGAATGGGTGTCGAGGGAGCAGGAAGAACTGCTGATGAGCGCACTCAGACGCTTGTTGGCACCGGGCTCGAGTCCGCCGCGGCCAGCGCCCGGCGCAGCTCGGCGTCGAAGGCGGCTACACCGTCCTCCTGCGTCGTCGGCAGGGTGTGGCGTAGACGCCAAGGGTGATCGCCACCGAAGCGTGCCCGACCCGTTCGGAGACGACCTTGACGTTGACCCCTTGGTTGAGGAGTTGCGACGCGTGCGTGTGGCGGAGATCGTGCAGACGCGTGTGAGGCAGGTCGGAGCGGCGCACCAGCCGCCCGAAGGCCATCGAGAACGCGCAAGGCGACCAAGGGCAACCGTCTGGTTGTGCAAAGACCAAGTCATGGCCGTCGCACCCGGGACCAGCCGCCAGGCGTTGCTCGTCTCAAGCGGCGCGATGGCGGCCAAGTCTGCGCCTGTGCTCTGAGCTGGATGAACGTAGCGGTGACGCCGCCTGCCGCCGAGCGCCGCACCTTACCGCGGTGCGCCGTTAGGTTCGGTTGCTGGAGGGTCGCACGAGGGTTGCAGGGCGGGTGCCGGCTGGCCTTCGAGCGCGGCTCGAGACGCAGAGATTCCTGCATTTACGCCCTAGAGAGGTGGTAGCGCATACGGGATTCGAACCCGTGTTACCGCCGTGAGAGGGCGGCGTCCT
>CAZTQK010000411.1:0-5632 GCA_964615635.1 uncultured Planctomycetales bacterium
AAGCAGCCATGGGCAGCGCGGCCTGATCGTAGCCGACAATCAGAAGCAATGCGAACGGCTCGACCGCTGGTTGAATCACGCCCGGATTCTCCTTCCGAAGCTTGAATCTCAGCCCGGCCGTCTTGATGCCGACCTGCAGGGCCGGCCCGAGGCCGCCACCGTTGTCCAGCACGACGTCGCCGGTTTCGAGAACACGCTGCTGATTGACACGGCCGATTTCACCTCCAATACCGCCGAGCTTGAAGGCGATGTGACTCTCTCGCTGCTGCCGTGGTTTGACCGGCTGGTGGTCATCGTTGACCACGAGCGGTGGTTCGACCGGCAGGTCGTGGACCAGTTGGCCCTGCTGGCCAAGCGGTTCGCCCAGCCGCGGGCGGTGATCTTCAACCGGACGGCTGAGGAGGCCTTGGCTGAGCCGGACCGCGTGCGGCTTGAGGAACAGGCCCGTCAACTGGGCAGCCAGAGGATGTGCATTCTGAACTACCACCGCGGGCGTGGTTTCCGCCGGTTCGATCCGCAGGCCCTCGGCGAAGTCGCGAGGTTCCTGGCCGAACCGCTGCCTCACCGAGAACCGGCGTTGCGTGCCGAGATCGCCAAACAGGCTGCCGCCGTGCTGTCGGCCAATCGCATCCGCCTGGAACGTCTCGACCAACTCGAACGTATCCTGGCTGATGCGGCCGCCCGCTGCGCCCCGGCAAGTCGCTGGGATTGCGTCACGGCGCTCATGACCCATGAGGAGCGCGATCGGCTTGGTCTTGTCTCGCGAATCCTGGGGATCTCGCAGATGCGCGAGTGGCTCGGGCGGCAGAAGCGCTGGCTCGAAGAGGCAATGCCGCGGCTGCCCTGGGCAGGCAGGCGCGAAGCGACCGCGGAGCCGGACCCGGCCCTGACGGAGAAAACCGACGCCACTCGGGAGGAGCGCGGCCGCGATTGGATGAACGCCCAGTGCGAACGCCAGATTCGTCGGCTCAACGAAGAGGTGACGGCGAGCGACTTCTGGGAGGATCTGCGAACCGCCCACGGCCGGCCACCCATTCTGGTTGATCGCGGAATGCTCGATCCCTTCCGGCCTCGTGCGGAAGAGACCGTGGCCAGGCTGGCCGTCGCGATGGACGAATGGAATGCCAAGGTGCAACACGAGTGCGAAGGTATTTCGCCCAAACTGATCGGCTCGCTCGGGATGACCATCCTGGCAGGAGCGGCCATCCTGATCGCCATGCCCGGTCCGATCGCCGCCCTGACGCCGCTCATCGCCGCCGGAGCCCTCAAAGCGGGCCTGCTCAAGCTGGGAGCGGCGGGAGCATTCGGCGCGCTTTCGGCTCGCCCGCTCGCCCGGCTCACGGAGATCATTCGCGAGAAGCTGCTGGCCAGCACCGAATTCAACCGCGTGCGCGAGGCCGCTGAAAGCGTGCGGCGGCTGATCGAAGAACATGGCCGGACCGCCGCAGACCACCTCAGCCAGGAAGCCCGGGCATTCACCGTGCCCCCGGACGACCCGCTCGGGCAGGCACTGGAGGTTCTGAGCCGACACGAGGGTCGATCAGCATGAACGCAGTGACCGACATACTCAAAGACAGCGATCATCTGGCGACAGCTACCGTCGAGTTGGACCGGATCAACGCCGAACTCGCCGCCCTCTTCGGGCGAGAGCCGATCAAGCTGGCGGGCGGAGCGGACGAGTCGCGCCGCGACCCGCTGGTGGTCTGCGGATTGCTGGGCGGCAAGGACGTCGGCAAGTCAACGCTGGTCAACACGCTGGCCCAGAAGGAAATCTCGGTCGATCGCGATGAGGTCGGAGCGGGGACTTCACGTCCGATCGTATACGTTCATCGCGACATGGTGCCCGCCGCTCGCGCGCGACTCGGCCGGGTCGACGGCGGGCTCGATCTGCAAATGTCCACCCATTCCGCGGACGGCATCCGCAACATCGTTCTCGTCGATCTCCCGGACTTTGACAGCGACTTCATGCGACACGAGGCGATCGTCAAGGCGGTGGTCCCGCATCTCGACCGCGTTATCTGGGTCGCCACGCCGCGCAAGATCGCCGATCGAGCGTGGGTCGCGTTCGCCCAGGACGTGGTCAAGGCGGACACAAACGTCTACTTCGTGCTCAACAAGTGCGATGAGCTTCTGGCGGACGAGGAAGACTGGACGCATCCGTCGGACCCGGCCGGCATTGAGGGCCAGGCCGAGGAATTCTGCACTCGGCAGAAGCAGTGGGCACAACGCGTGCTGGCCGAGGCCGGGCACGAAATGACTCCCAGCCGGGTCTTCCTTCTCGCGGTCAAGTACGCGGAATCATCCGCCTTTATCGAACGCGTGGGGGCGATCTGGGATGACCCTGACTGGCATCGTTACGGCGGGGACCGGCCCGTGGTAACGGCGATCGGTCGGTTCCTGGAGAACGAAGTGAAGCGGCTGCGCCAGGATGTGCTCGGGCCGCTGGGCGCAGACGAGGCCGCGGAAGTCAAGGAACGCAACCTGCGTGAACAGATCCGCCGCAACACGCAGCGGATCCGGCAGACATACGAGGTCGACCACTGGCTGCGGCAACTGCAACGGGCAACGGCCGGCGAGCACCGCCAGGCGATGCTCAACGACGCATTCGGCGCCGACTACTGCCGAGCGGTCGCAACCGCCCTGTGGCGTACCCGCCGCTCGGACATCGAGCTGGCCGACGAGGTGATGGACGTCCGCGCGGGCCGCTGGCCGCTACTGCGAGTCGCGTACTGGCTGAGCCGCTGGGTGATCCGGAGGGTAGGCAGAACGCTGGCCGGGACGGTCTCGGCCATCTCGGGGACGGCGAGCCTCCCTGCGACAGAACTGCTCCGCTTCCGAAGCCGCAGCCTGGCTGACCGCCTGGAGGCTCTCGGCGAGCGACTGCGAACCGAGCATTCGCCGATTGTGCGGCAATTGCAGCTCCGCGAGCGTTTTCCCGATACGGCCGAGCTTGCGGCGCGAGTCGAGCAGGAGTTGGCCGAGTTACCGCTGAAAGACGACGAGAGCGTCATCAATCGATTGACCACCGGCTACCGGCCGAGTTGGGCGAAGCGGTTGTTCGTATGGTTCGTGCTGTTCTGGTTCCCGTTCATTCAGCCGGTAGCCGAGGGCCTGCTCGAGATGGCCGCCGCCGGCACACGAATCATGGGCTGGGCGCACGGCCTGTACCGGCTGGTCTGGGCGCTCGGGGCGACACAACTGCTCAAAGGCTTCGCCGTGGTTGTGGGAATCTACATCGCCTGCCTGGCGGCGATCTACGCCCGCAGCGTGCAGGATGTGTACAGGGCACGCGGCCAGTTGCGAGAAGGCGGACGGGGGCGAGCCGAACACCTCGACGCCCGATCGGGCACCGAGATGCTGGCCGAAGCGATCGACCGGCACCTGCTCGAAGAAGTGGGCGGCGCGATGTTCCAGCCGTTCGACGCCGCCGTAATCCGGCTGGGTCAGATGGCCGAGCGGCTCGACAGACTTGATACCTGAACCCCAGCGCTGCATACGGCAACGCTGAGATACGAAGAATGGCGAATACAGAGTCCTGCATGCTCAAGAGGAGAACACCACATGTCAGTTGAGCCAAGACATGCTCGCCTTGCTTGTCGAACGCTTCCCGCCTGTTTGCTGATGACCGGGCTCCTGGCTTTCTGTGCAACGGCCCAGGATGCCCGGGGACAATCAACGACCCCGGCGCGCCCGTCACAGGACCCGCTCAAGTCGATCGGCACGGACGACGGCTATCGCGGCATCTGGTACAGCAACCAGGCAACCAATGACGAATACGTCTACAAATACTCCGGCGGGCTGGGCACCTACTGTGCCAAACACTCGCCGTTTGCGATCTACTCGGCCAAGGCCAACAAGACATTCTTCTGCTACGGCGGAACGACCAAGGGCAAGAGGGAACTGCTCGAAATGGTCTCGTATCACGACCACGCGACCGGCACTGTCCCGCGGCCGACAATCCTGATGAACAAGGGCACCGATGACGCGCACGACAACCCGGTCATCTGCATGGACGACAAGGGCTTTATCTTCGTGTTCTGCAGTTCGCATGGGACATCCCGGCCGTCGTACATCTTCAAGAGCGACAAACCGCTCTCCACGGACTCATTCAGCGTGATCTACAAGGGCAACTTCTCGTATACGCAGCCCTGGTACTGGCCCGGTGAGGGCTTCCTGTTCATCCACACGCTGTACAAGGGCGGCCGTGCGTCGCACTGGAGCACCAGCCGCGACGGCATCACGTGGACCGAGTCGCAACTGTTGGCATTCTTTGACCAGGGCCACTACCAGGTCAGCCGGCCGGGAAAAGGCGTGGTCGGCGTGGGCTTCAACTACCATCCGAAGGCTTTCCACGGCGACCCTCAGAAACGCGGCCTGAACTGGCGAACGAACCTCTATTTCGCCGAGACGAGGGACTTCGGTCGGACCTGGACAAACGCCAAAGGCGACAAGCTCGATCTGCCTCTGAAGGCACCTCAGAACCCGGCGATGGTCCGCGAGTACGAAGCCGAGGATCTGCTGGTCTATGTGAAGGATATCAACTACGACGCCCAGGGCCGGCCGGTGATTCTGTTCGTCACCGGTCGAGGCTTCGAGCCGGGACCGCAGAACGACCCGCGAACGTGGAATACCGCGCGGTGGACCGGCAGCGAGTGGGTCTTCAACCGCGTCACCAACTCCGACAACAACTATGACACCGGCAGTCTGTACATCGAACCAGACGGGCTTTGGCGGATCATCGGGCCGACCGAGCCGGGGCCGCAGCGGTATAACCCCGGCGGCGAGGTCGCCATCTGGACCAGCAAAGATCAGGGGCAATCGTGGACCAAGGTCCGTGACGTCACTCACAACAGCGAGCTGAACCACACCTACGTCCGACGGCCGGTCGACCCGCACCCGGACTTCTACGCTTTCTGGGCCGACGGCCATGGCCGCAAGCCGTCCGAATCACGGCTCTACTTCTGCAACCAGGCCGGCGACCGGGTGTTTCGACTGCCACCCCGAGTGGAGGGCGAATTCGCCAAACCCGAATCCGTCAAGTGACTCCCAACCGCAGTCCTTCGCCGCCACCTTGGCCCAAGCAGCAGAACCGGGTCCGGGGCAGACTCTGCGGGCAAACGCACCGACCCCCTTTCAGAACCGCGACCGTGAGGGAGCGGTCAGCCTGAGCCTTTCAGAACCGCGACCGTGAGGGAGCGGCCCCCGTGTGTGGTGTTGGCTGCTCTGTGCCCTGGCCTGTCCTTGACCGACCTATAAAGGTCGGCCAAGGGCCCCTCGCTTACGCTCGGGGTTCTGAAAGAGGCGCCCAGACTGTCACGCACCCCACAGCCCCAGCAAAGCCCAACCGGGCTTGTACTCAACGGTGCTCGACGCTAAAACTGGTGGGTCGGGTGAATCGCAATCGGGAGCAGGATTCATGACAAAGTGGCAATACTGGTCGCCGCTGCTCATCGGCGGGGTCATCGGTGAAATCCGCGGCCTGCAGTTATTCAAGGACATCGGCGGCAATCCGCTGATCTGGATGGGCGTGCTTCCACTGCTCACGGCGCTGATCGGAGCAGTACAGTTCCAGCTCATCATGTTCGCCGCACAGGCCTTCTTTGCGGCCGTGCTGCCCGTCCCCTTCGGCAAG
>CAZTQK010000412.1:0-5624 GCA_964615635.1 uncultured Planctomycetales bacterium
AGGCACTTTTTGCCGTCTTCTTGTCGCGGACGAGTCCCGCCGGACTGAGCCAACCGCTCCAAATTGCACCGCAAACCGCATTTGGGCAAGAAGAGCCAGACCCCAGCACGCTAAACACGTACGCAGGCGGTCTGCCCGTGGCACCCGTTTTTTGATACGCATTGTTCCGTTTGGCTCACGCCGGCAGGAGCGAGTGTCTCAATGAACGATCGCAGTGAATCGGGCAGTGTGGCCTACGTGGTGTTGCTGGCTCTGGTGGCGGCTCTCGGCGGTTTGCTGTTCGGCTATGACACCGCCGTGATTTCGGGGGCGACCGAGTTCCTCAAGCAGAAGTTCTCGCTCGACGAGAACTGGGAGGGCTGGACCGCCGCCTGCACCCTGTTGGGCTGCATGTTCGGCGCGGGCATCGCGGGAGCGTTGAGCGACCGCTTCGGCCGCAAGAAGACGATGCTTCTCGCGGCGGTGCTGTTTGCCCTGTCCGCGCTGGGCGCGGCATTGCCCCGCAGTCTCAACGAGTTCGTCATCGCCCGGATGATCGGCGGGCTGGGCATCGGTATCGCCTCGATGATGTCGCCGATGTACATTGCCGAGGTCTCGCCGAGTCGGATTCGCGGTCGCCTGGTGTCGGTCAACCAGTTCGCGATCATCTTCGGCATGCTCGTCGTCTACTTCGTCAACGCGTATATCGCGCGGCGGGGCGGCGGGGACGCCCAGGATTGGAACATCCATTATGGCTGGCGGTGGATGTTCGGATCCGGCGTCCTGCCGGCGGTTCTGTTCTTTGTGCTGCTGTTTCTTGTGCCGGAGAGCCCGCGGTGGCTGGTGAGTCGGGGGCAAGCGGACCGCGCCGAGTCGATCCTGGCTCGCATCGGCGGGCGAGCCCATGCCGAGCGCGAAATCGTCGAAATCCGCGACGCAATCTCGCTGGAGACCGGCTCATTCAGGCAACTTCTTGCCCCGCGGATGCGGTTGCCGCTGCTGATCGGTATCGGGCTGGCTGTTCTCCAGCAGATCACCGGGATCAACATTGTCCTGTACTACGCCCCCAAGATCTTCGCCAGCACGGGCTTGAAGATCACCGATGCGATCGGTCACACCGTTCTTGTCGGCGCGGTGAACCTGTTCTTCACGGTCATCGCCATCTGGGTGGTCGATCGCATCGGCCGCAAGCCGCTGTTGCTGATCGCCTCGGCCGGAATGGGCATCTCGTTGTTCCTTCTCGGCGAAGCGTTTCGACGGGAACAGTTCGAGGGCCCGAGGGTGTTGATCCTGGTCCTGGCTTACGTGGCCTCCTTTGCGATTGCCATGGGGCCGGTGGTGTGGGTGGTAATTGCCGAGATCTTTCCGACGGGCATTCGCGGCCGGGCGATGGCCGTGGCCACCATGTGTCTGTGGTTTGCCTGCTTTATGGTCACCCAGACGTTTCCGCGCATGCTCAAGCACCTCGGCGGAAACACCTTCTTCATCTATGCGGTCATATGCGCGATCTGTTTCGTTTTCGTGGTCGTTTTGGTGCCTGAGACCAAGGGCAAATCGCTCGAGGAGATCGAGCGGGGCTGGATGGGCCGCGAGAGCCGGTGAGCGCCCGCACAGAGGTCGTGTCCGCCACTTCACATGGCCGGAGCGGTCGCGGGCTGAGTTGCTGCGGGCGCGGAAGCGGCGCGGCTTGTCGTTACAGCGGCTGGCGAGCTGGTGCTCGACGGTCGTGTCTGCGCAGCCGGGTATGTTGCGAGAATCGTGTGCGGGGTCTCCGACGCCGGGCTTTCCACAAGGAATCGCCACGTATGACGGTCTCCCCAGCCGGCCATGCGCCGGCCGTCGAAGAATAAGGTCGGCGTCGCTTTGACATCCAGGGCGCTGCCTTGCCCAGCGTTTGAGCGAATTCGATCCCAAATACCATACGTTTTGATCTGCTTCCAAAGCCTGTCGTTGTCGATCCCCAGCTTCTCGCATGCCTGTCTGACATAGTCGGTGCTACTCTTGGCGAAACCTTCCGGGTCGCGGAACAGTTCATCGTGCATCTTCCAGAAGACCTCATTTCCGCCGAGAATTCGGGCGGCCTCGGCCGTCACGGCGGCGGCGCAGGAGCCGCCGTGCAGCGTGTTCTTGACGTAGAGGTTGCACGTGGTGTTCATGGGGAAGTACTTGAACACAACGCGGAACCGGCCGGGGAATTCGTTCATGCGCTCATCGAGCATGTTGGCTACCAATCTGCAGTACGGACACTGGAAGTCCGTGAAGACGACCACGGTATGGGGGGCGTCGGCCGGACCGCGCACCGGGTCCTCAGGCATGATCGGGATCTGGAACTGGGGTTGAGCCATGAACTTCAGGTGGGCTGCGACATAGTCCTTCTCGTAGTCCTGCAACTTCCGGAAGTATTCGTTGCTCTCCTCGAGCGCCGCTTTGAAGGTCTTTTCAGACTCGCGGAGTCTCCCGGCATAGTGGTCGGCGAGCTTTCTCTGGAATCGCGACTGGTATATGCCCCATCCCGCCACGCTTGCGGCGACGGCCATCAACACAGCGGCCAGGACCAGATGCAGCGGTGGGTGGGACGCCTCCGACCGGTGGCTGTACGAGGTTTCCACGGCGCGCCCGGCGGGCACAACCACTGGACCCGGCACCGCACCGCGCCTCGGCCAGAGAAGAAGCGTCACGAGCAGGAGCGCCCAGGTCAGAACGTGCGTTGCGAAACAGGGCCAACAGGGCGCGGTCAGTCTGGTCCACATGATCACGTCGAGCCAGATGCAGACCAGCGATCCGAGGGCTGCGCCGAGCACCGGCAGAAGATACAGCCCGCGTCGCGAACCGCTTGCCCGGCCGACGATGATGTACCACGAGGCCATACAGGCGAAGAAGACGAACCCGAACATTGCCGTGGGGATCGTCGTCTTGTTGTCGCCCTTGCCCAGCACCATCTTGCCCCACTTGCTGGCCAGGGCCTCGTCGCAACTCGACTGGCCTCCGACGTCCTCGCACACTCCGCCGAGAATCGGATCGCCGCCGATTTCGGCGACGATGTGGTGCTGGAGCAGAACGGCGCTGGTCGCCAAACCTGTCAGAGCGAGAAGCGCCGCGAAAATCACGCCGATCGTAGCCGGTACACTCTGTCTCATGTCGTGTTCGTCCTCGATACTGCGATACTGCCCACCCGTGTCGGATTACTGTTCCGGTTGTGTCGTGACAGGGGGCGGCCTCACCCCTGGCTGAATCGGCGTCACCGGCGTTCGTGGGGCCGGAGCGATTGCCGTAGGTGCCGGCGAGGTCATGATCTTGACCCACAGGGCGTCATTGAGGTGCGGCCTCCAGATCCGCTTGTTATCCACGAAGAGCGAAGGGGTCGAGTTGACCCTGATGAAGTCCACTTCGTCAGGTTTGACATTGGGCAGGTTCTTGCCGAGGTTAGCCCCTTCGTCCAGGTCAGCCTTGACCCGGGCTATGGCTTGATCGCTGGCCATCGCCTGCTCGAAGGCCTGCTCGTCGAGTCCGAGCTCGCGGGCCAGCACATTAAAATCCCGGTTTTGTCGCCACCCCTTCCATCTCGCTTGGTTGCCCCAGAGCACGTCGTACATCTTCCAGTACACCTCGTCGCCGCCGACGATTCGGGCGGCTTCCGCCGCCAGCGCGGCTTTGCAGGCGGCCGGGTGCAGATCGCGGTATGCATATGGACTGCACTCGGTGCAGATCGGCCAGTACTTGAAAGTGATCCGGATCAGACCGCCGCGACGCTCGCTGAGCGGCAGCAGTCTCCGGTTTACGTAATCCTCGAATTTCTTGCAGCCCGGGCACCCAAAGTCACTGTAGATGACGAGGGTGTGCGGAGCGTTGATGGGTCCACGGAACGATCGATCCTCAAGTGAAATGGGCACGACCGGTGCGATTTCCCATGCCGTGTAGGCATGCTCCCAATGCTTGTCGTAGTTGCCGAGCTGCTTCTTGTAGTACTTCTGGTACGTCTCCGCGGTGTTGAGTTTCTTCTGCGCGTCGACGACCTTCTGCACCAGCACCTCGGCGGGTTGAGTGGTCAGTGTCGCGATGAGTTGCTTTTCATCTACCGGCTGTGTCGTCGCAACCTCGGGTGCGTCGGGCGACCGCGGTCCGGCAGCCATCGGCGACAGCCACAGGAACTGTCCCCACATCGCCACGAGGGCCACGATCGGGGTTGCCAACAGAATGCGGAACGTCGGCCAGTGGGTTGTGGAAGGGGCGAACCACGCGACGGCGGGCGCCGCTGAGCCGCGGGCCGGGCGTTCCGCGGCTTCATCGGCACGCCGCGGCCAAAGCGCCAGCGCGAGAACAAAGACGAGCAGCGACAGGGCGTGGGTAATGACGCACAGTGGGCAGTAGTAGTCCAGCTTGGTCCACATGAAGTATTCAAAGAGGACGCTGACGCCCACGCCAATCGCTGTCCCGGCCACGAGGATCAGGTGTGCCCACCACCGCGAGGGACTGCAGATTCCGACCAACCATAGCCACGTGAGCACGGCGGTGAAGTAGAACACTCCCAGAAGCGCTACCGGCAGGTGGAATTGATCAGGCTTGCTGTCAAAGGGCCAGACGGAGTAGGGGCTCTTGGACACCTCTGCACAACTGGCGCTCTCGGTCGCGCTGCAGATGGCGTCAAACAGGCCCGTTGCGCCGTCTTCTTCATCGGCTAGAACCGGTGGAGTGAAACCATGGGTCTCCAGATACTCAAAAGTCAACACCACACTCAGCAGGATACCGCCGGCGCAACAGAGCACAGCGATCAGCCAGAACACGATCCGCAACGGGCTTGGTTTCACGGTTGTTACTCCTGCGGCACGCCCGCCGGCTCTTCTCGCGAGCGGTTGCACGGACTGTCCGTCGGGGCCGGAGTTTGCAGGCCGGACGCCCGTGTCATACACTCTTGGCCGTATGAGCCAGCCGAGAGTGATGATCCTTCGAACCGCCGGCACCAACTGTGACGAGGAAACCGTCCACGCCTGGGAGCTGGCCGGCGCCCAGGCTCGGCGGGTCCACGTCCGCGAACTCATCGATAAACCCGCCTTGTTGCGGGACTTCGCGATTTTAACGATTCCCGGCGGGTTCAGCTACGGTGACGACATCTCCGCCGGGAAGATCCTGGCCAACCAGATGGTTCACCACCTCGCCGATGCCATCGGCGAATTCGTGGCCGCAGGCAAACTGGTTCTGGGGATCTGCAACGGTTTTCAGGTCCTGGTGAAGGCGGGTCTGTTGCCTGGTGACGACCAGAGCATCATGAGTCGGCAAACCGTCACCTTGGCGAACAACGATTCAGCCCGTTTCGAGGACCGCTGGGTACATTTGCGGACGGGGAGCCGGGCAACGGCGTTTTTCCCGGCCGATACGGTTTTGGCCATGCCGATCGCACACGGAGAAGGCAAACTGGTGGCCGCTGACGACGATACGCTCGCCCAACTGATCCGGAACCAGCACGTGGCCGTCACTTATTGCGACGCTCAGGGGCAATCGGGTCCGTATCCGGTCAATCCCAATGGCAGCCAGGCGGACATTGCCGGTCTGACCGACGTGACCGGTCGCATCTTCGGCCTTATGCCCCATCCAGAGCGGCACGTTCACCCGACCCAGCACACCGAGTGGACACGTCGAGGGGAAGCTTC
>CAZTQK010000413.1:0-5614 GCA_964615635.1 uncultured Planctomycetales bacterium
ACCCACGACATTCACGTTGGCAACGTGACGCTCTACCACTGAGCTACACCCGCGTTCAGACCCTCAATGATACGCGCCGCCATCGGCTTTTCAACACCTTGGTTCTGCCGCCGCATATTGGGCCATTTGAGCTCGTTCTACCACTGCGGGTCCAGGTGCCCCGCGCGTTTTTGCACTGCCTGATGAGCAGAATGCCCGCTAAAGCACCACAGATGTGCTGCCGGCCTCCTTTGGCACAGACTCGCACGAGACACCCGTGGGAGTGATTCGGGACGGTCCTGGACGGTGCAAATTCATTCAGGATAAGGGCTTACAGTCTTATTGCTGATGGTGCAGGATAAGGGCTTACAGTCTTATTGCTGATGGTGACGGCGCCATGGCTGTTCTGATTGCCGGCCGCCAAGCCGCGTCAGAAGACACCTGTTTGCCGGCATCGGAGAGTCGCGGGGCGAAGCAGAACTGAGGCCAGTGCGAACCTCGTGTTCGAGAGCAGAGTCAAGCCGCAATGCACTCCTGCTCGGCAACCAAGGGCCGGAGGACTCGCATCAGGTCGGTGGCAGAAAGGAGGCCGGCCACCGTTCCGTCGCCGTTGAGAATCGGCAGGGCGCCGATTCTGTACTGGATCATCATCGAGACCGCCTGCTTGAGAGGTGTATCCGCCGTTGCGGTCTTGGGATTCGAGGTCATGATCTGGCCGGCGGTTCTGAACTCGTGAGAGTCGTGCAGTTCCGGGTGAGCGTCCAGGCTGCCTCGAACGCTGACACCGAGCCGCCTTCGCAAGTCCCGATCTGAAATGACGCCGACCAGGCGGCCGTCGAGTACGACCAGGGTGTAGTAGCTCTGCATGCGGACCATGCTGGCCAGGACGATGTGAACATAATCGTTGTAGTCCGCGACCACTTCAGGCTCGCTCATGTGCGCGATGACGGTATCGCGGTTCAGTTGATCGTAGGGCTGTGACCGGCAGTAGTCGAGCAGGCAGCGAAGCGCGTCGGTGACGGTGATCACGCCGATCAGCTTGTCCTTGGCGGTGACCGGCAGGGCTGAGATCCGATACTCGAGCATCATGTCGATGATCTCTCCCACGTCGGAACGCGCGTCCACACACCAGACGGGGGACGACATGAAACCTTGAACCTGCATCGGAATACGCGTTTCCTGGGTGTCAGTCTCGTCTGAGTGGGAGTTTGGTTGCTGTACGCGGCCGAGGACGATCGAGATGTCGCGTTCACTGACCATGCCGACGACATGGCCGTCTTCCACAACAGGCAGGTGGCGGATCTCGCACCGGCCGAGGGTCTTTCTGGCATCATCGAGCGAAGCGTTCGGGCCGATGGTGACGAGCATGTTGGACAGGAGTTCGGATGCTTTCATCTCTCGCCTCTCCGGTGTCGGCGCAGCGCCTCGTGAGGCCCGGCGCCGCCCCTTGGTTATCGGAAGGAGCGTTTCGGCCTGCTGGCCACTTGCGTATCGGCAAAACAGCGGGGTGGATTTGCGAATGAGCCCGATCTGACGCCGCCGGCTTGAGTTTGAGGAGCCGTTCGGGACAACGCGATATGAACCTGCGGCTTGTTATGGCACCTTGATTCGTTCTGGCCCTTCTCGCATTCCTTCTCGCTTTCCGCTATCCTTCGGCCTTCAACGGATATCGCCAGATGCCTGAAAGGGCCGCCTGCGGTGCGGCAAGGGGGTCCCTGTGAAGGTCCGGCGGTTGGTCGGGAAGTTTAAATGCCTAAACGACAAGATCTTAAGTGCGTCATGATCATCGGCTCCGGCCCGATCATCATCGGCCAGGGCTGTGAGTTTGATTACTCGGGCACACAGGCGTGCAAGGCCCTTCGGGAGGAGGGCATCCGGGTCGTGCTGCTCAACAGCAACCCGGCGACCATCATGACCGATCCGGAGATGGCCGACCGGATCTACATCGAGCCGATTACCCCGGAGGCCATCGACAAGGTGCTGGCACATGAGAAGGAGCGCGGCACCCCCGTCGATGCGGTGCTGCCGACTCTGGGCGGACAGACCGGTCTGAACTGCGCCGTACGGGCGGCAGACGCCGGAATCCTCGACAAGCACGGCGTTCAACTCATCGGGGCCGACAAGAAAGCGATCCATAAGGCCGAAGACCGTACCGAATTCAAGAACGCCATGATCCGCATCGGCCTCGATGTGCCGCGGTCCGGGATCGCCCATTCCTGGGAGGAGTCCCAACAGATCATCAAGGAAGTCGGCCTGCCGGTGGTCATCCGCCCGGCGTACACCCTCGGCGGCACCGGCGGCGGCTTCGCCACGAACATGACGGAGTTCGAGACCATCTGCAAGCGAGGGCTCGAATACTCGCTCAACAGCGAGATCCTGATCGAAGAGAGTTGCCTCGGCTGGAAGGAATACGAACTGGAGGTCATGCGCGACCGGGCCGACAACGTGGTCATCATCTGCTCGATCGAGAACTTCGACGCGATGGGCGTGCATACCGGCGACTCGATCACCGTCGCCCCGGCCCAGACGCTGACCGACAAGGAATACCAGCTCATGCGCGACGCGGCCATCAAGATCATCCGCGAGATCGGCGTCGAGACCGGCGGATCGAACATCCAGTTTGCCGTCCACCCGAAGACCGGGCGCATGATCGTGGTCGAGATGAACCCGCGCGTCTCGCGAAGCTCGGCCCTGGCCAGCAAGGCCACCGGCTACCCCATCGCCCGGATTGCCGCGAAACTCGCCATCGGCTACACGCTGGATGAGATCCCCAACGACATCACCAAGAAAACGCCGGCCAGTTTCGAGCCGACCATCGACTACTGCGTGGTGAAGATTCCGCGTTGGACGTTCGAAAAATTCCCCGAGGCCGACGAGACGCTGACCACGCAGATGAAGAGCGTCGGCGAGGCCATGTCCATCGGCCGGACGTTCAAGGAGGCCCTTCAAAAGGGCATCCGCTCGATGGAGATCAAGCGGTTCGGGCTCGGCCTGGACGCCAACGACAAGTGGCTGATGGCGATGCGGGCTTCCGAGAGTGCTTGGCGGCACGAGGCCGAGACGCCCGGCGAGCCCGAACCGCTCAAGGGCTGGCGTAAGGGCGAGGCCCCGGCCGACACGGTCGAGCAGAGCGCTCAGAAGTACCCGATCCCGTTCCCCGTACTTCGCGACAAGCTGTCGCGCCCCTGCCAGGGCCGCCTCTACTACATCCGCTACGCCCTCAAGATGGGCTGGAGCGTCGAGAAGATATACGAACTCAGCCACATCGATCCGTGGTTCCTGGAGAACATCAAGGAGCTGGTGGAGTTTGAGGATCAACTGGTAGAGTTAGCTGCGGAATCAGGGGACCAGATCAAGCCCTATCTGGCTGCTTCTGCCGATAGAATCGCCGCGATCGATCGGCACAATGCCCTTCCAGAGCCCGAGCGTAAGCGCGAATCTTCTGTGCTTCCGCCGAGAATGGCATGCGACGACGCTCTTGAGGAAAGGATCGTTGATCTTATCAGCCAAGCCAAGCGGTGGGGCTACTCAAACGTTCAACTGGCAACGGTATTCGGAGTGCCACAGAGCCACATTCGAGCCTTTCTCCGAGCCGAATGGTTGGAACCGGTCTACAAACTCGTAGACACCTGCGCGGCGGAGTTCGAGGCCTACACGCCTTACTACTATTCCACATCAGAGAATCCTCCTGCTCGACTGCGAAGCTTCGAGCAGCACGACTCGCACTGTCGTCAAATCGGTGAGACAGTGACACTCGCTGTTGACGACCCTGACGACGAGGTTCGTGTCAGCGAGAAGCCCAAGGTGATTGTCCTTGGTGGCGGGCCGAACCGCATCGGGCAGGGCATCGAGTTCGATTACTGTTGCGTCCACGCCGTCTTTACCGCTCGCGACATGGGCTACGAGACGGTGATGATCAACTCGAACCCCGAGACCGTCAGCACCGACTATGACACGAGCGATCTGCTGTTCTTTGAACCACTGACGCATGAGGACGTGCTCAACATTTGCGAGCGGCTGAACGGCAAGCCGTTTGGTCCCTCCGACCCGGTTGTCGATCTGACCGACGAGGTTAGCGACGAGCGCCATACTCTGCTGCTCCTGGTTCCCAGCGATCCATCCCGCAACGAAGTCCTGGCCCGCATCGGTCAGACCGCGCAGAGACAGGGGCTCGGGCAGGTTGGCGTCCTGCAGATGGGCGTGGCGGATCCGCTCGTCTACATCTGTGTCTGCGACAAGCGTGGTCAGGTATGGCAGTTCAGGTATGACCGCGACAACGCGTGGGCCGAGGTCGGAGCCGAACCTTGGAAGGACAGCCAGGATTTCCGGCTCGTTGACTATTGCAGCCGAGACACACTCGATCGGATGCGTCAGTTCTGCCGAGACCAGTCTGGTTTGGTGCGAGGGGTCATTGTTCAGTTCGGCGGGCAAACACCGCTGAATCTGGCTCAGGGGCTGAAGGACGCGGGGGTACCTATACTCGGCACCTCGCCCGAGAGCATTCACCTGGCCGAGGATCGCGAGGCCTTTGCCAAGGTGCTCAACGATCTGGGGCTGCGTCAGCCGGAGAACGGCATTGCCTACGACCTGAAGGGTGCGAAGGAGATCGCTCAGCGGATCGGCTATCCGGTGCTGGTCCGGCCATCCTATGTGCTCGGTGGGCGGGCGATGGAGAAGTGTCACCTGGAGGAGGATCTGGTCCGCTACATGGCCAAGGCCCTGCAGGCTACGGACCGGGTGGCCTCCAGTGCCCAATCGCATCCGATTCTCATCGACCGCTTTCTCAGCGAGGCCACCGAGGTCGACGTTGACTGCATCTGCGACGGCAAGCGGGCGGTCGTCTGCGGCGTCATGGAGCATATCGAGGAGGCGGGCATTCACAGCGGCGACAGCGCCTGCGCTCTGCCGCCTTATGCGTTGAGCCCGGCCATCATCGACGAGATCAAGCACCAGACCGAGCGACTGGCCATGCGGATTGGCGTCCAAGGCCTGATGAACGTGCAGTACGCGGTGAAAGACGACGTGGTCTATGTACTGGAGGTCAATCCGCGGGCCTCGCGAACGGTGCCGTTTGTCAGCAAGGCCACCGGCGTGCCGTGGGCGAAACTGGCCACGGAGGTAATGCTCGGCAAGTCGCTCGACCATGCCATGGCCGCCCGCGGCCTGACCGATGCTCCCTGGCCCAGGCACATCTCGGTGAAAGAGTCGGTTTTCCCGTTCAGCAAGTTCCCCGGTGTAGATTGTGTACTCGGCCCTGAGATGCGCAGCACCGGCGAGGTCATGGGTATCGATTACTCGTTCGGGCTGGCCTTTGCCAAGTCGCAGATGGCTGCCGGGACCGCTCTGCCGACAAGCGGCACTGTGCTCATCAGCGTCAACGACCACGACAAGCCGCTGATCGTGCCGGTCGCCCGTGAGTTCAAGGAGATGGGCTTCCGCATTGTCTCGACGCTCAAGACCCGCGACACGCTGGTCGAAGCCGGCATCGAGGTCGACCTGGTCTCAAAGATCCAGGACCCGGCCGGACCGTACCTGATCGATCTGATCAACGACGGGCAGATCGGCCTGCTGATCAACACCCCGGTGTTCTTCGGCAGCGCCGCCACCGAGAGCCGTATCCGCTCGGCGGCGGTCA
>CAZTQK010000414.1:0-5595 GCA_964615635.1 uncultured Planctomycetales bacterium
GACCATCCGCCCAGTGGCTCGGGTCTGAGTTCGCACTTCCCCTGTTTGACGCTCTCCCTGAGAGAGCGCAGGTCCACCTTGCCCGCGAGGCCTTCTCTGCGAGCGTCGTCTGACCTGAGGGCCTCAGTGAGCAACTCGCCGGGGTTCACCGGAAGACTTCCCGGCGGAACCTGGCTGGTGGGGTCGCCGCCGGCATCTGGCTGGCCCCCGAGTCGTCCGATCTCGACGTCGTCCGCGAGAATTTCCAGTGCATCACCGCTGCCTCGCTTGATCGTGACACGAGCAGAGGTCAGAGGCACGTTGGTCCGATTGGTTGGAACGGCCTGTGCCGTCATCGGAGTGACACCGGGTTGGGGTATCACTTCGGTATCCACGAGGACCAGGCAGGCGTACTGGCCCACGGGATTTTTGGTGCGTTCGCCCAGGATCCGCTCGGTCAGGCAGGTCACCCGAGCCTGTGGGCTGGAGCTGGCGTCAAAATCGCGACCTTCTTCCGAGGTCATGCCGACCGTTCGCTTGAGCAGCGCCGTGGCCTGTTCGGCAACACGGGTCGTGGGGTCGAACGTCAAGTCCACGATCTTGTTGATGTCCAGACCTTGCCGGACGGAGAGGTTGATCCGCCACCGGTCGTTCTTGTCACAGTTGTCGTGCAGGAGAGCGAGCGCGGACAGTACCTCCTTGCGGACCTCTTCATTGCTGTTGCCCAGCGCGGAAGCGAGAAAGACGGGAAGCGATTTGCGTTTCCACAGTTCCTTCGTCTTGGCGAGCGTTCGGATGATGCCCGTGCATCGATCGGCGTCTCTCGAGTTCACAAACAGTCCCTTCAATGCGTTTATTCGTCCGGAGGCGACCAGGATCAGAGCAGCTTGCTCGGCCGATGCCTGATCGACCTGATCGTCCATGACTCCTTCGGCTAGCACTCTTTCGCACCCGCCTGCCTGCTGCTCCGGCGAGTGTGCGCTCGACTGTGATGCTCGCGGGAACGGAGCCTCATAAGCCAGTCTAAGCTGGGAGGCCGCCATCGCCAGCAAAGCCGATTTCACGGCCGGTTCCTTTCTGTTGTCTTCCTGAACGGACCTGAGCAGTTCCGTGAATTTCTGCGAGTCCGCGATGGCACTGAGGTCTGAGCGGCTCAGCAGCAGCAGCAGGGCCTCCTTGGCCTTCGCATTGACTTTTTCGTTATCCGCTTGCAGCGCGGTGAGCAGCGGGTCGTCGTCAGTGGAGACCTTGACGGCAAGATCACCGCACGCGGCCAGGCAGGTGGTCACGGTTGCACTTTCGGGCTTGACCAACAGCAGGCGCAGAACGGCGGCTTTCATGTCGGGATTCTTGATCTTGGCGAATTGAGCCGCGAGGGTTTTCTGTGCGTCCTTTCGAAGCTCCGGGACCGCGAGGATTTGCAGGCTCTGCTGGCTGCCGTCGTTCAGGAGGATGCGCAGGGCCTCTTGGCGGGCCTGGCTCCGTCTGGAGTTGATGCACGCGCCCAGGATCACAAAGGCGTTGGCCGGAGCTTGTGAAGCAGGCATGGTCTCGAGGATCTTGCCCAGCACCGGTTCGGAGGTGGCACCGGGAGCGACACTTGCGGTGGCGGCTGGATCTAGACTTGCGCCCGCTGAGAGGGCAACTTCAACTTGATCGAGGAGGCCGGAGAGCGTCTTCTCGTCAGCCTCCTCCCGCAGGAAATCGAGGGCTTCATCGGGCAGTGCACCGGAATGCTGCATGAGGCCCTCAAAACCGGCTTGTCTGACGCGTCGATCTGGGTGTCCGCCAGCCGCAAGCAGGGCCCGAACCGCTTCAATCTCAGTGGCCGAAACCTGCCCTGCGGATCCCGTCTGAGCCGACGCGTGTTGGCCGATCCACGCGGTCGCCAGTTGGGCCGTGGGAGCTGATGAATCGGTGGCGAACTTGCTGATTGCCTTGAAGGAGTCGTCCGGCTTTATCGTCGAGGGTTGACCGGTCGATGCCTGTTGTTGCTGTGTCAGTTTGAGCAAATTGAGGTCGATCGACTCGGGGGGGGCTTCCGGCAGTTCGATCGTGAGCGTATTCGCATCTTCGGGAAACTTGATCAGCAGGCCCAGCCACCCGTTGGCCGGCATCTCACCCCGTTTCTCGGCGAGTGCCTCGCGGGCGCTCAAGCCGCCGGCAGAGCCGCGCGTGCCGCCCGTCGTCCGCGAACCGCCGGTGGTCCGGTCGGCAGGGTTCGTGGGGCGAGAAGTGTACGTGTTGTGCCAGATCAGTGTCGGGAGCCCGCCTTTCAGCTCGATTTGAAGCCGTTCGTAGAAGGTGCTGGTGAAGGTGTCGGGCACCTGGTTTGGGGGAACAGCCGGTGTCGGAACAGTGGGCTGGATCGGGGCCACAACGACGCCGCCAGTTCCGCCAGTGGCTCGCGGGTCGCCCTTCGGCGGCTCTTCCGTCAACAGCAAACCGAGCACTCGGGCCATCTTGCCGAGGTCTGCATTCACTTTGATGGTTCCGGGGATCAGCGAGAGTTTTATCTCCGTTGCGCGATACCGCACCGGCGCTAGCAGCAGCAGGTAGCCCCGACCACCTTCGACTTTCACATTCTGATCCATGTACTCGGTCAGAAGAACCGGCTTGGTCAAGGCGTATCGAAAATCCAACTGGGCGGGAGGCTCAAGTTCTGCCAGAAGCTCTTTCGCGTCAGGCAGACCGGGGTCTATCTGGAGTGCTTCGTTCACCAGGCCTCGGGCCGGGCCGAAGACACCGCCTTGCTTGAGCCAGCGGGCCAACTCCAGACGTCCGGCGGCGTCCTTGGGCGCGAGTCTCTTGGCCTGCATCTCCGCGCGACAGGTAAACCAGAAATCGTTCCATGGTCTTGAGGAGGTCTGTGGTTCAGGGTCCGTCAGCAACTCCGGTTCCTTGAGGCAGATCTGCTCGACGCAAAGGCGGGCAGCGGCTTCTTTGCGGACAAGCAGATACTGCTTGGCGAGGCTGGTCAGGTCAGCTACCGACTTGGCGGCCTCGATCTGCTTGCGCTGCTCGGCGGTAACAGTCTGATCCGGGCTACCGGCCGTCGTTTGGGGCAAAGCTGGCTGAGCGTTTGTCAACACGGCCAAGACGATAGTTACTACAAAACAGGCGGGGATGGCCCAATTGGGTCTGAACATCTGCCGAACCTCCCTAGCGAATTTCGTCCCGTCGCAGGCGGTTGGGTTTGGGGGATTTCATTGTACAACAAGGCCCAGGGTTGGCAAAGGGGCTGACTGACGCATTGGCGAGGCGTGCATGGCCCACCCGGCGGGGACACCCCGGGGGGGATCCTGCCCGCCCCGTGCAGAAGCCGCTTGCCAGGGAGAACGCCGGAGACCCTGAGAAATTGCCCAGACGCTTGCGTTCCCTGCACCTGTCGCGGCGCCGGGGCTTAACGACCCCGCCCCGCCAATGGTGCTCAGGCGGCAGCAAGTGGCCGCGGACAGTATAATGCCGCCCGTCAGATGGCCCGTGGGGGCCGGAGGTGGCGAATGACCCGGCCGCGAGTGGTAGTGGTCTACAACCCGGACAAGCCTCACGTGGAGGCGGCAGAAGCAACGCTCGTGGAGGATCTGCGCCGGCGGATAGACGTGGTGGCGACGGGGCCGATTGCCGAGACGACCCGCCTGGCAGAATCGAATCCGGATCGGCTGATTGTGCTTGGCGGGGACGGCAGCATCCTGGCGGTGGTTCGGGCGCTCAAGGAACGGCAGGTGCCGATCATTGGAGTCAATTTCGGGAAGCTCGGGTTCTTGGCCGAGTTCACGGCCGAAGAGTTGGACAAGAACCTGGCGGTGGCCGTGGGTGATTCGGCGATTGTGAGCCCGCGGATGATGATCACTGCCGAGATCGCCGGTAACGGAAGGCAGGCTGCTCAATCAGTTGCGGTCAACGACTGCGTCGTTCAGGCCGGTCCGCCTTTTCGCATGATCGAGCTCTCGGTCTCGGTCAATCGTGATCACCTCACCAACATCAGCGGCGACGGCTTGGTACTGGCCACGCCAAACGGCTCGACGGCCCACAACATGTCAGTGGGTGGCCCCATTCTCCAACCCGAGACGCGGGCCATCGTCTTGTCTCCCATCAGTGCTCATTCGCTGACACATCGGCCGTTGGTTTTCGCGGGCGATTCGGTCATCGAAGTCGTGGCATGCAGCGTCAATGAGGGCACGACGCTGGTGATCGACGGCCAAGTCTCACTGCCCGTCCATGTCGGAGATCGCATTACCGTCCGCCGCTGGCCTGCCGATTTCCAATTGGTTCGCAATCCCGCGCAGGCAAAGTGGCATACGCTGACGACGAAGCTCAAGTGGGGCAGATAGGACTGGTCTTGTGAAGGTTGAGGGATGAAGGCGAAAGAAGCAATCAAGGCAAACCTTCCGCCGATCAAACGCCGGCAACTCACCCGATCGTGTATCGCCACGTCGAGTTCCGGTTCAGGCCAGTATAGGAACTGCCGGCAAACGGCTTCTTGTCACGCCCCCGGCGCGGTCTGTGCGGCCTTTCTTCCGATCGCTCTCTGGATCGCCCCCGGCGGTACCGAGAAATCCATGACATACTCGTCAGTCATACTCTCGTCCCAGGGGGTCCGGTAGGTCGCGGTCAGCACGTACTTGCTGCCCGGTCGGACAGAGGTTGCCCCTTCCGGCCAACCGAGCTTGAACTCGTACATCTGCGCGTGGCTCCAGTGTCCGGCAACCTTGTCAGCGGTGTCGACGGCTTGTTCCCAGAAAGCCAGGCGCTGCCCCTTGGGTTCGCCCGAGGCCGGCTGGTGGGACCAGAGCTCGAAGTAGAACGGACCTGCGGCCTTGACAGGGTCTCCGAACCGGTCGGTTGCACGAAGCACGACGATGACCCCGTCAGGGATGTTGTCCTTGTCGAAACTGGCGATGCGCGTGAAGGGCTGGATCTTGATCTGTGTCGGGAGCATCAGCGAGAGCATCGCGCGGCGCTCGGGTTCGGTCGGAATTCGCGATGGCCCTTTGCTGCATCCCACGAACACCGCGCAAACGGACACGATCAGAGGCAGACGCCAAGTGACTGGTGTAATTGAGTTTAGCATGGCCGGATTGTAGGGAGGCAGGTTCGCGGCTGTCAAGATGGGCCGGAAACAAGCGGAGACGCTGTTGGGTGGCCGGGACACGGTTCTGGGCGGACTGAGACGGTCCGATCTTGCCCGATCTGGTCGAGTGACTCGTCGATAGCCCAGAGTCGTGGCAGGGCTGCGGAGACGACGCACCGACGGCACCGGCCGTTGCGGCGGCCGTCTGTCTGCGGGTTGGTGCTCCACTCGCGCCCAAGCACCTCGTCAGGTCTGCTTCTGGAGCCGGATGCGCACATCCGCCACGTGGCATCCCTGACCGGCCGGATGAACGATCAGTGGGTTGATGTCCAACTCAGCGATCTCCGGGAAGTCTGTCGCCAACTGGGAGAGCCGCTTCAGGCAATTCTCAATGGCCGGGATGTCGCTGGGCGCCTCACCCCGCAAGCCCTTGAGCACGGCCGCGGTTCGCAGGGTGTTGATCATTCGTGTGGCCGTGGCCTCGCTGATGGGTGTGATTCGGAAAGTCACATCTTTGAGTGCCTCGACGTAGATGCCGCCCA
>CAZTQK010000415.1:0-5575 GCA_964615635.1 uncultured Planctomycetales bacterium
GCGATTCTCCGTGGGATGGGATCGAAGTTCTGAAGCGGATGAGGAAGTGAGCCTGTGTAAGAGTAACTGTAACCCAATTTTACGTAAGAAAAAAAGGAGATTGTTATGAAGAAACTTGCCAAAATCGCTGTTTTACTCATTGCCGTAGTGTGGATGACACCAGCCTTCGCCCAGAGCGCCTCGGCCGACAAGCCGGCGGACAACATGCAGATACTCCGCGACAAGATAAAGGCGGATAAGAAACTCGTCGTTGCAACAAACATGCAGCTCACCGAATCCGAGGCCAAGGGTTTCTGGCCGATCTATGAGGCCTACCAGAAAGATCTCGAGAAGATCAACGAGCGTGCGGCGGCGATGATCAAAGATTACGCCGATGCATGGAACACGAAATCCATGGACAACAAAAAAGCGAAAAAGCTGACATCAGACTTCCTCGCTCTCCAGGCGGCCGAATTGAAGCAGATGCAGTCCTACGTACCGAAGCTGAACAAGGTGCTGCCGGCCACCAAGGTTGCCCGTTACCTGCAGCTCGAGAACAAGATACGCACGATAATCAAGTACGAAGCAGCAAGGGAAATACCGCTGGTTCCATAATAATGACAAGGGCCAGGATTATCCATGGCGCCGGGGGGGGGGAACCCATGATCGACGTTTCTCTCGACTCACCACAGGGCATCGTCGAATGGCAGACCGCTCCTTCCATTACAGGCAGCATCTACCGGACTGAGCTTCACCCGGTGGTCATACTTTTTGCAATAACCGGACATGAGATCTGACCCTTGTGGTAACAGAGGGATGCGGCACACATGGTGGATCTCGTTTTCCCGGATTGGAATGCGCCCAAATTGCAGAAACAGATGATCATCAAATGAAGGAGACTGCAAAATGAAAGCGATCACGGTGGAGCCAAAAAAACAAGGGTCTGTGTGTTTGGAAGATGTCCCCGAACCTGACGTCCGTGACGGCTCAGTCTTGGTGGAAGCCGTCGCTGTCGGAGTATGTGGGACGGATGTGGAGATTGCAGAGGGCAAGTACGGCTGGGCCCCTCCCGGCAAGATGCGCCTCGTGCTGGGCCATGAATCCCTCGGACGTGTGCTCGATCCCGATCCGGCGAGCGGATTGAAGAAGGGCGATCTGGTGGTGGGCATTGTCCGCCGCCCCGATGATCTTGGTGCGACCTACCACTCCTGCAGCGTCGCAGAAATAGGATTTGAGCCGGATGTCATCATGGAGTGCACCGGTGTCGGGCAGATCATCTCCGAGTCGATCTCCGTCATTGGGGCGAGCGGCGTCGTGTGCCTTACAGGCGTTGGGCATGGCGGCGCACTACCCCAGATTCCCACGGCGAATGTAGCGTCTTCAGCGGTATTGAAGAACAACGTTTTGCTCGGTAGCGTCAACGCCAATAAGCGGCACTGGTACAAGGCCGGCAAAGCCCTGGCTCGTGCAGAGATCGTGGCTTATGCGTCTCATCACCAGGATTGAACATCCGGAGGATTTTGAGAAGGCTTTGGAACGGAGGCCGGAGGACATCAAAGTCATCATCCAGTTCGCCGAAGTGTGATATTAGCGCCCTATGACTATAAGAAATGAGAAGTAATCATGGAGGGAAACACTATGAGCGATAACAAAGAAACGAAACGGCTTGAGGCCGCACGAATTGAGAACGTTCCCTGGAAGAAATGGGGTCCCTACCTTAGCGAACGTCAATGGGGCACAGTGCGTGAGGATTACAGTGAGAACGGAGACGCCTGGAACTTCTTCACCCATGACCATGCCCGTTCCCGGGCCTACCGCTGGGGCGAAGATGGTCTTGCCGGATTATCCGATGACAAGCAGCGGCTATGCTTCGCTCTTGCGTTGTGGAACGGCAAGGACTCGATTCTCAAGGAGCGCCTTTTCGGACTTACCAACAGTGAGGCGAATCACGGTGAGGACGTGAAGGAATACTATTTTTACCTCGACTCGACGCCAACCCACTCGTACATGAAGTACCTCTACAAGTATCCCCAGGCTGCTTATCCTTATGAGGACCTGGTGAAGACGAACCAGAGACGCAGCCGGGAGGAGATGGAGTATGAGCTGCTCGATACCGGCGTCTTCAACGATGACCGCTACTTCGACGTTTTCGTGGAATACGCCAAGGGGGACCCGGAGGACATCCTGGTGCAAATCACCGCGACCAACCGGGGGCCGGAGGCGGCCGAACTTCACATCTTGCCGACGCTGTGGTTCCGGAACGACTGGTCGTCGTGGATCGCCGAATCCAACAGAGCCACCGAGAAACCAAACCTGAAGCAGATCAAGGCAGCGGCGGGCACGAGGGCGGTCGCGGCAACACATCCGCTGCTGGGAGAATTCGTCCTTTCCTGCGAAGGCGAGGTGCCACTGCTCTTTACCGAGAACGAGACGAACCACGAGCGGCTTTTCCCCGGGCAAAAGAACGAGAGCCCCTACGTCAAGGACGGCATTAATGACTGCGTGGTACAGGGCAAGCAGGCTGCGGTGAACCCGGAAAAGGAGGGCACAAAGGTTGCGGCGCACTATCGGCTGGTGGTGGGATCTGGCCAGTCGGCGACGGTGCGGCTGCGCCTGACCGCGCGCGAACACGCAGGGGAAAGCACAACCACCAAAGGCGCTGACGTGCCCTTCGGGCCGGCGTTTGACGCGACCCTTGCGGCACGCTTGCAGGAGGCGGACGAGTTCTATCGCTCTGTGACCCCGCCCTCGGTCTCCCCGGACGCGGCCAGCGTGATGCGCCAGGCCATTGCCGGCATGCTCTGGAGCAAGCAGTTCTACTTCTTCGACGGTCACAGCTGGCTGGACGAGCACCACTCCAACCCCCTCCATACGGGATATCGCTACTCCCGGAACTCGGAGTGGTTCCACATGCTGAACGACGACGTCATCTCAATGCCCGACAAATGGGAGTATCCGTGGTATGCGGCCTGGGACCTGGCCTTCCACACGCTACCCATCTCGATCGTTGATCAGGATTTCGCCAAGAAGCAGATGAAACTGATGCTCCGCGGGGTTTACCTTCACCCCAGCGGTCAGATCCCCGCGTACGAATGGAATTTCAGTGACGTTAACCCTCCGGTCCACGCCTGGGCGACCCTGTTCCTGCACCGCACCGAGCAGGCCTTGCGTGGCGAAACGGACTTGGATTACCTCAAATTGGCATTCAACAAGCTGTTGCTGAACTTCACCTGGTGGGTGAACCGGAAGGATCGCTTCGGCAAGAACGTGTTCGAGGGAGGCTTCCTCGGCCTTGACAACATCGGCGTCTTCGACCGCAGCGCCCCGCTGCCTACCGGCGGCCACCTGGAGCAGGCGGACGGCACGGCCTGGATGGCCCTCTTTAGCCAGAACATGGTGGAGCTCGCGGTGGAGCTCGCTGCCCACGACCCTGCCTACGAGGACATGGTCTTGAAGTTTACTGAGCACTTCTACTATATCGCCGCGGCCATGAACCGTCCAGGGCAGGACGGTATGTGGGACGAGGAGGACGGCTTCTACTACGACCTGCTGAGGCTCCCCGACGGCAGTGCCACCCGGCTGAAGGTGCGCTCCATGGTGGGGCTCCTGCCATTGTGCGCCTCTACCGTGGTCGAGGCATGGCAGAGGGAGCGTATTCCGCAGGCGATGGCCCATTTGCACAAACGTCTGCGCCGCATGCCCGAACTCCTGGAGTCCACCCATCCTACGGGCCCGGGCCATTTCGGCGTGGCCGAGCGAGGGCTTGCCGCCCTTGTCAATCCGGAGCGGCTGCGCCGGATCCTGTCCAAGATGCTCGACGAGAATGAGTTTCTGAGCCCCTACGGCATCCGCTCGCTCTCGAAGTATCACGAGAAGCACCCGTTCGTCTTCCACGTGGAAGGCCAGGAGTACCGTGTGGACTACCTGCCGGCAGAGTCGAACACGGGCATGTTCGGCGGCAACTCCAACTGGCGGGGGCCGGTCTGGATGCCGGTGAACGCGATGATCATCCGGGCACTGTTGAATTTCTACCTGTACTACGGCGACAATTTCACAATCGAGTGCCCGACCGGTTCAGGCACAATGATGAACCTCTTTGAGGTGGCCCGGGAGATCGCGAATCGTCTGACAGGGATCTTCCTGCGCAGTGAACAGGGCAAACGTCCTGTCTATGGTGGAACGGAGAAATTCCAGTCCGACCCCCACTGGCGAGACCACATCCTCTTCTATGAGTACTTCCACGGGGACAATGGCGCCGGACTAGGTGCAAGCCACCAGACGGGATGGACAGGAGTTGTCGCCGCGCTGATCCAGCTCTTTGGACTTCTCGATCCCCAGAAGGTGCTTGAGGTCGGCAAGGGTGCGGCCTTCATGCATGGAAAGTCGGAAGGAGAGCTGAAGAAATGAACCAATGGCCGAAACATCCTAGTATCTATGAAATCAATACATGGGTTTGTGGATATGGAGCAGTCGGTGTGTGCATGAATCAAAACAGTGATAACGCATATTCCTGACCGCGATGGGGAATTATATGGGAAGAGCGCTATTTGTAAACACTGATGCGGCAGATTGGTGTTCAGTGTGTGACGTGAATGGGGGAGGCCGAAATGACGCCTTTTTCTGAAAATATCATTGCCTGCCTCGATTGCGACCTGCTGCAGCGCATTCCCGCACTTCCTCCCGGCGCTGCGGCACGATGCCGCCGTTGCGGCCACCCGATCGCATTCAACAAGCCCGACTCTCTGGACCGTACGCTGGCCCTGACATGTGCCGCAGTGATTGCGCTCATCGTCGCCAACGTGTCACCGTTGATGGGACTTTCGGTTTCGGGACGCCAGACAAGCACGACGATTCTCGGCGGCGCCATGGAAATGTGGCTCCGGGGTGAGCCGATCACGGCCATGATCGTCGTATTCTGCGCGCTGGTTGCGCCCGCCATCCATATCGGCATCATGTCCACCATCCTGCTTGCGGTGCGGCGTACTGCTGCGCCGTATTGGGTCGGCACACTGCTGCGCTGGTCCGAGTGGCACCAGCCCTGGGCGATGGTCGAGGTGATGATGCTCGGCATCCTGGTGGCGCTGATCAAGATCGCGGAGCTCGCGACGGTGATTCCCGGAATCGGCATGTTTGCAGCGGGCGCGCTCGTGGCGCTGATTGCCGCGATGACGGTCAATTTCGATCCTCGTGAAGTGTGGCGGCGGGTCGAGTGGGCCGACGGTACAATGCAATCAGGGATATCGGGCCGCCGACCGGCGGGTCCCACGGAGAGCGCATCCCTACGCGAAGGCGCACTGACGGGGATCATGCTGGGGCTTGTATCGTGCGAGTCCTGCGGGCTCCTGTCAAGGCCGGTCGATCTCAATGAGCCCGGGCAATGCCCGCGCTGCGGCGAGGAGCTTTCCCTTCGAAAGCACAACGCGATCCAGCGGAGCTGGGCATTCATCATCGCGGCGTTGATTTGCTTTATCCCGGCGAACCTGCTGCCGGTGATGGTGTCGACCACGCTGGTTGGCTCCGAGGATGATACCATCATCAGTGGCGTCGTCCTGCTCTACAAGACCGGATCATGGCATCTGGCGCTGATCGTGCTGAT
>CAZTQK010000416.1:0-5560 GCA_964615635.1 uncultured Planctomycetales bacterium
CAGGGCCGTCTCTTCGCCGCAGACGAATGCCCCGGCTCCGCGGACGACCTTGATGTCAAAGGAGAAGCCGCTGCCGAGAATGTCCTGGCCCAGGAGCCCGCATTGCCGAGCCTGTTCAAGGGCGGTTTGCAGGTGTTTGATGGCCAAGGGGTATTCGTCGCGGACGTAGACGATGCCTTCCGTGGCTCCGGTGGCACACGCCCCGATGAGCATTCCCTCGATGATGCTGTGGGGGTTGCCCTCCAGGACACTGCGGTCCATGTAGGCCCCCGGATCACCCTCGTCTGCGTTGCACACGAGAAACTTGCCGCGCTTGGAGGGTTGAGCGGCGAGCATCTGCCATTTTCTGCCTGTGGGGAACCCGCCGCCGCCCCGTCCTCGCAGGCCTGAGTCGACTACTTCCTGGAGCAGCCACTCAGGATCTCCTCGCTCGAGCACTGCCACAAAGGCGTCGTACCCGCCGATATCGATGTAGTTGTAGATTCGGATCGGATCGACCTGCTCGTTGGAGCCGAGGACCCGCCGAACCTGTCTGCTGAAGAAAGGGATGTCGTCCTGTTTCTCGATGGGCTCGCCGCTGGTCGGATCGGCGAACAGCAAATCGGTCAGAACCTCGCCTTTGGCAGCGGCCTCGATGATGCGAACCATGCCTTCGACCGTGACCTTGGGGTAGAACGTCCGCCGCGGCTCGATCAGCACCGACGGCTCCATCTGGCAGAAGCCATGGCATCCGGTGATCCGCAGCCGGACCTTGCCTGTGAGCTTCCTCTTGAGGATCTCCCGCTTTGACACACGGATGAGATCTCCGGCTCCGCTGGCCAGGCCGCAGGTCCCGGTCGGGATCACGATAGTGGTTGCGTTCGGGTCTCGGGTGGTGAGCAACCGATGCCGCAGCAACCGAAATTCCTTGGTCGATCTCAGCTCTTGCATGAGGGATTCCCGCACTGGCCGAAGGTCCATGCACGTGGAGCGAAGGACTCGGCGACCTATCCGTTCACACACTCCAGGTCCAGTCGTTGACTGTGACAGCCGCGGCGGCGACACACATAGACCATTCCACCGCCGTGGACGGCCAGTTTCGCCATGGGGGCACCGCAGTGGCCGCACGTCCAATCGACGGCCAGCTCTCCCTGGCAACGCGGACAGAAGAACTGGCACACCGTCCCCTCGGGGATCTCCAACTCGCAGCTCACACCGCTGCCGCCATACAGCGAAGACAGGTGACACGAGCCGATCGCGTTCTCAGTGGCGATGGTCATTCGTGCCGATGGCAGCCCGTCAATGGGGGTGCCGGTGTCCATCAGGCTATGATTGCAACGGGGGCAACCGACCTCGATGGGGAAGGCGCCGTCGCCGGTGTCGGCTTTCTCGGCGCCCGCGGACGCGTCATCGAGCAGTTGCCGAATTCTCGACCGACCCACCTTTGAGAAGTATCGGCCATCGACGACGACAACCGGTCCCAAGGCGCAGGCTCCGAGGCAGTTGACGGTCTCCAGGGTGAACTCGCCGTCCGGCGTGGTCTGTCCGGCTTGGATGCCGAGCTGGCGTTCGAGCTCTTCAACCACCCGGGGCGCGCCCCGGACGTGACAGGCCGTGCCAAGGCACGCACAGACCAGATGCCTGCCCCGCGGGACCAGGCTGAAGGCGCGGTAGAACGTGGCGATGCCGTAGACGTCCACCAGCGACCTGCCTGTTTTCTCGCTGACGATTCTCAGGGCCTCCTCAGGGAGATACCCGTAGTTGTCCTGTATCTCCTCGAGCATGGCGATCAGGCCGCCCCGGTCGTGGTGATGGGCGGCCAGTATTCGCAGGATCTCCTGCCGATCCACCTCCTTCGGAACCGGCGGCCCTTCCTGATTCGCAGTCATCGCTGCCTGGGTCATACTATCGATACTCCTCGCAGTGCCAGACTCCGCCCTGCGGTTTGGGCAGAGTGCAGGTTCGAGCGTTTTCGCAGTTCGTGCACAGGCCGATGTGGCCGTTAGCGCTCCATTTCTTGCTCGGCTTCTCTTCGGTCCGGTCTGACTCCGCAGCAGATGCGGCGCCGAAGACCACGAACTCTTCGCAGAAGAAGATGGGGCGTCTCGGTCTGGTCCGCCCGTCGCATGCGCTCCCGTTGTCGCAGTTCGAGCAGAGGTCCCGGTACTGCTCGGCGGTGTCGGATCGCCGTGCGGCATGGGGCGTAACGCTTGTCCGATTCTCAAGGGGGTCTCTGGTCGGCATAATTCAGCTCCTTAACATCAGAGACTCCCGATGGTCTTATCGAAGCCTCTGTGCGGCTGTGACGCGGTCCACGACCCAGGAAAGGAGACGAAGCTCAATGCTTCGGAGCGCGTGACAGTGTAGGCCGCTCTTTCAGAACCCCGAGCGTAAGCGAGGGGCCAAGCCGTACGGCGGTCATACGAAAAGGGGGCCGCTCCCTGACGGTCGCGGTTCTGAAAACGCCATACCGTCGCTCCGCCTCAACTGTCGCGGACCCAATGCTTCGTGACGGCAGGGTATTAGCATGTTGTCTGCCACGACCGATTCGCGGCCGGGTTTGAAGAGATGACAACTGCCGTAAGTTCTTAATTGACAATGGGAAGAAGATTGTGAAGTTTTGGTACGATGTTGGTTCCGGGGTGCGGCACGGGCGAGCGGGACGCGGGGTTTGGCGGGGAGTCCTGAACCAGTGGGGAGAAACTCCCCGCCGGCCAAGGGTCATGGGATGGGGCGGGTTTCGAAGTGCTTGAGCTTCTCTCGCAACGTCTTGCGATCGATCTGGAGCACCTCGGCGGCCTTAGTTCTGTTTCCGCCCAGGCTTGCCAAGACGCGACTGATATACTCTGCTTCGACGACCGCCAGGGGGCGGGTCAGATCCTGCTCGTGGCTCACGGAGAAGCGCAGCGGCGCCGGCAGGTCCGGCACGTCGATACAGTCGCCATCGGTCATGACGACCAGGCGATGGATGAGGTTTTCCAGCTCTCGCACGTTGCCCGGCCAGTGGTAGCCTTTCTTGAGGACGCCCATCACCTCATCCGAAAAGCGGGGGGCGGGTTTGCCCGATTCGCCGGCGTACTTCTTCGCAAAGTGATGTGCCAGCAGGAGAACGTCGTCACCGCGTTCCCGCAGCGGCGGCAGTTGGATGGTGATCACGTTCAGGCGGAAGAAGAGGTCCTCGCGAAAGAGCCCCTTTTTGATCAGGTCGGGCAGTGATTTGTTCGTCGAGGCAAGGACCCGGACATCCACCTTGCGGCCGCGTTTGGCGCCGACCATGTAGACTTCGCGGTCCTGGAGCACGCGAAGCAACTTCACCTGCATGGCCAGGCTGGTCTCGCTGATCTCGTCGAGGAAGATGGTGCCGCCGTCGGCGGTCTGAAAGAAACCGGCGCGAGACTCGCCGGCGCCGGTGAATGCCCCTTTGACGTAACCGAACAGCTCGCTTTCCAGCAAGCCCTCGGGGATGCCGCCGCAGTTGACGGGGACGAACGGTGCCGCGGATCGTTGGCTGCTGTAGTGGATGGCACGGGCGACGAGTTCCTTGCCTGTGCCGCTCTCGCCCGCGATGAGGATGGTGGCAGAGCTGGATGCCGCCTTGCTGATGGCCTTGAAGACCTCGAGCATGGGTACGGAATCGCCGATGAGCCCGTAAGGTCTGGCCGGCGTTCTCAGGTTCGTGGCGTAACCGAACCGCCGCACCCGGAGCTTCTCCATTGCTCGCCGAACCGCGGCCAGCAGTTCCTCATCCGTGAACGGTTTGGGCAGGTACTCCTCCGCCCCCGTCTTGACGGCCTCGACGGCTCCCTCGATGGAGGGGTAGCCGGTGACCATGATCACTTCCGTGTCCCTGTGGTTTGACCGGACGTGCCGCACCAGGTCGATACCGCTGATTCTGGGCATCTTCCAGTCCGTGATGACCAAGTCGATCGGAGTCGTTTCGAGAATGTGGATCGCCTCAGAAACGCCGAACGCAGTGAAGACGTGGTATCCTGCTGCCGTCAGGTTGCGCTGCAGGACCTCGACGGTGTTGGGCACATCGTCCACGACCAGAATCGATGCCTTCCTAACCGCTGACGTCATCGGTTCGGTCTCCATTCGCCTGGTTGTCGGCGTTCACTGGTAGCTCGATGTCAAACCGGGAGCCCAGGCCGGGCGCGCTCTGGACGCGAATCTTCCCGCCATGGGAGGTCACGATGCCGTGTACCACCGGAAGACCCAGGCCCGTGCCTTCGTTGATATCCTTTGTCGTGAAGAACGGAACGAAGATCTTCTCCAGAACCTCTTCGCTCATCCCGACACCGTTGTCCTGGACGGAAAGCACCACGCGATCACCGGAGGATTGCGTGGTCACCTCCAGTACGCCGCCGTCGGGCATCGCGTGCAAGGCGTTCACCGCCAGATCGACAAGCACCTGACGCAATTGCGGGGCATCGGCGATGATGTCCGGCAGATCGGCTGACAGGTGGCGCACGATGACGATGCCGTTCTTGTTGCACCGCTGCTCCAGCAGGCCCATCGCTTCTTCAACCACGATATTGAGGTTCACCCGGGCTTTCTGGGGCGGCATCTGACGGGAGAACAACAGCAGGCCGGTGATGATGTGCCGGGCGTGAAGACAGGTGGCCACGATTTTTGCCAGGTCCTGGCTGATGCTTCTGGGAAGGCCCTGGTGCTTCTGCGCCAACTGGGCGAAGCCGAGAATGTTGCCCAGCGGTTCATTGAGTTCGTGGGCAACGCCGGCGGCCAACTGCCCGATGGTTGCCAGGCGATCGGCGTGCCGCAGTTGATCCTGGAGGCGGAACCGGTCCTCTTCCGCCTGCCGTCGCTCGATGATGAGTGCGATCTGGCGGGCCACGGCGTTGATGAGATTACGCTCTTCCTTCAGGAACGGGCCCTCATGGGCCGGCGGCATCTCCTCGATGTAGACGACTTCGACGCGGCCTCTCGGCTTGCCGCTCACCACGATCGGCGCCGACTGCGCCTGGCCGTCTTCCTTGAAGTTGGCAGTTGCGTAAGACTGGCCATCAAAGACAACTCGTCCCGCCGCCAACTCCGGATACTGCCACGCGGGAGGCAGCAAATCGGCGGCACCTTGCAGGATTTCTCCCAGTGAAATGCCGGAGGATTCGACGAGTTGGGCCAGACTGTACAGACACGTCAGTTCCTTGACTCGCTCGCGCAGAGCAACGTTTTGGGCCTGTTCGTTGTCCATTCTGCTCTCGCCTTGGGCGGCTGCTTGTGGTCGCAAAGTCGCTCGATTCATAGGTTCCAGGCTACCCGCAATATTAACCGATTGGCATCCGGACTTCACCTGCGCCGCGGTTCTCATCTCACTGCGGGTCTGTGACACTTTCGCCGGGGATATGCGGCGGTTCTTTCTCCTTCAGAACCGCGACCGTCAGGGAGCGGCCCCCTGCAATGTGTCCGCTTTGTGGCCTGTCCTTGACCCGATTGTGGGAATCGGTCAAGGGCCCCTCGCTTGCCGACCTTTTGCATCAAGCATCTCGCCGAGCCGGCTAAAGCCGGCTCTGGAGTTTGGCACTTTCCCGGCGTGCCGATACTCGCCCTTGAGGCCTCCGTC
>CAZTQK010000417.1:0-5546 GCA_964615635.1 uncultured Planctomycetales bacterium
CCCACAAGGACCTGAACCTTGCGCGTCTGCCAGTTCCGCCACATCCGCAGCGATTCCAGTGGCTTATTTAACGCCTGGCACGGGCCGTTGTCAACAAACCGGGCGGGCAGGTACCTCCCCGGGGATCCGTGGCACTTCAGGCGGGCAGACGCTATGGCTTTTTCAGAACCGCGACCGTAAGGAAGGAGCTAGGCCGTGAAGCGGCCAACACCACACGGGGGGCCGCTCCCTTGCGGTCGCGGTTCTGAAAGAGCCGCCCGGACTATCAGGCCCACCCGGGGGGGCCAGATCGGCCCACACGTACGGCCGCCTGGAGGCTCTCGCGGCCCCCGGGCCCGTTTTGCCGCGTCCGAGAACCAAAGCCGGGGGTCAAACCTTCCGATTCATCCAACAGAAGAAAGGTCCCAGGAAGCTCGAATGCTCAACGCCCTGACCATCGACCTCGAGGACTGGCCTCAGGCGGTACTCAATCCGAGCCTGCCGATTACCGACCATGTCGTCGGCAATGTCGACCGTCTGCTTGCCCTGCTGGACAGGCATTCCGCCCGAGCGACGTTCTTCGCGCTTGGGAAGGTCTGTGAGCGGCACCCGCAGCTCCTGCCCCGGATTCAGTCCGCCGGCCATGAGATCGCCTCGCATGGGTATGGGCACGAACTGGTGTACCGGCTGGCGCCACGGCAATTCGAGGACGACGTCAGGCGATCGATCGAGATCATCGGATCGCAGACCGGCCGGCAGCCACAGGGCTACCGGGCTCCGGCGTTTTCGATCACCCGAGAATCGCTCTGGGCCGGGCCGATCCTGGCACGTCTCGGTTTTCGATACAGTTCGAGCATCTTTCCGATCCGGAAGGCTCGCTATGGTATCCCTGAATCGCCGCGGTTCCCGCATCGATGGAGCAACTGCGAGTTGACTGAGTTCCCGCTAGCCACGTTGCGCATTGTGGGCTACAACCTGCCCGTCTGCGGCGGCGGGTACATGCGATTGCTGCCGTGGTGGGTTCACGCACACGCCATCGGCAGTCTGAACACCGAGGGTCAGCCCGCGGTGGTTTACCTGCACCCTTACGAACTTGCGACGGACGAGATCGAGGCGCTTCGCAGGAACGGTCTGCGTTTTTCGATGCGCCGCCGTGTCATGCAGTCGTTGTGGCGATCACGCATGCAGCATCGCTTGGCGCGGCTTCTGGACAGCTTCGACTTCGCTCCGATAACGCAAGTGCTCGAAGCGACGAGCTTATCCAGACCTTCACCTACCGTTCCGGAGGCAGTCCCCAACCTGGACACGCCCGGCCTGGCGGTCGCCACTCCACCATCGTAACTCGTTGCGTCGGCTGTTTGCGCGGCCGGATTCGCGGACCCATGATGCTCTTCGGGGGTACGGTGCCAGTCCCATATCAGCCGCTCACGGACTACACGGTGGCGGTGTTGAACAACGGACGCGTTCACTCTCGATCCAGACTTCTGAATTACCCCAGTTTTCCCAAAGCTCATTGCCCGCCCTGCTTTTGTATCTTACATCTCTTGCTGGTGGTGACCAGGATCTGACGTCCGCATAAAGGCGCCAGGGTCGCCACACAAACAGAAGAGGGGAACAAGCGTGAGCCAGTCGAGCACCGGCCAGACACTGCAATTCCGTGCGTCACCGTCACGTGAGAACGGCCGATATTGCCACCCGGAGGGAAGATCTCTGAATGGGCATCTTTCTGTCGGAGCTGGTCGGCTGCTGGCCGGACTTCTCCTGCTATCCTCGTGCCTGGGTCAATCATGCGATCTTGGCCCACTGTTTGACGGCGGTGGTTTGACCGGCGGCGACGTCCTCGGTTTTCGTCCCGACGACCCGTCATCGGGCGACGTCAGTAATGACCCGGTCAATCCTGCTGGGGACGCCGATTCCACTGCTGGTCTCACGGCAGACGCCGGAGCGGCCCTGACGGTGATGGAAGGCCAGGAAGTCGTTCTACAGGGTTCCGTCAGCGGCGGTGAGAGTCTGTCGCTCACTTATCTCTGGAAGCAGATTGCAGGGCCGCGGGTGTTGCTGATGGGAACCAGCAGCCTCACGCCGAAATTCACCGCACCACCGGTGCTTGCCGATTCTGTCATGACTTTTCAGCTGACCGTGACGGCGGGCACGGCGACCAGCAGTGACACGATCGATATCACGGTCATCAACGTGTTGTCTCCCAAGATCACACTCACCGCTTCGCCCAAAGAAGGCCCGGCACCGCTGCAGGTGACCTTCACGGCCAAGTCGGCCACCATCACCCCCCTTCCGGAGGGCGTGTACACGTGGGACTTCGGAGATCAGACGGCCACTGCCGAAGGATTGACTGTCACGCATATCTACCAAACCGGGGGCACGTTCACGGCGCGGCTGTGCCTGACGCTCCCGCCGCCGCAGAATCCGGAACCGATTTGCGGTGAGATCCCGGTAACCGTGACGGCGACCACAAGCGGTCCTCGCCAACCACAGTGGCCGCTCAAGACTTCGCGATCGCTCTATACTGATGAGCAGATCGCGCAATTGCGGCGCCTGGCCATGACCGATCCGGTCATCATGGGTATGCGCTCATCCGCCAAGAGCCACGCCGACAAATGGGTCGGCTACACCAACGAACAACTGCGAGAACTTCTTCCAGACTCGCGGGTCTGTCGGGCATTCGATGTGTCCGCCAAGGGTTGCCCGATTCACGGCACTGCTGTTTACGAGTACGGAACATATCCATGGAAGCTGCATCCCACCGATCGCTTCAAGGTCATTTGCCCGGTTGGCGGAGAGGTCTATCCCAGCAATGACTTCGACGGCTACTACAAAAGCGGAATGACGAACGCCAGCCTCCTGACCGGCAAGTACGTCGACAGCGGTCGCGGCTACGTCGCACCCGACGGCGAAAAGTACTGGTTCGCCGCTCACGCGTGCCACGGCCACTGGGCGAACGATTGGCTACCTGCTGTCACCCATCTGGCTCGGGCTTATGCGTTGACAGGGCAGCGCGTCTATGCGGAGAAAGCGATCGTCATGCTCGACAGGATCGCCGAGATCTACCCTGCAATGGACTATGACACGCAGTCGCGATACGGAGAGATGAGTAGCGCAACCTATCCAGGAAAAATCCTGAATAGAGGTTGGGAGATGCAGACGCTTCGAGACTTGGTACTCGCATACGAACTCGTGTTTGACGCTCTCACGGATCCAGGGGCGGTCTCGCTACCGTGGAGGTCCGCTGCGGGCATTAGAGCTAACATTGAGGCCAACCTGCTTGAGGAAGCCCTCGATGTCCTGGCGGGCTGGCAAGACGGCAGTAGCATCGGAATACGTCAAAACACACTCATCCACACGATGCTCGTACGTCAGCACGGTCCTACAGCAAGCTTGCTCGAACAACTCCTGAATTCTCCCGGCAGTGCTGCGGAACAGCAGGGCATCAACTATGCTCTTCACAATCTGGTTTACAAGGACGGCATGCCCCATGAGGGTTCACCCTACTACTGCTTCGTCTGGGTAAGGGAACTGACAGAGCTCGGCCTTCCTTTGCTCAGAACGAATATCGATCTGTTCGCTCATCCAAGGATGCAACGCATGCTTGACACACCGCTGGAAATGATCTGCATCGGCCAGTTCACTCCTGCCGTGGGTGATGCCGGCACGATAAACGATGGCTGGATCGGCCCTATAACGCCAACCTACCACGCCGCGTATCAGCAGCTTGGTCGGCCCCAATATGCCTGGGCTCTGCACCAGATGGGCGAGCTTCGCGGCGGCTGGACAAGTTGCTTCGAGGATTGTCTCCGGGGCGCCATCGATCTGGCCGCATTCCAATCTGATCTTGATTCATACCAGCCCACGCAGCCCAGTCGATTGCTGGATGGCTACGGCATGGCGATCCTCAATAATCCACAGAATAACCTCGGAGTCTCCGTTTTCCATGGATTGCGAGGCTCGCATGCCCATTCCGATCGCTTAAACATCGAGTTGTTCGGTCAGAATCGAAGACTTTCACCGGACCTCGGGTATCCCGACGCGATGAACGCGTATGTTTCGGGAATCTACAGCTGGTCCAAGAACACCGTCAGCCACAACACCCTGATTGTGGACGACCGAAAGCAGGACGGCAAAATCGCCGGCCAAGTGCTGCGGTTCCACGAAAGTCCGACGGTCCACGCCGTGGAAATCGATGCCACCGGTACATACGCTCAGGCCGATGTCTATCGGCGGACGCTCGTGCTGGTCGACGTCGATGACGACAATTCTTACCTAGTCGACGTCTTCCGTGCCCGTGGCGGCAGCAAGCACGTGCTCAGTATCCATGGCCCGGAAGGGACCTTTGCGATGTCGGGCACAACTCTCTCTGTGCCGGTCACACAGGGCACCCTGGCCGGCGCTAATGTCAGCTACGGACAGCTTTATGATGATCCGGTTCTCGGAGCATCAGGCTATGCCGGCCCCTACAGCAAGTACATGGGCAGCGGCTACTCACACCTGTTCAATTGGCAGCACACCGTGCCGAATGGCCCGATTGCGGCCCAGTGGCGCACAACGGACAATCTCGCCGGCCTTCGCGTCCACGTGCCCGCACATGCTGGACAGGATGTGATCGTCGCCGACGCTTACGTGTCGCCGCTTCGCAGAATCCCGACAATCCTCAAATACATGCTGGTGCGCCGGTCCACCGATGCATGGGGCAATACATTCGTCACAGTCTGGGAACCGACCGGCAGCCAGTCTTTCATCCAGTCAATGAGCTTGAGCAACGACGCCTCCCTCGGCCAAGGCAGTGACCAGACCATCGTACTGTCGGTTCAGCGTGCCGGCGCAACCGACACCATTGTAGTCTCTCCGGAGACTGGAGCGACATTCACCCTTCCATCCGGATTATCCTGCGATTCGGCTGTAGCCGTGGTCACCGTCGCAAACGGCCAGCTCACCCGGGGCTTTGCCGCCGGCGGGACCGGCTTAACCATGAACCAGCCGCCAATCGAGATCTCCGTCCCCGCGACGATCACGGGCTCGATCTCCGCCGCCGACTATGACAACAAGAGCATAACGGTTGCCTGTGGCCAGCCGGTCGTCAATACCTCGGCTCTTATCGGCAGGATAGTCCGGCTCTTCAACGCCAGTCATTCCTGCATGTACCAGATTGCCTCGGCCCGGGCCTCCGGCAGCACCCTGGTCCTGGGTCTTGAAGGCTCGGAGGTCTTCACCGGCCGGGTTAGCATTCGCAGTGCCGACCTGTTGAGCCGGACTGTCACCACACCAACGACGGTTCCGTTTCCCACGAACCTTGCCGGCATGCGGCTGCTGACAGATGACCTGTCTGCTCAGGCGCTCATCGTCTCGATGAGCAGCACGGGGACCATCCAACTGGCTGCCGGCAGCAACATGGCTCCATTCGCCAGCAGCCTGCCGAAGGACGCATGGATCGCTGATTTCGGCTACGGCGACGACGTGGAGATCGAGATGTCCGTTCACATACCGTAGGCAACAGAACTGAATCAGAATGCTGTTGCAGCGAGAATCAGAGAGGCGGATCGGGACCCGACGGCCGT
>CAZTQK010000418.1:0-5536 GCA_964615635.1 uncultured Planctomycetales bacterium
CACGCGTCTGCTCGATATGGGCGTCGAGCCGTTCCTGGTTTCCAGTTCGGTCGAGGGCATCCTGGCCCAGCGACTGGTGCGGACCATCTGTCCGCACTGCAAGGAGGCTTACGAACCCGACCGCGAGGCTCTGCCTCAGGATTTCACCGTCGAAAAGGGCCAGGTCCTGTATCGCGGGATCGGATGTCGCGAGTGCCGGCAGATTGGTTATCGCGGTCGTATCGGCATCTACGAGTTGCTGTTGATGAACGATGAGCTGCGCGAGCTTGTTGTCCAGCGGGCTTCCGCCGGGCGCATCCGCCACGTTGGTCTGAACAACGGTCTCAAGCTGCTTCGTCTGGACGGCTGGGACAAGGTTCTGGCCGGCCACACCACCTGTGAAGAGGTTCTCCGGGTCACGAATGTCGGGTGACTTCGGCTCCTGCCCTCCATCGACGGCCAATGATCCGTTGGGATGCTGGGCGTCAGAAACCGTCCCTCGCGAACATCGCGAGAAGTCAGAAACGTAATGACGGGCGGCGCCAGACGGCTTGTCCCTGCCGCCTCACTGGTTGGTGCAGTCTGGATCGCCGGGGATATTGGGTCCGCTCAGGCAACGCTTCATGATGCCATAATCATCCGTGTCCACGTCGTTGTTTGTCGCGTCATTTTCGTGCGTGTAGCATCATGCGCGTCCCCATGGCGAGGATGGTCATATGAAACGAATCGTCGCTCTCGGAGCTGTGCTCCTCGGGGTGTCAACCGGCTTGAGCACAGCGTCTGCCCAGGAGAGCAGACCCGCGGAAGGTCCAATCCATGAGACGTTTGCCATCGAGACTTACGTTCGGAGAACCTACAACTATCTGGACACCATGGTGGACAAGGATGGGCTGCCGTATTTCAACGTTTTCTGGACCGATCCGGCCGAGGCAGCCCACGACTGGCCCGACTTCGGCGACGTGACGAGCAGGCAGTTGCAGGCGGCCGTCATGGCGCGTCACATGACCGGCCAGGAAGCTCGCAACGAGAAACTGTGGTACAAGAGACTGCTGTCCTGTCTCGACCCAAAGACGGGGCTTCTTGTTCGCCCGAAGACCTCCTTCTGCGAGCCCGTGGCCGATATCGGAGACCAGGCACTTACGCTGTACGCACTGGTGACTGTGTACGCCGACAACAAAGACCCCGCTCTTCGCGATGCCATCTGCAGAATGGTCGATCACCTGCCGAGCCTTCACCAACCTGAACACTGGCTGTGCGGTTTTGTCATCAAGAGTCTGATGACCTGTGTTCGCCAGACGGACTATGACCCCGCGCTCGATCAGGCAGGCCGACTGGTGAAAAACGTGTTCGACGAGCACCGCCTCTTCACACCCGACAACACTTACCGACAAGGCGGGCACATACACGGCAGCCTGCGGACGCTGGTGGGAGCCGCCGACTACGCCCTCTATGCGAAGGACCCTGTCGTCTTCAGTCGTGTCGATGCCATCTATCGCTACGTACGGTCGGAGGGGACGCGCTTCGGTTTCCTGCCCGAGGTGATCGGGCGCAAGGGCGATGTGGTCTCGTGCGAGACCTGCGCCCTGATGGACTTCCTGGGGCTGGCGGTGACGCTGGCCAACAACGGTCATCCCGAGTACTGGGGCGACGTTGAACGGATGGCTAGGAACCAGCTCGTGGAGAGCCAGGTGCTCGATACGTCCTGGCTGACGCCGGGAGACAAGCCGGATACGGAGCAATTCACCTGGCGGGGCGTGGGTACAAGGATGCGAGGCGGATATGCAGGTTGGACCTCGCCCACCCACATTCTTGCGGCGCGCGAGGAACTCCACTGGGGCGGCCCTGAGCTGCGGGGCAAGACAAGGGCGTTTCAGAACTGTTGCGGTGGATCAGGCACCCACGCGTTCTTCATCGTCTGGAAGAACTGTGCTCGTTTCGAAAACGGGACGCTGTCCGTTCACCTGCACATCGATAAGCTGCTCCCGCAGGCCGAGATCCGATGCTACCAGCCGTACCAGGGCCTGCTGACCGTCGACCTGAGGGAATCGTGCAAGGTCCGTGTCCGCATCCCGGAGTTCGTCGTTCCCGAGAACATCAGGGCAACGTCCGGCGGCGGAGAGGTAAAGGCGGTTATCTCGGGCAACTACCTGGACCTCGGAGCCCGCCAGGCCGGTGAGAGGCTGGTCGTCACCTATCCCATGCGTGAATGGGTAGAGGAAGTGAGCGTCGGGAATCCTGGTTTTCGGCAGTACCGCTATCGTGTCACCTGGAAAGGGGATACCGTGGTTCGGATGACGCCCATCGGTGAAAGCAGCAAGACGGGCTTCTCCGATTTTGACGGCAGGCAGGTTCCCGTTTTCTATGGGGCGGACGGACCCGGTCCCCTCTATCAGCGCGAGTACATGCTCGAGGAGACTCAACCGAAGCCGGCACGACTCCACGCCGACGACGGCTCACTCGACTTCTGGTTCTTGCGATGACCGGCAGGTCAGAAAGCGTCGCGTGACTCCGCGGGCTGAGACCCGGTGGGGTGAGACCCGACTGAGCTGTCGTCGTCGAGACCACCGCCTGCCGTTGGACCGTCAACTGACTCAATAGGCGAACGCCCGCGGCGAGGTCTATAATCGGTCAGACGAGCGACCTGTTGACCTGTGCAGCCGGAGGCAAACCATGCTGAGTCGAATGCTTCCTGTACTGATGATGGCGTGTACGTTGGTGATCGTGACGGTTGGATGTGAGGAGAAGAGCGGTGCTCCATCGCCTCCCGCAACGCCTTCCGCCGAAACTTCGAACACAGGGGCGGGTCCCACTCGCGTTGCGGCTCACACCGGACACGAGGCCGACAAGCCCAACGTGGCATCGGCCACCCGGCCTGCCATCGCTCAGAAGACCTGTCCGGTGATGGGTGGGGATATCGATCCGGACGTCTACCTGGAGCATGCCGGCCGACGGGTCTACTTCTGCTGCGAACCCTGCAAGGACAAGTTCAAGGCCGACCCCGCCAAGTACCTGGCCAAGCTTGACGCAGAGCTGTCGGGCACGACGAAACCGGCAAGCTGACCGCCACGGTGGATCGCAGGGTGTAGTCGCAGACTTGAGCCTGCACAGGGTCGGAAACCGCCGGGAAAGCCACGTTGTTACCCGGCGCAGTTGCGGTCCGCTTTGACGTCGGTACCGCTCATGCAATTCTGGAAAACAGCATAGTCATCAATATCCACGTCGTCGTCGGCGTCGAGCGGGGCATTGGCACAGTTCGGATCGGTGACTGTGACGCCTGGACCTGTGTAGCACTTCTGCAAATGGGCGAAGTCGTCCTGATCGACGTCCGTGTCGCCGTCGTAGTCGGGCTTGACGCTGTGGACGTCGATCGTTACGGCAATATCCTGCGGGCTGTTGGCGGCATTGCCGCTAACGCGGATGGTGGTTGTGTATTGCCCGACGGGCAAGGAGGCCGTCGTGTAATTGACTGTGATGATGTCGGTTTCGGTCGTGGCCGACCCGCTGGTCGGGGTGACGTTGAGCCAGTCCACCAGCGGAACCTCGTCGATCGTGTAGTTGAGTGTCTCACTGCCGCTGTTGGATATCGTGAAGGTGTCGCTGTCCAGGGAATCTCCAAGGAAGACCCTGTGTGCCAGGGAATCCTTGTTCAAAGTGATCTCCGGGCCCATGACCGCGTACTCGATGATGGTCATGGCCACGTCGTCATCCGGGCGAGCCACGTTGTCGCGGTAGGCAATTCCATCCGCGTAGCTGTCATGATCGTCGCCGCCGCCGCAGCTTGCGCCCGGCGACGGCTTCATCAGGTAAGGGTTGAAGCCGTTCGAGTCCGGCGGCGGGTTGTGGATGTTGAACTCGATGAAGTAGGTTTGTCCTCGGGTCAGCGGCACCTCGTTAAGGTTGTAACTGACCCCGTGAAGACCCACGCCGTATGACTGGAAGGCCGCAATGGTGATCTTATCCGGACCGATCTGTGGCCCCGTCGGGCCTCCTTGCCGGACCCTCCAGAGAAACTCCAGATCCCATCGCTTGTTGGCTCCCGCGGCCCAGACGTCGGCCCCGGCCAGGGCTTTTCCTTTGGCGATGAACGTCTGCCCCCATCTCGTGCCGAAGAAGCCTTCGTCGCACAGGTAACCCAGACCGGTGACCCGCCTGTTCATGGTCACGATCGTGCCATCATTGTCGGAGAAGACCGTGATGTTCAGATCACAGTTCTGCGCGTTACCATTCGCGTCATAGGCCCGGCCGTTGGCGTAGCTGTTGCCGTCCTTATCCCGCTTGTAGGGTTGCAGGTTGCCGCTGCCGCCGTTGGCCGTCAGACGCACCGCGTACCTCACGCCCGGCACTGTCGGGATCTCCCCCGATCGCCACCGGACCCAGTTGTCGGTCACATCCGCGACCTGCGGTTCGATGCGAGAACCGATCAGTTGCCAGTTGACCACGTTCGCGTTTCCGTTGTCCTGGAGCACCGCCACCTCGACGTTGCTCGGATCATCGCCGGCATATGCGAACATGATGCCGCGGATGGAGACTCCCGTGGCTACGAAGGTCTGGTACCAGCGATAGGCGGGACCGGTCCAGGAGTTCTTGAAATAGGTGGAATAGTCGATGGGCAGTTCCGGATTGACGGTGACGGTTTGACCGCTGGTGATGGTGATGTCACTCACCACCTTGGGGGCAACGTAGAACAGAGGCTGGTTGACGAGGATGGAGTACTGGCCAGCCGGCACGTTTTCGAAGCAGTAGACTCCGTCACCCGTGGTACCGCTCACGCAGGATGATCCGGTGTAATACGCCGATCCGCCCAGGCGGCTGGAGGGCCCGACATAGGAGCTGTTCGGCGGTGAGAGGAAGAGATTCGACTCATAGAGTTCGACATAGCCGACGGCGGGCTTGCCTTTAATCTTCTCGTATCGGCCGTGACCCGTGATTGAGACGGCAGCCCAAGCCGTTGCAGGGGTCGAGGCCACTGAACACGCAAGCAGCAGTTGCACGGCAAAGCGGCACATTAGAGTTCCTCCCTCAAGATGATCTCCATCCGATTGGCCATCACAGAACAACAGAACAAGTCACGATCGGCGACGCGATCTCCACTGGCTAGGACGGCCCCGCGACGTAACAGAGTATATCACGGCCCGATTGGATGTGCAATACCTTCAGCACCACTTTCATCAGTACCGGCCAGCGAATACCCAATCGGGACCAGCACGTTGCCCTCGTCAAGCCATAACGAAACACCGGGACGTGGCTGAGCAGGAGGCCAATGCGAGCAGGATCGTGGATGGTGCACACCGCGGCGGTGGCCTCGGGAAGCAGCACAGCCTTTCAGGTTCTCGCTGGTCCACCTCGGCATCAGTCGGTACAGAGACGGGCCGCGCAGACGGCCCGACCCGTTCTTGTCAGCTACCCGGCCGCCACCCTTGAGGCGATCCCATCGGTACAACGGCGATGGGCAAGCCGGTCGGCGTTTTCGCGCTTCGCCGATCCGTTCACCGGTCTGCGATTGCGGGTCCGTGACACTTTAGGCGGCTCTTTCAGAACCCCGAGCGTAAGCGAGGGG
>CAZTQK010000419.1:0-5507 GCA_964615635.1 uncultured Planctomycetales bacterium
ACCTACGAGCCGCAGTGGGGCTCGGACGTGTTCGGCATGTTCCAGAACATCGTCGAGGGGCGGTTCGTGCCCTGGGACCTGCTGGTCAAGGACGTGCCCAAGGACAAGCACCGGGATCTCGACTACATCATCGAGCAGCTCGACTGGGAGAAGAACGTCGACACGCACTTCATGGAGCACAACCAGTTGATTCCGATCGTGGACAAGGCCGCCAGCGGCACGGGTTACACCGACAAGTGGATCGTCTACGGCACCATCGACGGCCAGCAGGTGGTCAGCGCCAAGGAACTGACGGTCAAACCCGGTGCCAAGTACACCCTCAAGGAGCCGGGCGCCAGCGGCTGGATCACCGTCCAGGGCAGCGGGCGAATCGGCAAGATGAAGCTTCAGACCCCGGCGATGATCCGCTTCGGCGAGGAGACCGACGACGAGGTCTTCATCACCTACGAAGCGGCCACGAAAGGCGTGGAGGTCGAGAACACCGGCAGCGAGCCGCTCGTCGGCCTGCGGTACTTCGGGCCGGACGTGCACAAGAATCTGCCGAAGATCGGGGACCACAAGAAGCAGCAGGGAGCGACAAAGCAGAAGAAATGACCGGTGAGTAAGGAGTCCGTGATGTCAGATGTGCCAGATCGATTTCCGGTTCGCTGTCTAAACGGCCTATGGCAAGTCTTGATTGCAGGACGCGACAACTGGTTGGACTGCAGGAATGAGCGTGACGCACGTGCTATTGCCAGCGCTCCAGTACTTGAATATGAGAGTCTTGAGGGAATCAGGCGAGGAGATGCGTTCGCCAGTGAACTGGAGGCCACGGCTCGGGTGTTCCAGGAATATCAGATGGGCTTTGGCTCGCGTTTCTTTCTGCGAAGGGCAAAGGAGACTCGAGAACGCGCCGGTCAGCAGTGAACCATGGGATGCAGAGAGCGGCGAATCTCGAGCACCATTGAGAGACGGCGCCGTGGGGTGTCGGGCTAGGGGAACAGCATGGGCTACTACCTTATAGGAAAGCACCCCGTGTTTCTAACCCATTGCAGGACGGAGTTGCTGACAAGCGAAGCTCTTAGAGACTGGTCGCCAGATCGACGTTTCCGCCTGAGGATAGCCCACGATAGTAAGGCTGCCGCGAGAGATCGGCGCGAGGCAGATCAGCTCATGTATGACTACCTCGCGCAACGGGCACAAACAGACCCCGCCTCTTTTCTTGTCAATTGGGTTCAGTTCGATCTTGCTGGGAAGGAGGCATCGGAGAATGTGTGGGATCTGTTATACGACTATTGCGACTGCTATAAGAAAGGTCGGCTTTCAAAGATCCAGAACGACCCCGTGACCGACCTCCTGGCCGAGGTAGCGTTCGGTTCGTACGCATATCCCATGGGTCCTAGGTTCCTTCTGGAGATAGCCTCGCATGGCGGGAGCTTCTTGGGTTGGGTCCTCAGAAAGAGAAGATATACCCAAGTGCTCATCGACGCTCCCGCCGTTAGCCGAATTACCGGGACGCTCGAGCATTTCAGAGTTATGATGGGTGGTATGGTCATCGATTGTGGTCCAACCCTCACGCTAGTCCCTGCGGCAGCGGAATCCCCAAAGGAATCGAAGCTCTAGTGAGAACGGTAGAGCCTACGGAGGTATTCATGAGCGACAGTCAAAACAACATGTACCCTAAACTCCACAACGCCGCCTGGCCGGGAGTCGTGGGCAAGGGCCCCGGAGCCGAGGAGCCGGCGATCGATCTGGACACCATGCTGGACCTGACGGCTGCCGCGAACGTCAACGGCGTCAAGTTCGACGGCGTGGACATCTTCCTGTTCGCCCCGCACGTGGACATCGACTCTTCGGACGATGACCTCAAGCGGATCGCCAACAAGGTGAAGTCCCGCGGGCTGGTCGTCGGCTCGGTGGTCGCGCCGGTCTGGGGTCCGACGGGAGGTGGATCGGCCATGGGCGACGCCAACGATCGCAAGAAGTTCTGCGAGCAGGTGCGCAAGGGCTGCCGGATTGCGAAGTTCTGGCGAGAGATGGGTGTCAAGCCGTACGGCGTGGTGCGGATCGACTCGGCCTGCGGGCCGGACGCCTGGTACACCGACCCGGCCGGGAGCACCAAGAAGATCGTCGAAACCTTCAAAGAAGCCTGCAAGGTGGCCGAGGACCACGGGGAGCACTTGGCTGCCGAGGGCGAGGTCTGCTGGGCCGGCATGCACAGTTGGAAAGCGATGCTGGCGGTGCTGGAGAGCGTGAATCGCCCGCAGACGCTGGGCTTCCAGGCGGACATGGCCCACACGCTGCACTACTTGCTGGGCACGAACGCGCCCGAGGATCGCATCCTGCCGGAGAGCTTCTCCTGGAGCGACACCGCAACCTTTACACAGGCCTATAAGAAGCTCACCGCCGCCCTGCGCCCGTGGACCATCGACTTCCACGTCGCCCAGAACGACGCGACCGTCAAGGGTTCCGGCTCGCACGACAAGACCGGCCGTCACTGCCTGCCCGACGACCCCAAGGGCAAGCTCGACATCGTCCGCGAGGCCGGGCTCTGGCTCAAGGACGAGAACGGTCGGCCCACCCGCAAGTTCAAGCACATCTGCTGGGACGGCTGCATGTTCCCCAACGCCACGATGATGAAGCCCGACACCTGGAACTCCATCCTGGCGGCGATGGTGGCAGTGCGGGATGCGCACGGGTGGAATGATTGAACAGCTTTTTCATGGCCCGACGCAGGTCAATCTTGATCTGCTATAATACGTGTGGCGGGCCTGTGAGCAGGCAGTGGCCGAATACGAAGGTGCATCATGGTCAAATCAGTCGAAGGCATCTACCGAGAGGGTCGGGTGGAGTTGCTCGAACCGGCTCCATCAGTGGCCGAGGCGAGGGTCATCGTGACGTTCCTGCAGTCGCCGTCGGCGGTCGATCTTGCCAAGCGAGGTATCGACTCTGAACAGGCCGCTGACTTGCGGGCTCGGCTGAGCACCTTTGAAGAAGACTGGTCCCGCCCCGAGATGGATGCCTACGATGCGCTCTGATCGTGGCGATGTTGTCTTGGTGCTGTTTCCGGACTCCAATCTGAGGACGGCGAAACGTCGACCTGCCATTGTGGTCCAGGCGGACGGACTCAACACGGGTCTGTCTCAGACGATCGTGGCGATGATCACGAGCAACATGGGCCGCGCTGGTCATCTCAGCCGAGTCTCTGTCAGCCGGGCAAGCAGCCAAGGCCAGCAGATGGGCCTGCTGGCCGATTCTGTGGTCATGACTGATAATCTGGCGACCGTTCTGGAAAACGAGATCGACCGCATCATCGGGCGGTGTTCGGATATGGGTGCGATCGACGTTGCCTTGAGTCATACGCTGGGTCTGTGAACAAGGTGAGTCAGACGGCTTTGAGGTCTTAATACCCATGGCGACGTCCGTGAGTGTAATGGGTCTCCACAAGCTCCCCTTTGATCCCGCGGCTTCTGAACGGGACATGGACTCGGTCAAGCATTGTTCCTCCGATTAGCACGTCTTGACCGAAATCCCAACGCCCGGCTAGTATGCCCGTCATTGAGGCAAAGGCTCAATCTCAGCGGTGTATCGCCCGGAATCGAAGGAGCAGTTCTATCATGTCCAAACCACTCAACGTCGGAGTCATCGGTTGCGGTTTCATGGGCCGGACGCACTCGAACGCGTACAACAAGGTGTACAGCTTCTTCCGGCCGCCGTTCAAGCCGGTTCTCAAGGCCATCTGCGACGTCAACGCCGACAAAGCGAAGACCTTCGCCGACACCTGGGGTTTCGAATCGGTCGAGACCGACTGGAAGAAGCTCCTGGCCCGCAAGGACATCGACATCGTCGACATCTGCACGCCGAACAACACGCACAAGGAGCTGGCCATCGCGGCCGCCCAGGCGGGCAAGATGATCATCTGCGAGAAGCCCCTGGCGATGAACGTGGCCGAGGGCCAGGAGATGGTCGCGGCCGTCGAGAAGGCCGGCGTGCCCAACCTGGTGTCGTTCAACTATCGCCGCGTGCCGGCCGTGACCCTGGCCAAGCAGCTCATCGACCAGGGCCGGCTCGGAAAGATCTTCCACTACCGGGCGGTCTTCCTGCAGGACTGGACCATCTCGGCCGACCTGCCGCAAGGCGGCGACGCGCTCTGGCGGCTCGACCTCAAGGTGGCCGGCTCGGGCGTGACCGGCGACCTGCTGGCGCACTGCATTGACACCGCCATCTGGCTCAACGGCGGGATCAGCAAGGTCACCGCCATGACCGAGACGTTCATCAAGGAGCGCAAACACACCCAGACCGGCAAGGTCGAGGCGGTCGGCATCGACGACGCCTGTGCCTTCCTGGCCCGGTTCAAGAACGGTTCGCTGGCGGTGTTCGAGTCCACGCGCTATGCCCGTGGCCACAAGGCCCTGTATACCTTCGAGATCAACGGCGAAAAGGCCTCGATCGCCTGGGACCTGCACGACCTGCACCGGCTGAGCTACTTCGATCACCGCGACGACTCAATCGTTCGTGGCTGGCGGAGCATCCACGTCACCGACGGCGACATGCCCTACATGAATCGCTGGTGGGTGCCCGGCCTGCAGATCGGCTACGAGCACACCTTCGTCCACCAGGTGGCCGACTTCCTCGAAGCCGCCGCCAAGGGCCAGTCGGCCGCCCCGACCTTCCGCGACGCCCTCGAAACCCAGAAGGTCTGCGAGGCGGTCCTGCAAAGCGCCCGCACGGGGACGTGGGTGGAGATCTCATAAGGCCCCAGGCAGTCGGGACTGGTGAAGGAGTTCTTCACAGCCGTTGACTCGAAGCAGTCTGCCGCACGTGTACCGATGGCGACTGCGCCATGAGTGTTCTTGGTGCAAGGGCTATGCGCTCAAGCTACCCCACTCGTCCGGCGACAATATCGCGGATAGCCTTCATCCTGACCGTGCTGTCCGCCAGTGCGGCTCTCGCGGAGCGGACTGCCCCTCCCGCGGTCGCGCCTCTCGTTCACAATGGCGTGCGATATGAGGCTCCGAACACGGATGGACGTATTGCCTGGGTGGAGGCCTGGGACGAGACAACCGGCAGGCAGCTTTGGAGGACAGCGGTCTTCAGGAACCGGATCAACCCCTTCCTGGAAGAGGACGTCCAGTGGATCTATATCAAGAGCCTCCAGATCACCGGCGGCAAGGTGCTCGTTACCGACGAGAGAGGGCGACAACACTACGTCTATGCTAAGACAGGGCGCAAGCCGTTCTCACCGCTGCCTTGGGTATTGCTCGTCTTACCCCTGGCGCTGGTCTTCTGGATGGCACGGCGGCTTTTGCGAAAGCGACGGCGAGTTGACCGGCCGCCGGACATGCCTGTTGCATAGCCTTTGCTGCAATGGCCATTCATCGGGGGGCCGATCATCAGACCGAAGGACAGGCAGTAGCGGTTCGACATGAGCATTCTGCCATCCGCCGCCCCAGTCCTGCGATCCAGGTTGTCGGGAATTGAACGCCTTGCCCTCCGATGGTAGGCTGTCACGCCGTTTGGACCGGGGT
>CAZTQK010000420.1:0-5482 GCA_964615635.1 uncultured Planctomycetales bacterium
CGTACAAGAAGACCGAGGACTTCATGAACGGCCGGGCCAAGGGCAAGAAGTTCGTCGGGGCCAAGACTCTGGAGGAGTTTGTGGAAGCCCTCGAGAAGCCCCGGCGGATCATCCTCATGGTCAAGGCCGGGCAGGCGGTCGACGACTTCATCAACATGTTGCTCCCGTTGTGTGACAAGGGCGACCTGTTCATCGACGGCGGGAACAGTCATTTCCCGGACACCATTCGCCGAAACAAGGACTTGTCGGCCAAGGGGTTCCTGTTCATTGGAACCGGCGTATCGGGCGGCGAAGAAGGAGCCTTGAAAGGCCCGAGCATCATGCCCGGCGGCCAAAAGGAAGCCTACGACCTGATCGCTCCGGTCCTGACGGCCATCTCCGCCAAGGTCAACGACGAACCATGCTGCACTTACATCGGGCCTGACGGGGCGGGTCACTACGTCAAGATGGTCCACAACGGCATCGAGTATGGCGACATGCAGTTGATCTGCGAAGCCTACGACATCATGCGCAAGGCCCTGGGCCTTGACGCCAAGGCCTTGCACGAGGTGTTCAAGAAATGGAATGCCGGCGATCTCAACAGTTATTTGATCGAGATCACCACCGACATCTTCAAGCGAATCGACGAGGAAACCGGCAAACCGCTGGTCGACATGGTGCTTGATACCGCCGGTCAGAAAGGGACCGGCAAGTGGACCAGCGCGTCGGCCCTCGATCTGGGCATCTCCGCTCCGACGATTGCCGAGGCGGTTTTCGCCCGCTGTATCTCGGCGGTCAAGAAGGAGCGCGTCGAGGCGAGCAAGCAGCTCAGCGGGCCGTCCCAAGCCTACAAGGGTGACAAGGATGCTTTTATCGCGGCCATTCACGACGCCTTGTATGCATCCAAGATCTGTTCCTATGCCCAGGGGTTCCAACTGATGCGGGCGGCCAGCGAAGAGCACAAGTGGTCGCTCAAGTACGGTGAAATCGCGATGATCTGGCGGGGCGGCTGCATTATTCGGGCGCACTTCCTCAACCGGATCAAGGAAGCCTACGACCGCAGCCCGAATCTGGCCAACCTGCTGCTCGACCCGTATTTCAAGGGGATTATCGACAAGAGCCAGGCCAATTGGCGCAAGGTGGTTTCGACCGCGGCGGAATTGGGCATCGCGGTGCCGGCCTTTTCGTCGGCGCTAGCCTACTACGACAGCTACCGCAGCGAGAAGCTGCCCGCCAATTTGCTGCAGGCTCAGCGAGACTACTTCGGTGCTCATACCTACGAGCGCGTGGACAAGCCGGGCGTGTTCCACAGCGATTGGACGTAGGCGCGGCCCCGTGGCGAACCGGGGCACGCTGCCCTGCGGCGGACCCGAACCGTGAGGCGTCAAGGGCCGACGGGGACGTCGGTCTGACTGACGGCCGAACCCTACACGTTGTCATGTGGCCGTTCGAGCTCGGCCGCCTCTGAGTGGCCCTCGTAGTGGGCGGTAAAGAACGGGATCCGGTTCAGCACTTTTTCCTGGAACATCTCCATGTACAAATAGAACACCGGCGTGATGAACAGGGTGATCAACTGGCTGACCAGCAGGCCGCCCACGATCACCAGCCCCAACGGCCGGCGGCTTGCTCCGTCGGCGCCCCAGCCGAGGGCGATGGGTGCCGCCCCCATGACCGCCGCCAGCGTGGTCATGAGGATCGGACGGAAGCGGTCCATGCTGGCGTCATGGATCGATTGAACGGCCGTTTCGCCCTGCGCGATGCGCTGGATGGCGAAGTCCACGATCAGAATTCCGTTCTTCTTCACAATGCCCATCAACATGAAAAGTCCGACGAATGCATACAGTGAAGCCTGTTCACCGAAGAAATGAAGGGCCAGCAACCCGCCCACCATGGCGGTCGGCAGGGTCGAGAGCACGGTGATCGGGTGGATGTAGCTTTCATAGAGGATGGCCAGGATCACGTACATGACAAAGACTGCCAAGACCATCAGGATGGTCAGGCTGCTCATCGTCTCGCGGAAGGTGAGGGCTTCGCCCTGGAACTCGGCGCGGATGGTTGACGGGACAATCTCCCGGGCGGCTTCCTCGATGAACTCCGTCGCCCTGCCGAGCGGAACGCCGGGCACCAGGTTGAAGTTGATCGTCACACTGGTGAACTGGTTCAAGTGGTTGACTGCCTGGAGACCGACGGTTTCTTCCCACGTGGCCACGGCGGAAAGCGGCACGAGATCCTCTCCATTATCGCTGCGCACGTAAAGCAAATCGAGGTCATCAGGGTGGGCGCGCATGGAATCCGCGACCTCGAGAATCACCTGGTACTGGTCCTCGGGTTTCTTGATCAGGTAGATGTAGTTCTGGCTATAGGCGTCGCGGAGCAGGTTCTCGATCCGCGAGGCCGAGACGCCGTAGCTGGCTGCCTTGTCACGGAGAATGTTGATCTTGAGGCTCGGCGTGTTCCGGTAAAGGTCGGGAATGACTTCGCTGAAGATGGTGCCGCGCTGCCGCATCATGTGGGCGATCATCTTCTCGCTCACGGTGTAGACCTCGTCGGGGTCGATGCCGGACAGCGAGTAGGCGAACTGCCCTGCCGCGGTGGCGGCCGCGCCGGTCGAGATTTGAAGCACCGGGTAAGGACGCACGGCGACCGTGACCCCGCGGAGACTCGCCGACAGGTTGTCTCTGATCTGCCTGACGACCTCCTGGATTGGCGGACGCTCCTCCTGGCTTTTCAGGAAGACCAGCAGCGTTGCCTGGTTCGATGCCCCGCGGCGATCGCCGCCGGTCATCGAGTACATCAGCCTGATGGCGTCGTTATCCTTCAACGTCTCCTCGACCTGTTGCTGGTACCGACGCATCTGCTCGGGCGAACTGCCCTCCTGGGCGATGAGCGGACCGCGGACGTAGGAGCTGTCGCCGAGCGGCAGGAAGGCCTTGGGGATGACCCTCAGCAGTTGGACCGTTCCGGCCAGACAGCCGACCCAGATCAGCAGCGAGAGCCAACGGTGTTTCAGAAAGAACCACAGCGAGTAGCCGTAGGCGCCGAGCACCCGCTTCTCGATCGCGCCGATCACTCGCTCGACCCAGGTCTTGCGGAGGCCGTGCCCTCGCTCGGCAAGGGCCCGGGCACACATCAGAGGCGTCAGGGTGAGCGACACGACGCCGCTGGCCAGAATCGAGACGATGATGGTGACCGCAAACTCGCGGAAGACCCGGCCCATCAGCCCGCTCATGAACATCATCGGGATGAACACCGATGCCAGCGAAAGGGTCATCGACAGAATCGTGAAGCTGATCTCCTTGGCGCTGTTGATCTCAGCCTGTGTGGCCTTTTCGCCAAACCGCTCCATCCGCCGGACGGTGTTCTCGAGAAACACGATCGCATCGTCGACCAGGAAGCCGATCGCCAACGTCAGGGCCATCAGTGACAGGTTGTCCAGGCTGTAGTCCAGGATGTTCATCACGATGAAGGTCAACAGCAGCGACAGCGGCAGGGCGACAACGGGAATGAGCGTATCGGTCACTCGGCCGAGGAACACGTAGATGACGGCTACGACCAGCACAAACGCGATGAGCAGTGTCTCTTTCACGTCCCGGACGCTGTCCTCGATCGATATCGAGCGATCGTACATCTGCCCGATGGTGACCGACCCCGGAAGTTCCTGTGTGATTTGCGGCAGGAGGGCCTTGACCTGCCTGGCGACCTCGACGGCATTGGAGCCAGCCTGACGATAGACGGCGACGACCACCGCAGCTTTGGGCGCCTCGCGACCCTTGGCCCAGAGGCGCGTGCTGATTCGCTCATCCTGCACGGAGTCATACGCGGTGGCAACGTCCCTGAGGTAGAACGGCGAGCCGTCGTTTACGCCGATGATGAGATTGTTGTATTCCTCCGCGCTGTCGAGTTGTCCCTGGGGTTCCAGGAGGAGCGTACTGGTGGGGCCGTCGAGCTGGCCGGCGCCCTGGTATGTGGTTCCTTCGCGGATGGCGTCGGCCAAGTCGTCGATCGACATTCCGCGGATCGCCAGGGCGGAGGGGGCCGCCTTGACGCGAACGGCCGGCTTGGTTCCATACACCATCACCTGACTGACGCCGCTGAGGATGCTGATGCGCTGAGCAACCTGTGTGCTGGCCAGATCGTAGACCTGTCCTCGTGTCAGGCTGTCGCTGGCCACGGCAAGGTAGAGGATCGGCTGGTCGTCCGGATTGGTTTTTCTGAAGGTCGGAGGCGAGGGCAGGTCGACGGGCAGGTTACGCGTGGCCTGGGTGATCGCCGCTTGCACGTCCGTCGCGGCCTCATCGAGGCCCTTGGACAACGCGAACTGGAGCACGAGATTACAGTATCCCTGGGTGCTTCGGCTGGTGATCAGTTCGAGCCCGGGAACCTGCATGAACTGCCGTTCCAGCGGTGTGGCGATGTTGGCGGCCACCGTCTCGGGGCTGGCCCCCGGATAGCCGACCGATACCTGGATCACCGGATAGTCGACGGCAGGCAGGTCGTTGACCGGCAATTGCAGGTAAGCCAGAACGCCGAACAAAATGGCGGATGCCGTGAGGACTACGGTCATCACCGGACGGCGAATAAAGCGTTCGGAAAGACTCACGGCATCGTTTCTCTTCTCTTAGGACCGCCGGTTTGCGGGGGCAGTGGTGCTCCGGTGTGCTTCCGTCCGGTTGTCGCCGGCATCGGTCTCGTCCTGGCGGACCTTGTCGCCGGGTCTTACGGACATGTGTCCGCTCGTGATCACCTTCTCGCCTGGCCGCAGGCCCTGTTCGACCACCAGCATTGCGTCCTGCCGCTGACCGGGCACAATTGTGCGGATCTCTGCCGTCTCATCGGCCGTGACGACGTAGACATACGAGCCTTGCTGGCCGATTTGCCGGGCTTCTGCGGGAATCAGGACGGCATCTTCTTTCACGGCCAGCACGAGGCGGACATTCACGAACTGGCCAGGCCAGAAGTGATGGTCGGAGTTGGGGAGGATGGCCCTGAGCTTGGTGTTGCCGGTTTTGCTTTGTACGGTGTTGTCCAGGAACACCAGTGTGCCTTCCCGCGGGCCGGCGCCGTTTCCCGAACGCCGGGTCGTCGGGTTGGTATCAGCCGGAGCCGACAGGATGCGGGTCGGGTCATCCGGGACGTCGACCTCCACTCTCAGGCCGTGACCGGATGACCTGTCCGGATCCGATTCCATCGCGACCATCAATTCCCTGACCGTGCCCAGGTCGTTCTCCGTTATCGTGAACTCGGCGTAGATCGGGTCCAGCCGCTGGATCATGAGCAAGGGAGCATCGTTTTCCTTGACCACGTTGCCGGCATGGACGAGCAGCGCCCCGGCCCTGCCGTCAATTGGAGAGAGGATTCTGGTGTATTCCAGGTTAAGCTTGGCCGTTTGCACCGAAGCCTCTGCAGCCTCCACCTTGGCTTCCGCGATGGCGACCGCGTTTTTTCTCTGGTCGTATTCCAGCTTGCTGACGGCGTGCATGGCCACCGCGTTCTCGAACCGGGT
>CAZTQK010000421.1:0-5454 GCA_964615635.1 uncultured Planctomycetales bacterium
GCATGGACATGCCTGCCGCCTCTCCCAAGACACAGAGGGTCGTTGACTTTCTGTGTGCCGGATTGGCCGACCTGATCTACGCCGAGTGAGCTTCGCTGAGCCCAGCATATAACGCTTTGGAGCCTGCCACGATGACCATCAACGAATTGATCGAACGCCTGAGGGAATACCGCGACGCGTTGGACGGCGACGCCTCGGTGCGGCTGATGACGCAACAGCACTGGCCCTTCGAAAACGAGATCGTCGGCCTCGCGTCGGGGGCCGAGATCAACGGCCCGGACGAGGCAGACGATGAGGACGTCGAAGACGAGCACGTCGTCTACATCGTCGAAGGCCGGCAGCTGGGCTACGGGTCGAAGCGCGCTTGGGATGTCGCCAACTAAAGCCGAAACGCCCGCACGGGCGTCGCGACGGGTGGTTCCCGCCGCCTGACGATGGCAGCCGTTCCATCGAGGACAACGAATCGGAGAAACATGATGGCTACGAAGAGAACTCCCGCCGCCAAGAAGTCCGCTCGCAAGAAGGTCGCGACCAAGAAGTCTGCTAAGTCGCGCACGATCAAGGTCGTCGGAGAGGCCGACGACCACATCGCCAGCGAAGCTGCAGTGACGGCCTCTCGGACAAAGAAAACGCGCGCGAAGTCCCAGGACAAGCCGTCGGGGAAACGACTGAGCGCCATCGACGCAGCGGCCAAGGTCCTCTCCGAAACGGGTGAGCCGATGAACGCCAAGCAGCTGATTGACGCCATCGTCGCCAAGGAGTACTGGACCAGCCCCGCCGGCAAGACTCCGCACGCGACGCTCTACAGCGCCATTCTGCGGGAGATCAAAGCCAAGGGAAGCGACGCGAGATTCACCAAGACCGAGCGCGGCAAGTTCGCGATTAAGGCGTAAAGGAGCACAGCCATGACCATGTACTACGTGGCCACGCGCGCGAGCTATGTGCTGGTGGATGCGGATTCGGAAGATGACGCCCGCACGCTGGGCCTCACCGCACTGACCGACCTGCAGGCGGAGGAGTGCCGACGACGAGCCGGGGATGTGCGAATTGATATCCACACGGTCCGCGAGGCATCGGCCGAAGAGGTCGAACTGTGGCGTTGGCATCACGACAGGCTCGCAAAGGAGACGGACGAATGACGGAAATCCCCCATCCCGGTGACCGCATCCGTCTGCTGACGATGCAGGATGATCCCGACCCTATTCGACCGGGCGCGCTGGGCGTCGTCACGTGGGTCGCGCATCACGGCGCGGGAACCGCGTCGTGGCACCACATCGGAGTGGAGTGGGACAACGGTCGCACACTGATGCTCGTGGTGCCTCCCGACCGCTTGGAGATCATTGACAGAACGCTGCCGCCGAACAATTGATTGCCAGACTCGGCAGCGTACGCCCCGCGCATCGCGGGGCGTTTTCTCATGGACGAGCGTCCTCCTCATTTGCCTGTCTCCTGCACCATGTTCGCTTCTGAGAGTGGCAGGGGATCGAGATACCGGATCGGTAGGCCCAGCTCGATGGCCAGGTCGATTTCCGTCTGGACACCGCGGCTTTCCCGCCAGCCGTCCAGTCTCAAGACCAACAACTCGCTGCAATGGCGCAAGTACTCGACGTCGAAATCCCGCCAATACTCCCAGTCGCTGGGCAGGTTAAACCGCACGAGCGGATGTCCGTGTACGATCGGCGAAAACACGACGTGCCCTGCGCGGACCAGATCGGCAGTCGCGCGGCAGGCGGCCTCGAATCGCTCCTGGCGAACGCGCGGTTCACCGTGGGTGTAGGGACTTGCGAGGTACAACATCACGCAGCAGCCTCCGTGTTTCGCGGGCAACGGGTGGACCGCCTCCGCTTGGCCGCCACGGCCAGCTCCGAAGCGCATCGCCGGCAAATGCCCATGGCTCCATTACGTCCCGGATACTCGTAGAAATCCGTCGCGATCGGCCGGAGCCACTGACAACGTCGGCAGCGTTTCAGCCATGTCTTACCAACACGTATGCAGCCGCTGTGAGTCCGTTTGTGTTCCAGCCGCGTAACCAGACGCAGGTTCTCGATCCGGTTGTCGAGCTTGTTACCGGTGATGTGGTGAATCTCGTATCCGGACGGAACCGAACCGTGGTGGGATTCCCACACGAGGATGTGTTCAAACTTGAGCGTCCGGTCTTTTCGCATGAATCGTCGATAACCGTACTCCGTGACGTAACCGCGAGGCGCTGGATAAGTCCTCATCGCATGTTCTCCTCGCGCGGCTTCATCGGGATCGGCGAATCACCAGTGCGTTCGCGCACGGCGGGCACACCCGTGAAGCGCTGAAAGCGGTCGCAGATGGTATCGCAATACAGCGGGTCCAGTTCCATCAGCAGCGCCCGCCGACCAGTCTGCTCAGCCCCGATGAGTGTCGAACCGCTGCCACCGAACAAATCCAGGACGTTTTCCCCCGCGACCGAAGAATACTGGATCGCCCGCACCGCCAGTTCCGCAGGCTTGCCCGTCAAATGCTCGAGCTTTTGCGGCGGGATCTTCTTGACGTGCCACACGTCCGTGGCGTTGTTAGGTCCGTAAAAGCGATGCGCGGCGCCTTCCTTCCAGGTATAGAAGCACCACTCGTGTGCGCCCATAAAATCTTTGCGGGTCAACACGGGGTGCATTTTGTCCCAGATAATGGCTTGCGAGAAATACAATCCCGCCTCCCGCAAGGGTGGGCCATAATTCAGACAGTTGGCATAGCCTCCCCAGATATACGCCGCGCGACCAGGCTCCAAGACACGTCCGATGTTGCCAAACCATGCTCGGAGCAACCGCTCGAATTCCTCGTCCGACACGAAGTCGTTGGCCAACGGACGGTCCTTGGCCCGGAGCTTCTTCTGCGTCGGTTTCGATTTGTTGGGATGCCGAGCTAGGTCGAGTCCCTGATGATGCGTAGTGCCCTGGAACGAAGACAGACCTGCAGCAATTGCATTGTTCGAACGAGGCTCCAATTTCACGTGGTGTAGGCGGGGGAATTGCACCCCCGCCCCAACCCCGAACCGGACTTGCAAGTTTCCAAGCATCCGGCTCTCCAGACGTGTCTTGGCGTCAAATCGCATAGTGCTTCAGCCAATGACAGTTCAGGCACAGAGTCTGAAGATTATCATCGGTGCTGGCAGCACCAAACGTTGCAAAGCACGCTACAGGCTCGATATGGTCCAGTTGGGAATCCTGGTCTGTAACGGAGCTACCACATTGGCGACAGCGGTACTGGTCCCGCTGAAGCGTGCGGAGCTTCAGGTCCAGGTTCCCCAGGCGTTTCCGCTCGTTGTAGCGGGCGAAGTCCGCCTCCATATCAAGGTCATGCTCGTAGACCGGCTTTCCAGGCTCATAGGGATCGGGGCCTCGGTAGTCCAGCTTCATGGATTTGCCGCTGAACCGTTCGAGTTCACATGACTCGTCGAGACGAATCACGCCCCTCGACCCGTACTTCTTCACACATTGAGCGGTGGTGATGTCGAACTTGCGACAGAGCGCCTTGACCGCGATCCAGAACGCATGATGGTCAAGCGTCCCAGCCATGCGAGGGAAGTTATGAGCGATCCGATAGTATTCGGACCAACCGCGCACGACCGCCGAGCCGCGTTGCAACCGCAGAGCAACAGATTCCTGTTGCGGGCGGAGGCGAATCGCCTCATCCAGCCGTGTTTTCAGGTTCCGTACAGCCTTGGGGCCGACGAGGATCTTCGGCACACGTTTCCCGTTGCGGCCCGTCTCTTGAATCAAGCGGAAGCCGAGAAAATCGAACCCGTCGCGAACGTGAGTGACATGCGTCTTTTCCACGGATAGTTCCAGGCCACATTCGCCCAGAAGGAAGCCGCGAATTTGTTCACGCAGGATCTCCGCTTTACGCTTCGTCCCCCGCGTGATAAACACGCACCAATCGTCAGCGTACCGGACGAACCGAACATCGGAACGCCCTGCATGGTACGCCCGTTGTCTCGCGTTGCCATGATGTCCCTGCTTGTGCAGGTACCAGTCCAGTTTGTTCAGGACTGCATTGGCGAGTAATGGCGAGATCACGCCCCCTTGTGGGACTCCTTTCTCGGTGGGCTGGACAACATCATCGATCTGGACGCCGGCTTTGAGGAACCGGCGAAGCAGATCGAGGAATTTGTTATCCTGCACCTTCTCCCGCACGACCTTGAGAATGGCCTTGTGCGAGATTTCATCGAAGCACGCTTTGACGTCTCCTTCAATCACCCATGTGAAACCATGTCGCATGAGTTGCTGACATCGGAAGACGGCATGATGCGTACTGCGATTGGGCCGAAACCCGTACGAGTGTTTGTGGAACTCGATCTCGAAAATCGGTTCGAGAGCCATTCGCATGGCTTCCTGCACGATCTTGTCGCGGAGACAAGGAATGCCCAACGCCCGCATTTTGCCGTTGGCCTTTGGGATCATCACTCGCCGCAGCGGTTGAGGTTGATAAGTTCCACGTTTTAACTCCAGACGCAGATTTTCGAGCTTCCCATCGAGTCCCTTGCGGAACGCGCGGGTCGTCACGCCATCAACGCCCGGTGCTTTGTTGTAGGAACGCTTCAGTACACGGTCGGCAGCTTCCCGCAGCCATTGCGGGTTGTGCATCAGATCCATCAGGTTCCGCACCCGCATGTCATGCGGGTTGGTCGGAAACAGCGGAGTTGATGATGCCGCGTGCTCCCGGTGTGTACCGGATTGTTCCCACAGCCTTCGTTGGACTTCTTCCACGTTCATCGAGAACCCTCCCGATTAACGAACCCTTCCGTCATCCAACACGAAACATCCTGCCTCCCTTCGCCATGTGGACGGCTTTCCCGTCCTCGGACTACTACGGAGGCTCCGCCACTCAGCCGCCTCATCGGTGAGGATTCAACCGTCAGTTGACGGCCTATCCGAGTGATCACCCTACTCGGCTGAGCTTCCCTGGTTCCCTTGCAGACACACAAACGCTTCCGGTTAGACTCCGATCGCACGATACCCATCTGCTGTCCGCAGTTCCCCCAAGCATCAACGGATAATTGACCGCTCCGCTGACCTCGGAATCGTCGAAACGATCCGCTAGGATGTCCGCCTACAACGACAGCGTCCATCCGCTTGGGCCATTCCCTATTCCGGGCGGGGTATTCCCGGACGGCTTTAATGTTGACAGGAATGGGGGTCCACTTTCCCGAAGGTATTGATCGGTTCCTGTTAGTAGTCGTGCGGAAGCTATACCTAGCAGAACTACCACGGCTATAAAGCATCGCCTGTGTTCCACATTGTCGGGAGAGCTGTTTTACCATCCGCTCACACACGCGGGCTGGCTTACTCCCTAGGTACGATGGCCGGTCAAACGACCACGGTTTGCTTCCAAACATTGTCATGCAAGGTCTCTTTCGCATTTGCGTAATCGCTCACGCAGCCACGAAATACATCAGGCGCACATTGTATGGTGGATCCGTGTTCACCA
>CAZTQK010000422.1:0-5441 GCA_964615635.1 uncultured Planctomycetales bacterium
GTCAGCGACAGCGTGGCCAGGACTGTCTGGCCGGCGGGCAGTGGTTCTCTTGTCATGCCGCCGATGGCGGCCGTTGTTGTGAACCACTGGGCCGACTCTTGTGCCTCAATCGCAGGCTCGGCGGTCGGGGTGGCGATGGGGCCGTTGATGACTGCGAGGTCCTGCGTCAGCGTCCAGACCGTCGGCGGATCGGCCCCGAGCAGGGAATCCACATCCATGCCCCACGCCGTGACGTCGCTGGCGTCAGGCGTGAGACGGACCCACAGCCAGTCCATCACTGTCAGGTCGTAGTAGCTGGCCAGAGTCGTCGGGGGCTGGCTTGCGGCCTCTTCCGTCGATGTCACTGTCTGGCCGTAAGACATGAGGACGTTGTCCAGTTCAGTCCAGTCCGCCGAGTTGATCGAGACCGTATCGGCCGCATCGACGGCCGGCTTGCCCTCGAAGCCCCAGATCGGGGCGTCGGTGGTGACCACCAGGTCAACGGCCACGGTTCCACCCGTGGCCGGTAACGTCACGGTCGTAGCGCCGGTCTCGTGGACCACCCATTGAGCCGAGACATTGGCGCTTGGAGGCGGAGCGGTCATCCCCTGCAATAGGGTCAACAGGTCCGGCGTTTGAGAAGTGCCAACGCCCTCGTTGGCCCCGCCCATGCCCATCATCATCATGCCGCCGGAGCAGGTGACCGTGTTGCCGATCAGGCCGGTGGCGATGCTCTCGTCGGTGGCGTTGATAACGCCGTCCACGTTCACGTCCAGGCGGACGTTGGACGAACCGGCGGTCTGGCCGTTGGCCGCGGCGATGGCGCTGACGTCGGCCTGCTCGACGGTCGCATTGCCATCGGCGTCGGCCGCGAGCATGCGAATCGCGCAATCGGCGTCGCCGACCGGCGGATTGCCTTGGGCGTCTTCGATAGCGTCGTACAGGTAGACGAGGTAGCACTTCTCGTCGAGCAAAAACTCATCGTCAACCATTGGATCATCAACGAATGTGATCACCACTGTGGTGTCGCCGTTATCGAGGTAGACATCGTTCGGCGTGATGAGATTGGCCTCGTCGTCGAAGACCAGAACCGCCCCCAGGTCCGACGAGGCACCCGCCGCATCGCTCAGATCGGCTTCGATAACCTGCACGTTGCCTTGCCGAGGCTCGATGGTCGCCGAGTCGGCGGTCAGCGCCGGGTCCAGTACCACACCCAGCCAATTGCCGGTCCCATGTTCGCGCATGCTTCGCCACGCGAGAACCTGAATGGTGACCGGCGGGGCCGGCGGAGGGGGGCCGTTGGGAGTCGGATCGCAGGCATCGCCGATGCCGTCGTCGTCGGAGTCCAACTGGTTGGCATTTGACACACATGGGCAGTTATCATCACACTTTGCTGGCATAGGGTCGTTCAGGGTCAGCCGAACACAGAAGGGACGTCCAACAATGTCCACCCCATCGCCGTCTGCATCGCCGTCGGGCGATCCGTCTCCATCGAAATCCTGCAGGGCGTCGTGGATTCCATCGTCGTTGCAGTCGCCGCACACGCTGTGGGCGGGGATGCCCGGACCGCTGGCGCAACGATCAAAGAGGACAACATCCTCATAGGCGATCATGGGCCAGTTCGGGTTTATTAAGAACCATGCCCCGCTTGTCTGGGCGTTTTCGCATTCTGGCGATGTGGCTCCTCCGGTCCAGCATTCCTGGAGGTGGGCAAAGTCCGTCTGATCCACGTCGCAGTCATTGTCGAAGTCAAGCAACGAACGCAACGTTGCATCGCAGGCGTCTCCCTTCCCATCGCTATCGCAATCGGCCTGGTCAAGATTCGCGATGAAGTCACAGTTGTCGTCAACGTCCCACACGCCGTCGTTATCGTCGTCGACGTCGCATGCATCCGGACCGCAGGTGCATCCCGGCTGAACGACGCACGCGCACCCGGGCGTATCGTGATCGTTGTCCGGCTGGCATTCGTCGGGAACAGTATCGCCATCACAATCAGTGCTTGTGCCCATGGTGATATCCTGCGTGTCTGGGACGCCATTTCCGTTGCAGTCGTTGAGGTAGTCGTATTCGTGAGCACCGATGTCGACCACCGGTGCTGCACCGTTGCCCGTATCCGTTGTTGCCGGATCGTCCAGGAATCGCACGGTGCTTGCCGCGTCAAAGAAGACGTCCGCGGGAATCGCGGTGTTGTCTCCCGCGTCGATGCAGGGCGATCCGTTGCGCACTCGCAGGTCATCGTCCAGCGTCCCGAAGGTGCTGTCGGCCCCCGCGCCATTGTTGAGCGCCAATGTCGGGTCGAGGTCGGTATTGTGATTGGCCGGGTCGCCAAACAGATCGAGCCCGTTGCCAGGGGTTCCGTCGGCAATGCAACTGTAGTTCACCTCAAAGCTGGCTGCCGTGTAGTTGCCGGCGCTGATTTGTTTCCGCAAGACGTCAGTGCTCTGTGAATCGGTATTTCCCCAGGCGATGCAATTGGTCAGAACGGTTTTTACAGAGCCGATCTCACAACGTACCCCTCCGGTAAGCGTCGCGGCGCTGTTGCCCACGATCGTGCAGTTGATCAACGTGCAGGCTGAGTCCTGCCGATTGTATATGGCTCCTCCGTTAGTCGCCCCGTTTCCGCTGAACGCACAGTTCGCCAGCGATGGCATGCTGTGCGTCGAGGTTCCGGCGAGGCCGTTGTACATCGCCCCGCCGGCCGTGGTGGCGCTGTTGCCGACGAACCGGCAGTTGCGGACCGTCGGGCTGCCCCCGAGATTCAGCATCCCGCCCCCGCAGTCCTTGTTGCCTGCCGTACTCCCGTTGGCGTTGCCCCCGATGATGGTAAAGCCGTCCAGGGTGGCCGTGTCGTTTGTGTCGCTGCCGGTCAACACGTGATAGGAGTTGTCGGCGGCGTTGCCGGGTGCACCGATGTCGCCCGACAGGACACTTGCGTATTGTTTCAAGTGGCGACGGTAGGGTTCGGCAGCTCCGTAACCTGCGAACCCGCCGCCGATTGTCCAGTTGTTCAGAAGCGCAAAGGTGGCATCGCGCGAGTCGGTGAGACCGGCCGTCGAGGGTTCGTAAGTGCCCTCGGCTACAAAGATGAACTGCACTGTTCCACCCGAGCCCGCGGCGGCGGTCAGGGCTTCCTGCAAGGTCAGAAATGCCCTCTCCCAGTTCGTGCCGTCGTGCTCTGGACCTGGCGCATCCCGATCGACGTGCAAGGCCCCTTCGCACTCGTCAGGAACGCCGTTGTCGTTAAGGTCAGGACTCGAACCACTGGCGATGTCACAGTCATCGAGCACGCCGTTGTCATTGCAGTCCGGGTCGTAGGGCTGTTGGCAGTAGTACCGCCCGCCGGGCAGGCCGTCGGGCAGTTCACAACTATCCGGCATGCCGTTGCCGTTGCAGTCCAGGGACGGATTGGCCTGGATCTCACAGGCGTCTGAAGTGGAATTTGCGTTGCAGTCATGATCGCAGATATCGGGGATGCCGTCCCCGTTGCAGTCAGGGTCTGTGCTGTGAACCCACGCGCAGGAACACCGGTCACACAACTCAACGAATTCCGGCAAGGCTCCATCAAGGGGCGGGTGCGCCAGATCCTGGGCGCAGGTGAATGTCCCCTTGATCTGATCAGGATACGGTGCACCCACGTAAGGCGGGTAGCACATGTCCCCCCAATCCTCCGTGTTGGCAATCTGGCGAAGGAAACACTCGGGGGTGCTCTCCGGAGGGCTCGAACATGGTAACTCGACAAGGATACTACAGATTCGGGCTGGGGGCAGATCAGGACGACGCCCGGGAGTCCCGGGCGGCAACGGGTCAATGCCCGTCCGGATGTGCTCAGCCTTGTCGAGAGATGCCTGCTGGTCCACACTACCGTCTGTGGACACCACCACAAAACGTTTGCTCAGGGGATTGATTGCCTCCAGTTCCAACACATCCAGAGTCTTGTTCAAGGCTGGCGCAAGGCTTGTGCCGCCGCCCAACTTGGCAATGCCGTCAATCTGCAGGGCAAGACCATCCGCGGTCGCCGCACTGTCGATGACGGTCAGAAGGACCTCCTCGCGACAGCGATTCTCATCGGCGAACTGAATAACCGCGATAGCGACGCTGCCGTCGTAGGGTTGCCGAATGAATGCATACGGCCCTTTGAACGTATTGATGATCGCCTTCTTCTGAAGCTCAAATGCACCCGAGCAGCCAGGGGATATGCTGCCGGAGCCATCAATCACGAAAACGATGTCGATCTGTTCGCTGCCTGGCGCCGCCCGTGGTCCATAATTCGGGTAAATCGGCTCCGGAAGCACGTTGCCCTCACCCTCGGGATTTGGGTCATCTGCGCCTACCGGCGTTGGCGTTGCGTGAACTAGCATGAACGCGATGGACAGTGCAGACACGAGCTTGCCCAACCCGTGGGTCTCCTCTTTCAGCGCGCACCACATCCCTTGCTCTCCTCGTTACAGCATGCCATTGTCGATTCGTTCGGTTGCCTACCCGCTACCGCACTCGGCGTCTGCTCAGCAGGGGGGCGACCGCCAAGCTCACGGTAATGAACATTTCCGGCTCAGGCGTGAAGAAATACGCGACAGAACCGCCAACGAAGAACTGGCCGCCATCAAGTTCGTACCCATTGAATGAGAAGCTACGACCATCGAATGCCGCGATGTCCACCAAAACTGGTAGGGCGTCGCTGGCGAACGCGTTGCTTGTCGAATCGGTTATTGCGACGCTGAACTCATTCACGACGAGTTGGCCCGTCGTTAGAGGATCCGATGTGAAATCGAACCCGTCCCAGTTCCAGTCGTCATCCCACACGCTCGCCCGAAGACCGTTCCCGGTGGCATGGATGCTGATCGAGCCCACGTCGAGATCCATATGGGCATCCACCGAGATGTAGCGGCCGAGCACAGGGTTCTGCGGATAGGCGTCAGGTGTGGCAAGGTCGAGACTGTAACTGCCCGAGAAGGAGTCTCCCACTTCGACGGCGCCAGCCAACGCTCCCGTCGGATCGCTAATGCTCCCAATGGAACCGCCGAAGTAATAGGTAATCAGCTCCGCCTTGGCCGCGCCGGCACCCAACAGAATTACGATCCCCGTCGCCGCTGCAATTGCAGACTTGCGTAACATGTTACCGCTCCTTGATATCCGAACCGCAGGCCACTGCTGGGCAGGCACGTCGTTTTGCGGGCCGGGCTGCGTTTGCTTGCGGCACCGGACAACCACTTTAATTCCTACCCGAAACACCTTTTCATGTCAAGGCTTATTTTTTCGGAATTGCAGCTTTTTTAAGGGGGGGGGGGGGGGGAAAGTTGCACTACCATGCCCATTGGGTTTTTGAACCCCCACTTTTTTTGGGGGAGTAGGGGGTGAGGCGGCCTTTTTGCCCCGCCTTTTTCCCAAAATTTTCGCGTCCAGCCCTGTCCCAGCCTGCCAGGGAGGCGCGGGGGGGGGAAAGCCCGTGGGCGCCCCCCGCGGTC
>CAZTQK010000423.1:0-5396 GCA_964615635.1 uncultured Planctomycetales bacterium
CCAAAAAACTCGCCCTGCAAAATCGCTGCTTACGGTCGCGGTTCTGAAAAAGCCGTAAGGCCTTCTCGCCTAGAGTGTCACGGATTCCCGAACCCTTTCTTCGGCCGCCGATTGAGTCGGGGCCCGGCTTGGCATACAATTCTCGCCATGTTGAACGACGAACAGAGAGATGACAGCCGAGAGATCGGCGATTCTCATAAAGCTGCGGGGATCGGGGAGTCGGTTTCGGGGCAGAAGGCCCCATCCCGGATGCTGGTTGTCCTGCCGAATTGGGTGGGTGACCTGGTGCTGGCGACGCCGGCCCTGCGAATCATCCGGGAGCGGTTCGCAGACACCCACATCGCCTTCCTGCTTCGCAGCAACCTGGAGGACATTCTGAGCGGCGGGCAGTGGGCGGACGAAACCATTCGCTGGCCGGCCTCAACCAAGGGGCAGAGCCGTCCGAAACGGCGGCAGGGCTTCCTGGGCTTCGCGGCCGAGCTGCGGGAGCGACGGTACGACTGGGCGGTTTTGTTCTCGAACTCATTCCGGGCGGCTCTTCTGGCTCGCCTGGCGGGGATTCGATCCCGAATCGGCTACGACCGTGACGGCCGGGGGTTGCTCCTGACCGACAAGCTGCTACCCGAGCGATACAAGGGCAAGTATGTACCCGTTCCCATGACCCGGTACTACAACGCGATTGCCCGGTACCTCGGCTGCCGCAACTGCTCCGATCAGCCCGAGTTGTACACGACTCCTCAAGAGGAAGCCGTGGTGGACGGGCTGTTCACCGCTGCCGGCGTTGTGCAGGGCAAACCGGTTGTCGTGCTCAACCCAGGTTCGTCTTTCGGGCCGGCCAAGCGGTGGCTGCCCGAACGATTTGCCGAGGTGGCCGACGGTGTCGTCGCCGAGCACGGTGCCGCGGTCTTCATTGCCTGTGGCCCCAAGGAAATCGACACCGCCCGGCAGGTTGCCGCCCGCATGCGTCACCCGAGTACCGTCCTGGACAAGCCGGTGCTGCCACTTGGGCCGACCAAGGCCCTGATTCGGCGAGCCGGCCTGCTGATTACCAACGATACCGGCCCGCGACACTTCGGCATCGCCTTCCGCGTGCCGACGGTGACCGTGTTCGGCCCGACACACCAGGAATGGACCGCCACCGACAGCCCCAACGAACGGGCGATTCAGGTGCCGGTGGACTGCGGTCCGTGTATGAAACGCAAGTGCCCGTTGGACCATCGCTGTATGAGTCGCGTGACCGGCAACATGGTCATGGAAGCCGCCCGCGAACTGCTCAGTGGCCGACTTCACTCCACGACCGCGACCCCCTGAAAAAGGGGACGCAGCTAGTTTTCTGTCCCTGGACGGAGGGGGAGCAGTCGGTTTGTGAGGAGACCCGATGGCTCGCATCATCATCGATCGGCACGAACTCAGTCGCGAAATCGACAAGCTTCGGGCGGCGGGCCGGAAGATCGTTTTCACCAACGGAGCGTTCGATATCATCCACGTCGGACATGTGCGGTATCTCTACGGTGCCGCCGCCGAGGGCGACGTGCTCGTGGTTGGCGTCAATACCGACGAATCGATCAAGCAGTACAATAGCAAGGACAGGCCGCTGCAGCCCTTGGAGGCCCGCATGGAAATCGTTGCGGCGTTCAAGCCGGTGGGCGTCGTTACCTGCTTCGGCGAACCGACCTGCGACGCTCTGCTGGAGTTCATCCGCCCTGACGTCATGTGCAAGGGTCCTGAATACGGCCCGCACAACCTGCCCGAGTACCCCACCTGCCAGCGACTGGGCATCCGCCTGGCGACGGTCGGCGGACCGAAGGAGAACTCATCGACCGAGCTGATCCGCAAGCTGCAGGAGCATGGGCTCTGAGAGCTTTTAGCTGTTATCTACTAGCTTTTAGCCTCTTAATTCCTCAATCGCGATTCGTTTGCACTCGATCCAGCGGTCGGGGGTGTTCGGGCCGTTCATGTAGTAGACGACCACGACGTGGCGGTCGTCGGCCAGGCGCACGCTTGGATAGCCGAGATCGGTGTTGACACCGGAGGCGGCGATCACTCGTTCCCGCCGCAGGTCCCACGTTTTGCCGCCATCGTCGCTGACGCAAGCACGCACGCCGAAGGGCTGATGCCGGTAACCGTAGACCAGAAGAACGCGTTTGTCGGGCAGCCGCACCAGGTCGGCCGGGTGGCCGACCAGCGGCAAGCGTTCGGGCGAGGACCAGGTCAAGCCGTCGTCGGCCGATCGAGCGGTATACAAGTGATCTTCCGCGTTGGCTGTCCGCATCACCGCGACGATCGCGCCGTCGGCGTTTTCAACCAGGGCCGGTTCCTGCATCGCGACCTTGCCGGCCGGGTCGACGGCCATCAGGATCTGCTCGCTCCACGTCCTGCCGCCGTCGGTGCTGCGAAACACGTGGGCCTGGTCGACGGGTTGTGATTTCGATCGCCCGTAAACCGGCAGCAGCAGTGTCCCTTTCGACGTCTCGATGGCCGACGACGACGTCGCCAGCAACTGCTCGGCCTTCATTTCCATGTCCGTGGGCTTCGGTTCCCACGTGAGCGAAGCCGCCTTGCCCCAGAGCGTTTTCACCCCGCCGGGTTCGGCATAGTCGCCCCACGCCCCGCGGTCGACTCGCCGGGCGTATGGGGGATTGTGCTGCTTGACGTAGGCCTCGCTACGGCCGACCCAGTTGAAGAAATTCAGCAGCAGACGGCCGTCGCGAAGCACCGCAACCGATGGGTCGTTCTGGCAGTCCGGGTCGTCGTAGATGACAAACGGCTTGGACCAGGTTCGCCCGCCGTCGCTGGATGTCGAACCGACAATCCGGGCGTCCGCTTCGATGTGCCGGACGTGTTCGGGAAAGGTCGCGTCGCGAAACACGCACAAGAGCCGCCCGTCAGGCAGCCGCTCGACGTCGGGGAAGGATACGTATCGAGCCGAGTCGCGGAAGACCGTGATCGGCTTGCCGCCGATGGTCCGGACATCGCCTGGCTCGGAGGCTGGCTTGCTCGGCTGAGTGGCCGTTGTGCGTGATGGCGACGTTTTGCCTTCGCCCGGCGGTCCCATCTCCGGGAGCGGTGCTTCGGCAAACCGCTTCCACAGCGGATCGATTTGCTCGGGTTGCGGTACGCCTGCGTGGATCCACAGCCCGTAGCGTAGCCGCAGGGGGGCGCCCGGGCGGGCGGTCAGCGGCTTGTCGAGCGTCAGGCTTGCTCCCATCCATCCGTCGTCGCGCACGTGAAACGAGGCCGGATGATTTGGATTCGCCGGGTGGTCCATCAGGGTGATGCCGCCTGTGGCGTCGGCCGTGACCGGTCCGCTGTAGTCGACCCATCGGGCGGGTTTGCGAAAGACTTCCTTCTCGTTGCGCAGTCCGTTCGAGTTGAGAATCCGCCCGCCGCCGTCCCGAACGCCGATGGTCTTGGCCATGCGGATGCCGATCAGGCCGAACGAACTGGCGTTGAGGGTCACCTCGCCGTTTTGAGGAGCATCGAGGCGGACGTCGATGACCAACAGCCACCCGTTGTCGCCAAGCGGCTCGACCGCAACGCGGCGCTGCTCGAACATCAGTGTTTTGCCGTCAGCGTCCTGCCACGCATTCAGTGAGAGCAAGGCTGCCTGCTCAGGACCGTCCTCGCATCGAGAGACCCCCTGGCAGACGATGCGAGCGTCACCGTCTTCCCAGAAGTTGACGCCGTTGACGTTCTGATGGGAAATCCAGACGGAGTTGTGGTGGCTGTGGCCGATGGGATCTTGAGGATGGCCCATGCGCGTGTAGCTGCAGCCGGCCGGGCCGATCAGCGGAAACAGAAACGGCCGGTTGAGCGCGGGGCCGAAGTGGAAGCGGGTCAGCTCACGGCCGTGATGCTGAAATGATGCCTGGTCATACGGCAGGGGAATCACCGCGACATCGGGAACCGGCTTGGCTTGCGGCAACCGCTCGTCGCCGAACGAAACGGGAGCTGCCAGGCCAACCGCCACGGCTGCGACAACCGCGAATCTCGTGATCATCCAACGTCCTCCTGTGAGTGGCGTGCCAGTATAGCGTTCGCGACGCCTTGTTGCCTCTGGTCACGGCTGGTGGGATGGAATGCCGGGTGGAGCGATGGTCTGGGCGCCCTTTTCAGAACCCCAAGCGTGACAACTTTTTGCATCAAGCAGGTCAGATTGCCAGCAGGGCCGTTCACGTTCAGCCCCGTAAAACGGGGCGTAGTTTGAGCGGCTCTTCTCGCATCCACGGCTCCTCAGGGCAAAAGCCTGTCGCGCTCCGGGTTCGGTAAACAGTCGGGCCGCGGCGAGTCTCCTGCTATCTGAAAGCTGCGAGCCTTCAACTTCGCTTGGCGTGTCCATTACTTGCGTTGCGAGCCAGTCGCTCACCAGTTCTTGATATCGTCTGCTGTGCCGTCGACGCCGTCCGGGCCGGTGCTCCAGAGGTCATACTGTCCGGGGTTCTTGACGCCAGGGGACTTGTAGCGGAGCGGTCGGCCCCAGGCGTCCTTGAGTGTGCCCGCATCCTCCACGTACGGCCCGCGCCACTTCGCACCCGCCTCTTCGTCAGGAGCATTCAGAAGATCATCAAGCGACGTCGGATAGGCGCCGAGGTGCAGATGATACAGGGAGAACGTCGAACTGAGTGAGTACAACTTGACACGGGTGAGACTGGTACTGTTGGGCGGAGTAAAGCATATGAAGCTTGGCGTCATATTAGCCGCGAGGGCGAAGAGAATCAGGATGGCCAAGGTGACCAGGGCTATGTCGATCACGCACCATCGTCTGGCATTACGAACGGGGGCATAATCCAGGGTCACGGGCTCAGCTTGCGGATCGCGTTCCATGGTTCGGTTCCACCTTCGGACCAGAACGTCCACGCGTGTGTCCTGATGGACAATCTCCCGATTCCAGCCACTTGTACAGCCAAGATCACGAATGGATGCACGCGCGGGATGGATGGCCCAAGTTCGAGAGTATTTGTGCTGCTTGGGAGCAGTGCCGACGAGCGCGTTGGCATTACTGACGGGGTCGGCTGATCTAACCGCATCATTCGTCGACGGCAACAGCTCATAGCCACGCAGAGCCAAACGCCAACAGCTAAGAGCTAAGAGCTAATAGCTTTCTTTAATGTCAGTGTAGATTGCTTTTCCCACCGATCCAGGCGGTGCATCACGCGGATCCTCTCCGGGGCGAGGTCATGGGCGTTGATGGGCAGCGGCGGTTGGGCTTGGGCCTCGCCGGCCATTGTTGAGCTCCGCCCGTTCGAACCACGCGGAAGCGAGGCAACGGGGTGTCTTTGCGCGGCCCAATACCCTTGCCGACCCGTTTCAGGGCGTATGTGTTTAGCGGGCCGGGGTCTGGCTCTTTTTGCCTGACGCGGTTCGCAGGATGACCCGGGGAAGGTCAACGAGGCCAG
>CAZTQK010000424.1:0-5361 GCA_964615635.1 uncultured Planctomycetales bacterium
CAGAACCGCGACCGTACTCGCCACGCCGAAGCCCGGCGAAGGCGGGAGGGAGCGGTCCCCTTGTGGCGCGGCTGCCTGATGATTTGGCCTGCCCTTGACCGCTTATGGGAATCGGTCAAGGGACCCTCGCTTACGCTGGGGCTTCTGAAAGAGCCGCCCAGGCTGTCACGCCCCCCGTCTGCCCTGTCGCGCAGCATTCCATTCGTCCAGCATGTCCGGTACCATGCTCGCCGAGCGCGGAGCGCGTAACCGAGAATCAGGCGGATCCCAAGGGACTGGGCTCCCCCATGTTGTGCGCCATCGCTCCCCGCCCAAGAAGGAGACAACGCATGGCCGACGCCCCGACAGCCGAGAAGAGAGCGCCGCTGCAGGATATCCTTGCTTATTCGATGGGCGACGGGGCAAACTCCCTGGTGATGAACACCTTCTACGGCTTCGCCATGCTGTACTACACCAAGGCGATGGGGATGAGCGGCACCTACGCGGGCATTGCCATGGCGATTACTACCCTGTGGGATGCGATCACCGATCCGCTGATGGGGCACATCACCGACAACACTCGTTCTCGATTCGGCCGACGGCATCCGTATATGCTGATCGGCGGGTTCGCGATGGTCCTTTGCTTCTACGGAATCTGGGCGGTGCCCATGGCCTTCCGGACGCCTCAACTCCTGTTCTGGTACCTCGTGGTCATGAATGTTCTGCTGCGAACCGCGAGCACGGTGTTTGCGGTGCCCTTTGTTGCACTGGGTTTCGAGATCTGCACCGACTACAACCAGCGGACCACGCTTCAGAGTGTGCGAGGCGCCGTGAACATGGTGATCAATCTGATCGGCCCGGCGATACTGGGCTGGGCTGTGTTTCTTCGCGACCGCGACGGGGTGATCGGCAGCGGCGTCACCATTCCCGAGAACTTCCGGCACATGGGCCTCGCCTTCTCCGCGATCGCCCTGGCTTTCCTGATATACACGGTGCTCGCCACACGCAAGTACGCCGTCGACTCGCGGAACAACCCCGAGGTCCGCAGCAACAGTCTGAGTGAAATCCTACGCAACCTGACCACCGTCTTTCTCGATCCACTGCCCAGGATGGTGTTCGTCTTCATCGCCGTGCTTTTCATTGCGGTCGTACTGGTCACCTCGCTGCAGATGTTCATCTACGTCGACTTCATGAAATTCACCGGGGTCGAGAAGACGCTCGTGCATGGCAGCACGATGATCGCCGCCGCTATCGGCGCCGTTTTGGCGGCCCCCCTCGTTCGACGGCTGGACAAGAAACCGGCCATCTACGTCCTCCTGACGGGGGCGTGCCTGGGGAACATCGTTCTCGTGTTGTTGTTTGGCACCAGCTTTGTGAGCCCGGGTAGTATGCCATTCACTGTCGCCGGCCAGGCGCTTTCCGTGGCAACGCTCGTGTTCCTGGTGTTCCACGTGTGCTACCACATGGGTGCCACCTCGGCCAATACCATCGCCAATTCCATGATGGCCGACGTCTCCGAAATCAACAAGTATCATACCGGCGTCCTGAAGGATGGCAGCTACTCCGCCATGCTGAGCTTCGTGCTCAAGCTGTCGATTTCCGTTGGCCAGCTCCTCTGCGGCCTCTGCCTCGATGCGATCGGCTATCAGTCGAACGTCGAGCATCAGCCCCCGGAAGTGGCGCACAGAATGATGTTCGTCGCTTTCGTTGCCGGCTCGCTGATTACGTTGCTTGCCATGGTCTGGATCGCCCGATATCCCGTGAACCGGCAGTACATGGCTCAGATCAGGGCGGCCACGGCCGGGATCGAGCCGGTGATCGCCGGGAACGTGCCTTATTGCCGCCACTGCGGCCGTAGCCTGGCAGGCAACACCTCCGGAAGCTGCCCTGGTTGCGGCGCGCCGATCATGGGGAAGGATTCTGCGACGTGAGCCTGCGAGCAAATCCCACAGTGAAACCCAAGGTGCGCCGTGGAATGCGTGAAAGACCATTCCGCTGTCGGAACAAAGAAACGCCCCCGGACAACCTGAGTCATCCGAGGGCGGGGTGGTCAATCGCTTGAGGAGCGTGTCGCCGGTTACTCCAGGTGGAGCAGTGCCCCGATCTGCGGGGCGAACTTGACGATCAGCCCCGCGAACACGACCGAGACCATGCTCATGAGCTTGATCAGGATGTTCAGGCTCGGTCCTGAGGTGTCCTTGAACGGGTCGCCGACAGTATCGCCCACGACGGCCGCCTTGTGATCGTCCGAGCCCTTGCCGTAGACCATGGCGTCCGGTTTCCCGGCCGCAACGGCCTGCCTGGCCTTGTTCAGCAGGTCCGCGCGGATGCTCGCCGGGAGCTTCTGCTGCAGTTCCTTGTTCTCCAGAACGTCCTTGGCCTTGAGTTTGCCGAACGTCTCGATCAGCTTCTTGGCGTTGTCCCAGGTTCCGCCGGCGTTGGCCATGAAGATCGCCATGGCAAAACCGCTGGTCAGGCCGCCCGCCAGCAGGCCCATCACACCCGGCACGCCGAACACAAGGCCGACCACCACGGGGATGGTGATCGCCATCAGCGACGGGACGATCATCTCTTTCTGAGCACCGGCCGTCGAAATCGCCACGCAAGTGGCGTAGTCGGGATATCGCTGCCCCTCGACTTCCACGCGCTTCGGCCAGTTGTCGGGGTTCTGGACAAACTCCTCATCCTTGTTCTGGCCACGCAGGAACTGACGGATCTTCTCGAACTGTCGGCGGCACTCGATCATCATCGCGTTGGCCGCACGGCCGACGGCCTTCATGGTCATCGAGCAGAACAGGAAGACCAGCAGTACGCCCGCGAACAGGCCGCACAACACCTTCGGGTTCATCAGCGTGACGTTGTAGAACTGCATGTACTGCTCGAGCGAGCACCGACGGGCGGCGACGAGCTCCAGCGAGTGGCTGCCTCCATTGTCGTCTTTCACGATGGCTTCGCGAATGTAGCCTTCCTCTTTAGGCGCTTCTTTGCCGAGCTTGAGCTTCGTATCACCTGGCTTGAGAGCACCGATCCCGGCCTCGGGCAGATCGGCAAGGTTCAACACCATGTATGCTTCGACATCGCTGTTGCGGACCTTGCCCACCTCACCGTTCATGAAGCAGGCAAATTTGCCGTGGCCAAGATAAACGGCCTCATCGGACGCCGGAGCCTGGTAATAGGCGGAAACCATGTCGCGGGCCTCATAGATCTGGCCGAAACGGACTTCCTCGACATACGCGGCCAGCAGGGCCAGAGCCGTCAGGGCCGCCGAACCGATGGCAAAGCCCTTGCCCGTGGCAGCAGTGGTGTTGCCGAGAGCATCAAGGGCATCGGTTCGCTGCCGTACTTCAGGCTTTTGCCCGGTCATTTCGGCGTTACCGCCGGCGTTGTCGGCGATCGGGCCGTATGCGTCCGTGGCCAGCGTGATGCCGAGTGTGGCCAGCATGCCCACCGCCGCAAACCCGACACCGTACAAGCCGAGCATGAACTCGTGCCCGCCGCCTGCGAAGGTAAAGGCTAGCAGAATCGCCACGATGATCGTCAGCAGCGAGGCCCAGGTGCTCTTCATGCCCTCGGCCAGGCCACCGATGATGATCGTCGCCGGCCCGGTGATGCCTTGAGCGCTCACTTCGCGGGTGGGGTTGAAGTCGTAGCTGGTGTAGTACTCGGTGGCCTTTCCGATGATCACACCGGCGAACAGACCGCTGACGATACTGCCCCAGATGCCGTACCAGCAGACCTGATAGCCGTCCGCGGCCTGGGGGAAGCTTGGCCCGAGCAGCAGGTAGCACACCACACCGGCGGCCAAGGCGATGAAGATGCTGCTGCCGTTGATGCCGCGGTTGAGGGCCGCCATGAGCACGCTCATGGTGGCCTTCTCTTCGGTCCGGACCAGGTAGATGCCCGCGATCGAGAGAATGATACCGATGCCGGCCAGAACCATCGGTGCGGCCAGGAACCGGATAGCGGCGTTGGCACCATCTGTAGTGACCTCGGAGCCGAACAGAGCCACGGCCGCTGAGACGCCCAGCGCGGCCGTCGAGAGAATCGAGCCGCAGTAGGACTCATACAGGTCGGCGCCCATGCCGGCCACGTCACCGACGTTGTCGCCCACGTTGTCGGCGATGGTCGCCGGGTTGCGCGGATCGTCTTCCGGAATGCCCGCCTCGACCTTGCCGACCAGGTCGGCCCCGACGTCAGCGGCCTTGGTGTAAATGCCGCCGCCCACACGAGCAAAGAGGGCCTGCGTCGAAGCGCCCATACCGAAGGTCAGCATGATCACGGTGATCGTCGACAGGTGGTACTCCTTGCCGATCGCTGGGAACAGCTTGTAGAGGACGAGGAACCAGCCGGTGATGTCAATGAGGGCGAAGCCTACGACCACCAGGCCCATGACCGCCCCGGCCCGGAAGGCGACCACCAGCCCCTTGTTGAGGTTGTCGCGAGCACCAGCCGCCGTTCGGTTGCTGGCCAGGGTCGCGGTCCGCATGCCCAGGTACCCGCACAGGCCGCTGAAGAACCCGCCGGTCAGGAACGCGAACCAGACAATGGGGTTCTGCACGTTGAGACCGTAGGCCATGAACGCCAGAATCGCCGCAAGTACGAGGAACACGATGGTTACCACCCTGTACTGGCGTCTCAAGTAGGCCATGGCGCCTTCACGCACGTGCCCGGCAATTTCGATCATCTCCGGGTCGCCCGGGTTCGCCTTCTTCACCTCGCTGTAAAACTTGTAGGCGAAGATCAGGGCGATGATCGCGCCGATCGGGGCGATCCACCACCAGATGGGAATGCTTGGCCGAATCATAGGGCCCTCGTCGCCCTCCTGGGCCAGCACGGGCGTGACGGCCATGCAGATGAGTCCGATCGCAAAGACCCACATCGGCCAGCCTCTACGGGAATGCAACGCTGTCATGTTGTCGCTTCTCCTTGGGAAAAGTGTTGTGGAACAGTTGACGCAGCCGCTCACGAACATCTTGCGGTCACAGGGGTTACCATCTGAAGCCGACGATCAGGCTTGCCTTACGCCGCTGCCGAGTCCCTGCCGCGCCCGCTTCGCACCGCGCCGCGAAGCCTTCGCGTCATCATGGATGATCGGCCCCCGTGTCTGTCGAGCGTTAGCCCTGCTGAAGGGGACCTCCCGGTTCTCCGGGAGCATGGGACTGGCCCATCTGTGTGTCGGCGCCTCGCCGGGGCATCGGCCCCGGCCCTCAAAGGGCGGGGAGTATAGCAGAAACGCCACGCTCTGGAAACAGCCTCTGGCCCTGCCGCAGCGGGGCGGGTCCGTGACACTTCAGGCGGGTGCCACTGGCAGCTTGTCTGCCAGTGTCTTCTGTTTCTCAGGCCTCTACTGGCGGACAAGCCGCCAGTGGCACCCACAGAGCA
>CAZTQK010000425.1:0-5356 GCA_964615635.1 uncultured Planctomycetales bacterium
GTTTAGCGTGCAAGACAGCGGGTCAGGCACTTTTTGCCGTCTTTTTCGCGCCGCCAAGCCCCCGCCTGATTGAGCCAACCACTCCAGATTGTACGGCGAACCGCATTTGGGCAAAAAGAGCCAGACCCCAGCACGCTGAACACGTACGGCAGCTTGCCTGCCAGTATCTTCAGCTTCTCAGGCCTGCACTGGCGGGAAAGCCGCTCGACGTGGCTCGCGATAAACCGCCAGTGGCACCCACAGAGCATACCCGCCGAATGTGTCGCGCACCCGCACTGGCCGAGTGCGCGGGACCGGATGCGGCGGGAGTCCGGCCGACGTTTCGCCGATCACGAACGCTGAGATTACAGGCAAAGGAAAAGCCCGCAGAGGCTTCTCCGCGGGCTTTCACGATCTTTCTCTGCTGCCATGCAGTCGAATTCGGCTCAGACTGCCGAGCAGGCCACGACTCAGGGAACTAACACCGAATCGGTTTGCACCCCCGGACTTGAGAGGGTATTGAGATACTGTGCTTGCCACGTCGAATTCGGAGCAGCAGTACTGGTGTCGCCAAACTGCACGTGCAGCACGCTCGGGCTCGTGGGCGACCAGATCAAGTCTTCGTCGGCTCCGCAGAGAGCGTTGGAATACCACTTGGCGTGACCGTCTGCAAAGGACACATTCTGGCCCTCGCGGTTGTGATTCCGAGAGTTGAGCGACTTGTGCTTCCTCTTCAAGGCATCAACCCAATCGACCGTACCATTGCCGTCAATGTCGCCCGGCCGCGGATAGCCGGTCGCGGCCGCGGTCGTGTCAAAATTGTAGCGGGCCCATGGCGGAGCTGGGGTAGGCCGTCCCTGCAACTGGTTGGAAAACGGATTGCGGTCCGCAGCCAAGGCTCTGCGAGGATCTTGCGAGTTAGTCATCGCCACTCCGTACTGCAGCCCGGCATTGTCCGACGCTTGGGCGGTCTGCTGGAAGGAATAGCTGAAATCGGTACACTCGCTATTGCCGCTCGACATTGAACTACCATCAAAATCGAACCATCTGGCTTCGTCCCCATTTTGCGGCTGCGAACCGGTGCCATACCAAAAATTCGTTGAGACGTTGTTTACTGGTTCTCTCGGATCACCAACAATCGGATACGGATTGGGGCCCGATGCCTTGTGGCCCAAACTGCGCGGGCTCGGGCAGACCATTTGCTTCGGCTGCAGGTATGCCTTCCTGCCACCCATTAGAAGCTTGAAATAGGAACGGGTCGTGCTGGAATTGTCGGCCGCGGTCGTGAGCGTCGGTGCCGTGGCGGTGGCATTCATATAAAGATCCGGGAATCCTCGGCGCATGCCTATGGTGTTGTGGACAGCCGTGCCGGCCACAAGGTTGGGGGGCCTCATCGCCGTCGGGAAACGATGCTGATTGGACTCGCTGTAGATCACGCACGCTTGGGCAATGGCCTTCAGGTTAGCGGCACAGTTAGTCCGCTTGGCCATCTCGCGAGCCCGCGACAACGAGGGCAGCAGAATGGCGATCAGCAGCGCGATAATGGCTATCACGACCAGCAATTCGATCAGGGTAAAGGCCCCTCTCTTGCGGGGCGACGTTCGTTCATTCAACATGACAAACCTCCTTGGTTGGAAAAGGCCTATGACCAACTCTTGACCATAACCGGCCGCCGCCCACCTGCCAAGCGGGCCGCTGCTACGCTCCCCCACCAGGCTCGCCCGACACAGCATGTGGCCAAGGACTTCGCCCGCACGGTCCGCGTCGGGGAGTAAGACTCTAAGCTGAACATAGCATTTCGCGTGCCAAGCGAAAAACGCGTCTTCTGGCATCTCAGAGGCCATTCTGCTGCCGGCCATCGCGGACAATTGGTTCATTTCAACCAACCAGTGGTTGAAATGAACCAATCCGGGATCTCCGATCTCCGTCGCGGGAGTCCCGAAGACCCTGTCTCTTGCGAACTGGCGTTAAGAAAGGAGGTCTCGGTTAAATAGGCAGAGTTCTGCGGCTGCTTCGCCCGACGCCAGCCTCAGAAGCGTTGGCCCAACGGCTCCGACGCAACTGGCTGCGCCTATTCCCCGCCCTCAGGCAACAATCCGAACTTCGACATTCGATAACGCATAGCCTCACGGCCAATCGACAGCAACCGGGCCGCGGCCGATGCGTTCCCGCCAGTCTGCTTCAACGCCCGCTCGATCAGAGACCTCTCCATCCGCTCAAGGTCGATGGGGGTGCCTTCATCCAGGCTGCGTTCCGCCCGCTTCAACGGGTCGGCGCCGGACGGCACAGGGAGGTCCGCGGCGTCAATGGTCGAGCTTGAACTGCTCAGAGCCGCCCCCTCCAGGGCATGCTGCAGTTCGCGCACATTGCCGGGCCACGCATGCTGCCGTAGAAGTTCCTTGGCCGCCGGGCTCAGCTTCAGGCCCGAAATTCCATATTTGGCCGCAAGCTGCGTGCAAAACAGGTCCGCGAGCAGCAGTATGTCGTCCCCTCGTTCCCGAAGCGGCGGCAGGTTGAAAGACACGACTTTCAGGCGGTAGTAGAGGTCTTCGCGGAATCTGCCTTCGGCGACCAGCGACTCAATGCTGCGGTTGGTGGCAGCGATGAGACAGATGTCGATGCTGCGGTCCCTTGTCTCGCCGATTCGCCTGACCGTGTGGGTTTCGAGTGCCCGAAGAAGCTTGGGCTGGAGCGCAACCGGCAGATCAGCGATCTCGTCCAGAAAGAGCGTACCGCCATCGGCAGTGGCGAACATGCCCGGCTTGTCGGCGGTTGCTCCGCTGAAGGATCCCCGCGCATGCCCAAACAGCTCAGATTCAAAAAGCTCGGCCGGCACGGCGCTGCAATTGAGCGCGACGAACGGGCCGGTACGGTGTTTGAGAGACGCGTGTATGATGTAGGCAAGGAGGTCCTTTCCCGTTCCGGTCTCACCCGTCAGCAGAATGGCCGGCATGTCCAGACCGGCCGATACTGCTCGGGCGGCCAGCCTGGTCACCTGTTCGCGAACTGCGGCAATCCGCGGGGAGTCGCCGACCAACTGGACCTGCCGAAGCTGTTCCGCCTGGGCGCTGCGGTACTGCTCCAGGCGTCGGCGCGCGTGCGACGCCGACCAGACGCGGTCAACAGCCACCGTCAGGACGTCCAGATCCACCGGCTTGATGAGAAACTCCGCGGCTCCCCGCTTCATGGCATCAACCGCCACTTCCACGCTTCCGTAGGCGGTTACCACGATTGCTTCGACGTCGGGTGATTCCGCTTTGATCTCGGTCAACAGGTTCAGCCCGCTCACGCCTCCAAGCCGAACGTCCAGCACCAGCATCTGGGGCTCGAACTTGCGGAACTCGGCCACAACCTTCTCGCCGGCATGCACAAGACGCACCTCGTGCCCCGCGTCGGTGAGAGCATCTCCCATCGCACGTGCCAACCCGACTTCGTCCTCAACAATCAGGATCTTGGGCATAGCAAATCCTGGTCCCTTTCAGAGTCTTCGCCGTCTAGCGAGTCCTGCTGTTGTCACTCATCGGCAGTTCAACGTAGACCGTCGCCCCGCCATCCGGATTGTTGGCCGCACCAGCGGCCCCTCCCTGTCGCTCAAGGGCCAGCCGCGTCAAAGCCAGGCCCAGCCCCATACCCCGCTCCTTGGTAGAGTAAGAAGAATCGAAAATAAGCGCGGGATCGTGAGGCGGCAAACCTGGACCAGTATCGATGACGGAAATCCGACATCGCCCTTCCGGCCTCTCCTCAGCCCTGACCGTAATCCGACTGCCGACAGGCGAGGCATCGATCGCGTTCACCACAATCGCAATCAGAGCATGCTCCAACGTATTCGGATTGTGATAGCACACGAGTTCGCGCGTGGGAGCATCGACCTCCCATACCAGATCCTTGGCCGACAGCTCCGTAACCAGGGCCTCCCGGACGCGCTGAATAACAGGCAGAACGTCGGCCATCTCCAGGGCTGTCGCCTCGCGCCGGACAACTTCCATCAGCCCGCCGATCCAACGGTTGAGGCGATCGACCGAGGCGATGATCTCTGCCATCCGCTCCTTCATCTGATCATCAGTTGGGTCGTGACGAGCCGCGACCTGGGCGAGAGCGCGGATGCTGGCCAAGGGGTTGCGGAGATTGTGGGCCAACTGCGCGGCAAACTGGCCGACCGCGGTCAGAAGCTCCGATTCGACCAGGCGACCGCGCATTTCACCGAGACTGATGCGGGCGCGGTCCAGGGCTCCGGCCAAATTGGCCATTTCCGGCGGGGCCGAAAGCAAGGGTTCGTCGGGAGGCGCGTCTCGGGCCAGAGCCTCCACCTGTCGGTTCAGCCTGGCCATCGGCACGAGCAGCCAGCGACTGAACAGCCATCCCACCATGAGGACGTGAAGGGCCAGCAGTGCGAACACAAGATTCAGCATCGCGGTGGTCCTCGAGGTCTGCTCGTTGGCCTCGTTCATGACCTCCGTCTGCTTGCCTTCCAGAAACCAGACGGTGTGCCGGAGTGTACTGCGAACAGCGCCTGTCTGTGCCGCCAAGGCGTCCTTCTCCGCCGTCAACGACGGGGCGGTCTCAGGGACCGGTCTCACCGCATCTGCGGGTCGCGAGGCTGAGCGGCGGGCCAGTTCCTGCCACTCGCGGTAGTCTCTCGCCACGACTTGTAGCTGCCAACGGCCCAAGTCGAAATCCAGTAAGTTGCGCGTCTCGGCAAGCAGTCTCTCAAAGTCCAGACCCTCCGGGGGCGGCACAGGCGAAGCGCCGAACAGTGAAAAGGTCTCGCTTTCGAACGCCGTCCGCAGTCTCTCCACCCTCAGCACAGCTTCCTGCCAGTGCTCCAGATCGGCTATGATCTTGCTTGAATGCTGCAGCTCCAGCAGCGTCACTCCCACGGTAGCCGCCGTGAGCAGCACCACGATCAGGTACACCAGCAACAGCCGATATCGAAGGCTCATGAACCGCACCGAACCGGCGAGTCGGGCCTGACGCGCTCCCTGACAGCCCGCCATACCAACGGTATCAGGTGCCTGCCGACGACACAACACCCTAAAGACCCGGCCAAGCCCGGGATGGCGAGCCCGGCATGCGTGGATCGGCCGGCCGTCCGGCCCGCAGTAAGTCCATGAGCCACCGGGAAATAGTCGATCGGACCGGCTCGGACGGAGGGCTTGCATCGCAGCGAGAGTGCGTCTACACTCCTGTGCTCGCTGTGGACGACGATGAGGTGCCTGCGTTAGCCAAGCATGAAGTTCAACCTGATCGACAGAATAACGGAGTTGGTTCCTGGCCGGCGAATCCAGGCGGTGAAGGCCTTGACCGTGGCAGAAGAATATTTGTCAGACCATTTTCCCCGCTTTCCGGTCATGCCCGGTGTCTTAATGATCGAGGCGAT
>CAZTQK010000426.1:0-5344 GCA_964615635.1 uncultured Planctomycetales bacterium
CAGTTGGACCAGCCCTTCTCGCCGATGACGCGCTCGCTGATATTGGTCGGCAGGCCGGGGATCTGGCGGCACTCGCTGTGAACGTGGATCTCGCCAGGGTAAACCAGGTCGGCGTAGAAGAAGTCGTACTGGTCGCCCTGCTTGCGGCGATGGCGGCCGCCCATGGCTGAGGCCTTGATCGGGTGGGCTTTCAGCACCCAGTTGGCGATGTCGACGTTGTGTACGTGCTGCTCGACCACGTGATCGCCGGACAGCCACCGCCACTGGAACCAGTCGCGGATCATCCACTCCTCGTCGGACATGCCCTCCTGGCGCTCGATGTAGGCGAGCGGGCCGCCGTTCCAGTAGACCTGGGCCGAGAAAACGCGTCCGATCTCACCGTCGTGGATACGCTTGATGGTTTCGACATAGGAGGCGTCATGTCGTCGTTGCGTGCCGGCCACGATGCACAGCTTCTTCTTGTCGGCCTCCTCACCGGCGGCCAGGATCTTGCGGATGCCGACCGGATCGACCGCGGCCGGCTTCTCCATGAACACGTGCTTGCCTGCCTCGATGCATGCCGGCAGGTGAAGCGGTCGGAAGCACGGAGGCGTCGCGAGGATCACGTAGTCCAGGTCCACGTCGAGCAGCTTCTTGTAGGCGTCAGGCCCAAGGAAGCAGTATTTGGAGTCCAGATCCGCCATGTCCTGCGCCGCGTCTCGCAGTCCTTCGAGACGGTCTTCGTACAGGTCCGCCGCAGCCACGAGCTTGACGTTCGGAGCGGCCGACATCGCGTCACGGCAGGCGCCTCGCCCACGTCCGCCGCACCCGACGACGCCGAAGCGGATCGGCTTATCATCCGCGGCGCCGCGAAGCACGTGCGGGAAGGCGACGGTCATCGACGCGGCAGCCGCCGCCGTCTTGACTAACTGTCGACGCGAGAATCTGTCGGTCTTAAGCGTTTTCATCGGGTACTCCTTCATAATTGCACATGAATCGAAAGTGTCCTTGTTGACGCCAGCCACCTGCGGATGCCCTGTTCCCCTGGGAGTGTGCGATACTGTTCTTGCCCCAGTCATCGCATGTTATCCGATCGGGTCCGGCATGCAAGTATCTGCCACCGCAAGGCGAAGTCGGAGGTCCGTGACACTTCAGGCGGGGAAACGCTGCGGCCTTTTCAGAACCGCGACCGTGAGGGAGCGGCCCCCCTGTGATGTGGCCGATCTCCGGTTCGGCCTGCCCTTGAGCCGCCTGTGCGAATTAGTCAAGGGCCCCTCGCTCACGCTCGGGGTTCTGAAAGAACCGCCTAAACCGACACCGACCCCAGGGTCGATGGCGGCAAATGGGCAGATCAGCTCGCGGCCGAGCGTGCTGCGATGTGTTCAAGGCTGGTACGGGACTGTGCCCTTCGCATCCGTCTTGTAGCCCCATTTTTTTACGTATTCTTCACCTGGCAGGAATTCATCCTTGTATCGACTGAGTTCAGCCTTCAGCCGCGACTCCAGCCGGGCCTGGATGGGCTCGTGTTCCGGCTGATCGATCAAATTGTGCTGTTGATACGGGTCCTTCTGGTTGTCGTACAGCAGCCAGGGGCCTTGGAGCGAGCGGACGTAGGTGTATCGTTTCGTGCGGATTCCTCGGTATTCGCGTCCGCCTTTCTCGCGGGTCCACTCCCCAAATGGGGCGACGCAACTGATCAGAGCGGCACGATCCGCGTCGGGTTGCCTGCCCAGCAGCCATGCCGAGCGGTCCTCGCCGTCCACCGTCTTCGGAACTGCGATGCCCGCTAATCCCAGGAGCGTCGGCATGATATCGGGGCTGTTGAACGGGGCGGCAAGCTTTCGGCCCGCTTGGCCCAGGCCCTTCGGCCAGCTGACCACGAAAGGAACGCGGATGGATTCATCCCAGGGTCGCTGCTTGCGGATCTGGGCGTGCGAGCCGAGCATGTCGCCGTGGTCCGAAGTGAAGACCAGGATGGTATTGTCGGCGATGCCACTGTCCTTCAGGGTCTGGACGATCGTGCCCACATACTCATCCAGCGCGGCGCAATGTGCGTAGTATCCGGCCAGATCGCGACGGGCCATGTCCTGGGCGTCGGCCGGGACGTTCGGACGCAACTGGATGTCCTCCGGCTTGAAAAGGCCTCGAAATCGCTCGGGCGCGGTCTCGTAGGGGTTGTGCGGCGGCCCCCAGGATAGCACCAGCAGGAACGGTTCGTTCTTGTGGGCCTTGATGTAGGCCTGAGCCTCGGCAGTCTGAGCCTCGGCGTCGTAGCCTTTCCAGTACTGTTTCTCGTCGGTGTCGCCGTAGAAGAGCGAGTGGTTGTAATTGTGGGTGCATTCACACGCCCGCCAGAACTCGAAACCCTGCCGTCGCTCCGGAGGGATGAAGCTCGACCGCCCATGCCCGTCGAGGTGCCACTTGCCGATGTAGGCGGTTTTGTATCCGGCGCCGGCGAAGGCCTGTGCGAGGGAAACGGCGTCTCGGCTGAGGCATACATCGTTCAGGAAGACCCCGTTGTTGACCGGGTAGCGGCCGGTCATCAGGGTCGCTCGGTATGGCGAACACACCGGGCAGGTCGAGACGGCGGTGGTGAGGACCACACTTTCAGCCGCCAAGCGGTCCAGGTGGGGGGTCTTGGCATTCGGATCGCCGGCGTAGCCGACGGCCTGGGCTCGCCATTGATCGGCGAAAAGGAAGACGACGCCAGGCCGGGTCTTGGAAGGCTCCGCCCCGCAGGCGTGACCGGCCCAGACCGTCAGGACTGCAACAGCTACGGTGAGGGGTCGTGCGATGATCCTGTTCATGGCTGCCTCCTGGACCGGCATTGTTGCTCAGTATCAGGTGAAAAGCAAAGGAATGAGATCACCCACGTCCATCCGAGATGCTGTGTATGATTGCCAGATCGCCGATACACCTCACAGTTGCACAAGCATTTCCGCAGGCGTGCAGAGAAGCATGCTTGGATCGAGCGTTTTGCGCCGAATCACCGCTGGTCCCGGATTCCCATCCGGTACGTGTTTGGCGGGCCGGGGTCTGGCTCCCTTTTGCCCAACGCGGTTCGCAGGGTGACCGCTGGTCCCGGATTCCCATCCGGGACCCCCGGGTCGACGATTCCCATCGTCATTCACCCGGGAATGTGGGAAGGATTCGCTACTGACGGCCGACCACTTCATTCCAACCATTGAGTACGCCGAGAACGGGGAGAGCCCTGCCCTCTTGTTGCCACCTTCACGGACAATGGCTTCTGACCCCTCTCCTTCTCCGCACAATGAACTCGTTGTAGGCGGTGGCCGGGATGGCCAGCGGCCGGCCGGACTGGACCTTCCTCAGCGAGTCGCTCATATCTTCTTCCCAGAGTCAGTGGTAAAATGCCGCCCAAGAACCGGGAGGACCGATATGGCTGAGCAACCAAAAGAGAACAAGCAGGCAGAGCACGAGCGCCGAGCTCCTGGTTGGGTGATTCGATGCAAGCGATGCGGCTTTGCTGAGCCGTGGGGAGAGTACGGCATTCGGCTTGGCGCGGTTTCCTGGAAGAAATGCACGATCGGTCGGTGTTCTCGCTGCGGCCGGATTTGCTGCCACGTCATCGAGAAACGCAAGGCAGAACAAATCAACTGAATGGCGCTCATATGCCGATCCCCAACGCCGCGAAGTCGCCATCCTCATAGACCTCCTCGACGCAGGCCGCGATGGGTTGCTTGACCAGCGTGTTGCTGCCGGTGTCCTCGGTGTCGGCATAGCGCACCCAGAGGTACGCCCAGCCTTTCTTGGGGCTCGAAAGAGCCAGGGGCCGGGAAAGGTTCCTTGCGGACCGTCCCGACGGCCTTGATCCTGATGGGTGACTGGTGCGTGCCCGACAGATGCACGACAACCATGCGAAACGAGAACCGGGACGTGTACGACGAGCAAAGCCAGCAACTTCGGCGGTTTCAGGCGGTCAATCTGACAAAGAAAGATCTGCCACGGGAGGTTTTTCGCTTGACAACACGGGGGCTAATGGGTGACCCTTTTTGTCGATCTGCTTCCGATGATAGGTCAGGACCGTCAACCGCATCCAGATCGAGTCTTAGTGCAGCCTTGAGCGTCCGTCGTGCTTTAGAGACCGGCGACAATTGCGGCCTCACCTGATGTATCGTTAACCTCCACGACCACACTGTCCACAGAGTCTACGGTATCGGGGTCGGTCTTCTTCCCGAACCGGACAATCCACTTGTCCGTATTTCCGGGCAATGTCCCGGCAGCAGACCGTTTAGCCGATTCGACGCCTTCAACGTCGATGCTCCTGCTTCGGATAATGGCCCACGCTCGTTCGACTGCTTCCTGTTGTAGCATCATTTCTCCTTCACGGTAGCATGCCGAACGGATTCCCGTCCAGGCTAAGGATGTACCTGAAAGCATGGTCTTGCTCAGCCGCATTCAACATCGGCCAACGACGGGCGCCACTGAGCACGTCATACACACTCTGCTCGCGCCCAACGCGCTGAAGCGCCTTGTAAGCATCAAAACCCGTGTTTCTAAAGTCGCGGAAGTGCTGCAATTCGTGCCATACCTCGTATTGAGTAGGATTGCTGCGAAGATAAAGTGCCCCCGTGCCATTGGCGTTGGCACGGAATAATCCGTTCGCACCTTGAGCAGCGAGGAACTCGTCGGCGTCGCGGACGAGAGTCACATTCCTCCTGCCTAGGTAGCTCTCCAGTTTGACAAGCTGCCCTTCACCATAGAGTCTGCCCCCTAGCCGTGCCCCTTGCACCTCCGCAGACACCGCTTGCCCCATCGGTACGATCCGTGCGGCCGCGGTACCCTCCTCAGCGAGCCACGTGCCCCACAGCCCTCCTGTGGCCGCCTCGGCCGGGGCGGCGAGTGGCAGGGGAGCCGTCATAAAGCGAATCGCCGCACCCGTATCATCGCCATACCACGCATGCAGACCTGAATGCATGACACCGGCCAGTGCCGAGGCGGGTGCCCCAGGGCCCGGCACGAATGCGAGACCGAACTGCATCGCGTCCATGCCTGCGCAGTTGTGCTCCGGCATAGCCGGGACAAGAAAAGGTGTCAGGATGAACTATTTGACGAATCACTCTGACGCTGTTCTCCTCTCGTCTCCTGCTCCATCCTACAGATGCAGGGAATGTAGACGACAGATCAGCTGCCGTCAAGTTGTTTTTTTGGACTGTTCTGCGATCTTGACAACTCGCTTGCGAAGCACTGAAGGCAGCCCAGTCAGACGCCAGGAGGCTTCTATTCAATCTCAGATATGGTATGACCCAACGCTTGGTCACGCTGCGATGACGGATGACGACGGGTGAATGACGATGGGAATCGTCGACCCAGGGGTCCCGGATGGGAATCCGGGACCAGCGGA
>CAZTQK010000427.1:0-5324 GCA_964615635.1 uncultured Planctomycetales bacterium
GGTGGTCGCCGGCACGGATCCACTGCCACCAGCCGGCGCCGTACTGCTTGTCCCATGTATACAGCTTGTCGGGCGGGATCGTCTGCACGTACCGGAAATACTTGGTCATGACCTCGATGACCTTGGGGTCGCCGGTGGCCTCATAGTAGGAGCGCATCGCGTAGAGCGTACACATGTGCGGCCAGAGGTCGTTGTTCTTGAAGTTATCTCTCGGCCCGAAGGTGCCATCCGGGCGCTGGGATGCCAGAATCGCTTTGACCCACTTGGCGGCCTCGGCCATGATCCGCGGGTCCTTCAGCACGAAGCCCAGATCGACGTAGCCTTTGAGCCAGTAGGGCATCTCCTCCCAGGGCCACTTGCCGGAGCCGTCGGGCGTGACCCACGAACTCTCCTCGAACTTGCACCATTTGCTGATCTCGGTCAGGTGCCCGATCATGCCGTCGGCCTGGAGCTGGAGCTGGCCGCGGAGCCAGCCCTTGGGCTCGACCGCGCCCACGGGAAGCTTGATGAGCGGGCTCGGCAGCAACGGCGCCCGGTTGCCGACGTAGAAGTCGTTCGGGCCTTCGAGCAGGCCATGCGAGCCCTCCGCCGCAAGGTGATCGCGCATGGTAGTCTTGGTTGCGGTGCAAGCTGGAATCGCCAGAACCAGCAATACGAGGGCCGGAAACCGACCCGTGTCCTGCAGTCTCCGTTTCAGTGACATCCAAGAGTCGCTATTCCATTCGTGCATCAATGTTCTCCCGATCGCTGCGCGTTACGCGTGGTCCAACCAAAGACCGTTGCGCGAATCAGCCCGTCGACCGCGGCGGGCATTATAGCGGCTCGCGCGGAGGGAAGATAGAATCACAGTCCTGCGGGTGTGCATCGGATGACGGCCCGCCGACAGGAACAACCCGGCAATCCATTGCGAGGCGACGTATGAATCCAGTTTTGGTTATGGTCATCTATGCGGGCATTGCGGTTTCGTCTTGTGCCGGCGCGGCTCCCGTGGGGCAGTTGAGGGAGAAGCTCCAACCAACGCCTCGCCCGGCGGAAACACCCGCGCACGTGCCGCAGACGCCGCCCAAGAGCGCCATGGAACTGCCGATTATCAAGGCAACGGCCACCCAGATTCAAATTACTCTGCCGCCCAATGACCACGGCGGCAAGGTGGCCGTGTACGAGCTTGCGCCCAATGAGAAAGACGATGCCTGGCAGGACAAGAAGCCGGTCGAGACGGCCGGCACGGCGGCCCGTCGGATTGCCAGACTCAGCTTCGACCGGTTCGAAAAGAGCCGGAGTGGGCGTCGAGACCGGCTGTATTCGAAATTCGTTGTGGTACCGGTCGAGAGGAAAGAGCCGATCATGGCCGCCCGATTCGTGGAGGACTTCAATGCGCTGCCGCGTCGAAAGCTGCCATTCCCGCGGTCGGGCTCGAAGAAGGGATTGCAGGTGCAGATGGTGGATGATGCCATCGCTCTCGGGGTTCAGCACGCCGCGCTCAACGTCGATCTGGCCAACCTCTTTGCCTGGAACCCCATGCCCGACGCCATTCCTTACGCGGTCGACGGCGAGCGATTTCTCTTCAATCCGATGGCCGTTGCGCAACTCGATCAGCAGGTGATTCCGCTCTCGCATGCCGGAATGACGGTCACACTCATTCTCTTGAACTACACGAAGACGACGGGCGCCCCTGTTGCGGACGTCATGCGGCACCCGAACTACAGCGATGCCTGTCCCAACAACCTCAGTGCATTCAACACTGCCACCGCCGACGGTGCGAAGCATTACCGCGCGGCGGTGGAGTTTCTCATCGATCGCTACACCCAGCCCGACGGCCGGTTCGGCCGTGCGCTCGGCTACATCATTGGCAACGAGGTCAACTCGCATTGGCACTGGTGCAACATGGGCGAAGTGAGCATGGAGGAGTTCACCGAGGAGTACCTTCGGGCAATGCGCATCGCCGCCACCGCCGCCGCGAAGATCTGCCCGACTGCTCGCGTGTACATGTCGCTCGAGCATCACTGGAACGCGAGGTTCGACTCGCAGACCAAGTCGTTTCCCGGCCGTGCGTTTCTGGATTTGTTTGCCAGGCGGGCCCGCGAGCAAGGCGACTTCGACTGGCATCTTGCTCATCATCCGTACCCGGACAACCTGATGGAGCCGGCGTTCTGGAAGGACAAGGCGGCGACGAACGATGTGAACACCACCCCCAAGATCACTTTCAAGAACATCGAGCTGCTGCCGGAGTACTTGCGACGGCCCGAACTGCTCCGTAAAGACCAGCCGCGGCACGTCATTCTGTCCGAGCAGGGTTTTCACACCAAGGGCGGCCGCGATGGCGAGATCCTGCAGGCGGCGGCCTTCTGTGCGGCGTTCTTCAAGATCGCCAACATCGACGGAATCGACTCGTTCATTCTGCACCGGCACGTCGACTACCGCGACGAGGGCGGGCTCAAGTTGGGTTTGTGGGCCCGCAACGAGGTCGTTCCCGGCCCTGCCGAACCGGGACGTCCGAAGCTGATTCACGAGGTCTTTCGGATGGCCGACACGCCCGCGTGGCCGGCGGCCTTTGAGTTCGCGAAGCCGATCATCGGCATCAAGGATTGGAGCGAACTGCTGCCGAAGACGGAGCTGAGACCGGCGCCCAACGAGAAGAGAAAATGACAACTGGGCGAATCGATCCGCTTCGGCCGCAGCGAACCGATCATCCGGCATCGAGAAGCCGCTTTTCGGGCTACCCTTGCTTCACGATTCGGTCGCCCTCGAGCTGATGGCGGGCGTTGAACAGCCGGCGGTAGGTCAGCATGAGCGACTATAGTAGGCCTGGTTGGCGGGCGTCAAACAAGCTTGTACAATCGTCCGTATGGTGGGTGGCAACCCGTTCGGAGCGAGGCTCGGTGTTGAAGATGGGCAAGGCAACGCAACAGCGGCGGGGAAGAAGCTGGCTGGTGCATGAGTGTGCTTTAGCCTTGTAGACGATGCTGTGGGATGCTTATGTGAAGGCGTTTCGGTGAGTCGCGGCGGAGCTTACTGTGATGCGCGTCGTGAGAATAGCTTTTCGACCGTGGGTGCCGACAGTTGTGTTCCTGCTTGCTCACACGTCTCTTGTCCTCGCCGACAGGCCGGCAGATCGTCCCAACATCGTCATTCTCTTCGTCGATCAACTGCGCTGGTCGGAGGTCGGCTGCTACGGCAACGAGGTTATCCGCACTCCGAACCTCGACCGCCTTGCGCGTGAAAGCGTTCGGTTCACGCATGCGTTCACCAATTTCCCCTCGTGCTCGCCGGCCCGCTCGACAATCCTCTCCGGTCGGTACGCTCGCTCCAACGGTGTCTACGCCAACCAGAACAAGACACTGCTCGTTGGCCGACCGACCAATCGCGAGATCACGCTGCCCGAGACCCTGGCCGCCGCGGGCTACACCACGACCCTGATCGGCAAGTGGCACCTGGCGCCCAGTCCGCGGACGCTCGGTTTCCAGATGAGTTGGATGGGCGGAATGGGGCCCGGAGGCGACGGCTATATGCTCGGGCCTTGGAAGGCCGACGGCGGCATCGGTGAGGACCACGTCTACGAGGGTTACACGCTGGTGCACCAGTCGGAACTCGCCGCCGACTTCATGAATCGCCACCGCGACCGGCCGTTCCTTCTCTATCTGACGCCGAGCCCGCCCCACATGCCGATCGCCTCGCTGCCCGAGCCGTACAAGAGCATGTACGATCCGGAGAAGGTGCCCATTCGCCCGAACGTGTGGAAAGACGGTCAACTGCCCTTCGATGAAAAGTGGTTCAAGATCTACCTGACGCAGAATCATCCGACAACCCTGCCGGCGGGCATCAATCTTCGCGATCTGTATGCACTCTACTACGGCCAGGTCACCGGCGTCGACGACTGGGTCGGGCGAGTGCTCAAGAGCATCAAGGACTTGGGGCTTGAAGACAACACCATCGTGCTGTTCTCGTCCGATCACGGCGATCTGCTGGGCAGCCATCAGATGTTCAACAAGAACTCGCACTACGATGAAGCCTGCCGGATCCCGCTTCTGGTGCGGTGGCCGGGCAAGATCAAACCGGTTGTCCAGGACAAGCAGATTGTCAGTCTGGTGGACGTCATGCCGACGCTGCTGGATCTGTGCGGTGTTGACATTCCCCCCACGGTTCAAGGCGATTCGCTTGCCCCCGTTTTTCTCGGCCACAAGGAGACCGTCGGCGAGAACGCCGCGTACATCGAGACGACGATCAATGAAGGCGTCCGGACGATGAATCACGTCTACTGGTGCAGCCGGAAGAGCTTCGACAAGGAACACCTCTTTGATACTGACAAAGACCCATATCAGAGGAGAGACGTGATCGCCGACCCGTCATACAAGGACGTCGCCGCCAAGCTTCGAGCCATGACCAAGGCCTGGCGCGAGAAGACCCCGAGTGTGGACCAGCGATGAGCCGCCGCGACTTCTTGTTCTGTCGATCGTTGACTTCCTTGCACGCCTGCACGCCAGACCGCTGTTTGATTAGCTTTGGCAGACTGGTTTCATTGCTGAACCCCGGACCCCGAACCCCGAACCCCTTCACCTCACTTCCACCGTCCCCCTGCCGTTACCGCACTCCACGACGTATTTCTTGCCCCGAAAGCTGATGTTCATCTTCAGGTGTTTCCAGTTGTCCGGCAGGGCAGGGACGGCGGTCGGGGTGTCGCCTCTGAGGTCCAGGCCGGCGAAACCGAAGGCTACGGTCAACCAGACGCCGCCCATGTTGGCGGTGTGCAGGCCGTCGGAGGTATTTCCGGCCAGGTCGTTGAGATCCAGGTAGGCGGCCCGGCGGAAGTAGCTCTGGGCCTGATCGATGCGGTCGAGGGTGGCGGCCGCCCACGCATGGGCGCTGACGCTCAGCGATGAGTCGTGACTGGTCCGCGGTTCGTAATACTTGAAGTTGGCCTCACGAGACTCGCGGCTGAACCGGTCTTCAAGCAGTGTCTGGAGCAGCACAACCTCGGCTTGTTTGATCACCTGGCCCTCGATGACCAGCCCCGCCCCGATGATCTCCGTAATCGGGGTGCTCCGGGTGATTCGCAGGATATCCGGAGAGATCTGCGGCCGGTCAAAGAAGCCGACGTGCTGGTTGATCAAGCCCGTTTGTTCGTCGTACAACAGGACGATGTTCTTTGCGATATCCCGCCAGGCGGCAACCTCGTCGGCATCCAGTCCCAGTTGTGCCGCCAGATCCTTCCGCCTGTTCTTTGGGAAGCCGGCGTTGTCCCACAGATCGGCGGCGGCCTGCAGGTTCCAGCGGGCCATGTAGTTGGTGAAGGCGTCGTTGTGCACTTGGACGTGATACTCGTCCGG
>CAZTQK010000428.1:0-5289 GCA_964615635.1 uncultured Planctomycetales bacterium
GAGACCCGCGAGGACAACAACTTCGACGGCACGACGCCGGCCGTCAACCTGGTCAACAGGATGCTCAGGCTCAGGCCGAGAGGCGATGAGCCCATGGCCGAGGTCACGTACGTCGTGGACAGCCCGATCGACGTGTATTCCTTCGGAATCAGCGTGGGTTTCGACACCGACGGCGACGGGCAGATCGACGATTCAATTACCCAGAGCAGGGTCGACGGAACCGGCCTCGCACCCGGGCTTCACGTGGTCGGCGTCAGCCTCCTGTCGGCGTTCGACTCCGGGCAGATCGGCGCCGGCCAGGAGATCACGCTCGCGGCCCAACTGAACCCCGGCCAGGAATGGCCCGAGAGCACTCCTGTCGCCGATAACCTTCAGTCGGCCGTCATGACCTATCCGGCCGACCTCGTCCTCTTGAGGCTCGATCACAACCGCACCGTGGCCGAGCGGGTGTTCGACGTCACCATCACCTACCAGGTGGCCGACATGCCGGTGAGCGAGGAGTTTGCCATTGCCTTCTACGCCTCGACCGACAACGCAGACTCGATCAGCGAAGGGGATATAAAGGTCGACCAGTTCGTCATTCGCGACATGACCGAACGAACGCATGGCGCTCACTCCAGGCAATTCCAGGTTTCAGTTCCCATCACCGTCCTGCCCGGCGCGGATTTCGTCCTCAAGGCCCGCCTGGACGACGGCGGCATCGTCAACGAACTCGATGAGACCAACAACGTCATGGCCATGCCGCGGTATACCCCTTCGACCAGACATGTCTGTGGTCTGATCGGCGCCGCCCCGCTGGCCTGCTGTGTGATCGGCCTGCTGGGCATGAAACGGCGTATACGGGCCCGTTCGCCGCAGCCCCCTATAGAACCCGGAGCGTAACAGCTTTTTGCATCAAGGAGACTTCAGATGCGACGAGGGTCGCTCAAGTTGAGCCCCGTTCACGGGGCTTACCCGCCGAAGGCGGGCTTATAGGCCAGCCCTTGTAGGGCTGGTTTGGAGCGGCCCTTCACCTCTTTCTGTTCTTCTTTCTCCGGCCGGCTGCAGCCGGCCGCGCCAGGCGCTTGATGCAGAAGGTTGGTAAGCGACGAGCCCCGGCAGTTGGCCGGAGCCGAAGTCGCCGCCGCGATTGAGACCGGCCTGACCAGCCAATGCCGCCGCATCTGTTCGCCGACGCCGTCAGGGCTTATTATGCCTCGGTCAACCTATTGCCCGGAGAATCCCATGACCCCCACATCTGCATCCGCAGGCACAAACGGACAACAGCCCACGTCAATTCGCTCGTGCATTCTCATCCTCTCGGCCATGACGCTCATCGGCGTCCTGCCAGTATCGGCCGCACCTCCCGCCTCCGCCCCGGCGAATGATGACCTCGTCGACCGCCGGACGCGTCAGCGGCTCATCGCGTATCTCGACGACATCAGCGGGTGGATCATGACCCTCGAGGCGGGCAGCGGGACTCTCAAGAACACAAAGGATACCGCAACGTCGATTTTCATCAACGGCAACTTCGCGCGGGTGCTGATGGCTTCATACCAGATCACCGGCAACGAGGAGCACCTGAAGGAGGCCCTCCGCTGGTGCGACGGTTTCTGTGCCCAGCAGGAAAAGACGACGACTTCGCGAGGTGAGCCGGCGGGCTTCTGGTCGGACCTGGGTCCCGGCCGGAACATCTACTTCGGAGACGGGGGCACCGCCGCCACCGCCCTGGCCATCGGCTGTCGCTTCGCCGACCAAAACCGCAGACAAACCTACCTCGCAGCGATGGAAAACATGGCCCGCTTCGTGGTCCACGGCTCTGCCACCGACCCCCAGGGCAAAGGTCGGGAGGCGACGAAGAGCTTCATCATCTCCGAAGGTCCGGACCGCGGGGCCCTCGGCTGCGGCTACTACGCGGGCCATCTGAGCCAGAAAGCCTATACCATCTCGACGGCCACCACCGGCGGAGCGTTCTTCGCCACCCTGTATTCGATCGAGCCCCGGCCGGAATATCGAGACGTCGCGTCGGGGGCCGCGAAATGGCTGCTCAAGATCCGCAAGCCCGACGGCGAGATCCCCTACACCCTGGACGGCAAGATCGAGACCACCTGGCCGCTGGATACGCTCAGCTATTGCACGGAAGCATTCGTCGCCGTGGACACGCACCTCAAGGACAAGGAGATGAGGCAACTGCTCGGGCGCGAACTCCGGCCGACAATCCAATGGTTTCTCGCCGGTCAGAATCCGGACGGCTCATGGGGCAAGATGAGGAGCCCCGATCAGCAGCGAAGCCCGCGGGCCGTGTCCCTGCTGACCTGGTACCACCGCACGATCGAGCCGGACCCGAAGACTGCCGAGGCGGTGCGGAAATACTGCCGTTTCCTGCTCGACGCCGAGAGCAGCAAGGCCTATGGCGTGAAGGACCTGGTGCGAACGACGGGATTCGTTGGACTGACGGTCGCGGAGATTATCTCGCCGGGAAGCACATTCTGATCAATCCGCCCTACGAGGCAGGCTTGAAGCGTACCACGCACCGCAGGCACCCGTCGCAGATCCGGTCGCTGAATTCCACGGCGATGCCGGGCCCGAACTCCTTTGCCCAGACACTGTATTCCGTGTCACAGATACGGTGGCCGATCTTGCCGGCCAGGTGCTCACGGCCGGACTTGGTAAGCAGATCCACCCACGGGCAACGGGCAGCCGAGACGCTAAAGCCCCCGTCGGCGTCGCGGCTCGCCTGAAAGTCGAAGCTCTCGATGGTCAGCTTGGTCGTGAAGCACTCGAAGAGAGCGGCGATGCCCGACTCCAGCCCGGTCAGCGATTTGAGCTTGCGGGCCTGGATCTTGGGCATGACCTTCCAGACCTCATTGTCGACGTCCAGGGCCGCATCGAAACCGTGTCGTTCTTCCATCTTCATAAACCACAGCCCGTCGACGGCGGCGTAACTGCGGTGAAAGTATTCGGCCTTCTGGTGATCGTTCAGTTCGATCATGGATATACGCTCCAATACACACAGTGGCAATACGTGCCGTATTATAACGCCTATGAGAATGGGAATCCTCGATCCGGAAGGCCCCGTCAAGAAGTGCCGACGAGGGCGTCGGCACCACAAGTAGGGCCGACGCCCTCGTCGGCCCGCCTGCACGGGGCTGGTCAAGGCGCCGGCACGGACTCCTGCAGGTCATCATCGTGACACCATCCTCGCCGTAGCGAGGAGAGGTCACCCACAGGTGCAGCGACGGCGACCGTGGCGGGATCAGGTGTGCTTCGCTATGCTACGCCGAGTCGAGACAGCAAGAATCGACGACATCAATCAAAGGATCAGATCCGGGAGGAAAGCATGAACCGTCGCAGAAACAGGCTCATAGCGGCCGGGTGCTGCATCGCGGGCTTTACGTGCGGCAGCGTGCTGGCAGCAGAACCACAGGCCCCCGTACGTCCATACACCGTAGCCTGCTACTACTTCCCGAACTACCACGTGGATAAGCGAAACGAAGTCCAGCACGGTCCCGGCTGGACGGAGTGGGAACTGGTCAAGCGGGCCGAGCCGAAGTTCCCCGGCCATCGCCAGCCGAAAGTGCCGCAGTGGGGGTATACCGACGAGGCCGACCCGGTGCAGATGGCTCAGAAGATCGACGCGGCCGCGGACCATGGAATCGATGCGTTCATCTTCGACTGGTACTACTACGACGGCGGGCTGTTCCTTCAGCGGGGCCTCGAAGAAGGATTCATGAAGGCGGCGAACAGCCGGCGGCTTCGCTTCGGGTTGATGTGGGCCAATCACGATTGGGTAGACATCCAGCCGGCCAAGCTCGCTCCGCCACCACTGCAGTTTCCGGGCAAGGTGACGCCGCAGACCTTCGAGCGGATGACCGACTACATCGTCAAAACGTACTTCGCCCATCCGTCCTACTGGAAGATCAACGGCCGGCCGTACTTTTCGGTGTACGAGCTTTACCGGCTGGTGGACAGCTTCGGCGGCGTCGACGCGACGGCCGAGGCCCTCAAGCGGTTCCGCGAGAAGACCAAAGCCGCGGGCCTCCCCGATCTGCACCTCAACGCGGTGGCCTGGGGCATCCAGCTTCTGCCAGGCGAAAAGGCGGTGAAGAACCCGGCCGAACTGGTCAAGCGGCTCGGCTTCGACAGCGTGACGTCGTACGTGTGGGTTCACCACGTGCCGCTGAGCGAGTTCCCCGAGACGCCTTACGAGAAGGTGATGGCGGCGGCCGTGGCTCACTGGGACAAGGCGGCCGGCCAGTTCGGCCTGCCCTACTACCCCAACGTCACCATGGGCTGGGATTCGAGCCCGCGGACCGTGCAGTCGGACCGGTTCATCAATCACGGCTATCCGTTCATGGCCACGATGAGCGGCAACGCCCCGGAGGCGTTTCGGACCGCCCTGACCAAGGCCAAATCGTGGCTCGACGACCGCGCCCCGGCCGACCGCATCCTCACTATTAACGCCTGGAACGAATGGACCGAGGGCAGCTACCTCGAACCGGACACGGTGAACGGAATGGGCTATCTGGAGGCCATCAAGACAGTCTTCGGCCAGACCGCGAAAGCCCAGAGATAAGTGCCGACGAGGGCGTCGGCACCACAGTGGGGCCGACGCCCTCGTCGGCCCAGCGTGCAGCATGCACGCCGGTACCTCGGCCAAACCGTCCGCTCTCACGTTGCCCGCCTTTCCACCGGACAGACGAAAGCCCGCACTAAGAAAACCTCGTTTCCCCGCCTTCCCCACGCAACCCAAACCCCCTTTCCCGTGTCTAAACAGGTATCGGGGCCGCCCCCCCTTTGGCCAAACTTTCTGAAGCAGTATTCGGCAGGCCAGGCGGCCTCTCCGGCAACGTGGCCAGGCAAGATCATGTTCGAGAATCACGGCCAAGTGTCAGAAGCAGGTGGAAAACCGAGAAGGAGAGACCGATGCGGCTCCGGCATTTCGACTGGTTTGTTGGGATCGCAATCGTGGGCACTTGGACAGCGATGCTGAGTGCGGCCGAGCTGGCCACCAGGCCGCAATCACCCCCGGCCGAGATCGAGGCCCGCGAGCGGACAAAGGACGCGAAGGCGGTGTTCCTGTTCAGCAAGCCCGACACCGAACCACGCACACTGCTCGGGGTTGACCGTACGGGGAAGGTCCTGTTCGAGGTTCCAGGCGGCCGGTTTGGGGACGTTTTCTCCGAAGGTCTCGCGGCCGTGAACACGGGCGATTTCAAATCGCCACAATACGGATACATCGATGAGACCGGGCAGTGGGTCATCCCGGCAAGGTTCCAGTTCGCCGACTCATTTGAGGGCGGATTGGCC
>CAZTQK010000429.1:0-5241 GCA_964615635.1 uncultured Planctomycetales bacterium
GCGATGCCGAAGACGGCTCCTCGCGGCCGGCGGCGATGATGGCAGGCAGCAGCACAAATGCCAGCACGGGGCGCTTCATCGAGAACATGCGAGAATCGATCATTCGTTGACATTCTTTCCGCAAACCTGGTCGGCGGACGTACGCGTCCGGTAGGGTAATACCATTCCAGTCTCTTGTCCAAACCCAGCAGGATCGGAACAGGAATTGGGCTGGTCCTGAGTCTCTTGCGGTTTCCTCAGACTCTCCTCCGCGACATATCGGGCATGAACTGATCGCAGAACCATGGAACCGCCATCCTCGCGCAATCGCTTTGTCGTCGGGCTTGCCCCTGACCAACTTGTGGGAATCGGTCAAGGTCCACTCGCTCACGCAGGGGGTTTTGAAAGAGCCGCTTCAACTGTCACGAAGCCGCCGTGCGTGGTCGGACGGCCTGGGACTTGAATCTCTCGTGAAATCGGCTCAAATACCCGCCTTACGTGCTTCTTGTGATATGAGGAGGCGAACGTGTCCATACGTGTTCTGACAATCAGTGTTCTGTTGGCTTTGACAGCGAGTGCATGCAACATGAGTACCGTCAAGACGACCTATCTGCGTACCGAGTATCTCACCGACCCAATGGCAATCGACGATCCGCAGCCGCGACTGAGTTGGGTGCTGGACGCCGACGCACGCGGTGTCCGGCAGACGGCTTATCATGTGCTGGTCGGTTCGAGCGAGGCGTTGCTCCGGCAGGATACGGGCGATCTCTGGGATAGTGGCAAGGTCGAGTCCGACCAGATGGCCCAGATCGTCTATGGGGGCAAGCCGCTGGCGGCCGAACAGGATGTCTTCTGGAAGGTCCGCGTCTGGACGCAGGACGGCCAGGTGCGCCCGTGGAGCCCCGTAGCTCGTTGGCGGATGGGCCTGCTGACGCCGGCGGATTGGCGGGCGAAGTGGATCAGCCTGCCCGGCCCTGCGCCGGCCGCCAAGGGGCTGCCCGCCCGCCCGTCGCCGGTGTTCCGCAAGGAATTCCAGATCGGCAAGCCGATCGAGCGCGCCGTGGTCACCGCGACCTCGCTGGGCGTGTACGAGCTTCGCATCAACGGTCGGCGGGTCGGCGATCACCTGCTTGCACCCGAGTGGACCAGCTACCACAAGCGAGTTGAGTATCAGACCTACGACGTGACCGATCAGCTCAAGACCGGGGCCAATGCAGTTGGGGCGATGCTCGGCGACGGCTGGTACGCCGGCCGACTGGGTATCTCGCATATCGTCAAGGATGGTCCGTTGCGCGGGCATTACGGCACCAGGCTGGCCCTGCTGATGCAAATGCGAGTCTACTACGCCGACGGCTCGTCGGACTTGATCGTCACCGACGACACATGGAAGGTCACTGATGACGGGCCGATCCGTAAGGCGTGCATTCTCGATGGCGAGGTCTACGACTCCCGGAAGGAACTGAACGGCTGGGACACGGCCGGCTACGACGATTCGTCGTGGCGGCCCGCGGAATTGACCGGCGAGGTCAAGGCCGAGCTTGTCGGCCAGCCGAACGAGCCCATTAAGGTGACCGAGGAGCTCCGGCCGATTGCCATGACCGAGCCCAAACCGGGCGTCTACGTAATCGATTTCGGACAGATCCTGGCGGGTTGGTGCCGAATCAAGGTGGGTGCGCCGGCCGGGACGACCGTGACCCTGCGCCATGCCGAGGTGCTCCAGGCCGATGGCATGATTTATCGCGACAACCTGCGTATGGGGCCGCTGGGTGGCGAGCTGGGCGCCCGCCAGGAAGATCAGTTTGTCCTCAACGGCAGCGGCGAGCAGACCTTCGAGCCACATTTCACTTATCACGGTTTTCGCTACGTCGAGGTGACCGGCCTGCCGACCCGGCCGTCCAAAGACTTCATCCTGGCCAGGGTGTTCCACTCCGCCGCGCCGGTGGCAGGGGCGTTCGAGTGTTCGAGCCCGCTGCTGAACCAGTTGATGAAGAACATCGTCTGGACGCACCGCGACAACATGCACAGCGTCCCCACGGACTGCCCGCAGCGCGACGAGCGAATGGGTTGGATGGGCGACATGCTCGTCTTCGCCCAACCGGCTTGCTTCAACATGGACATGGCTGCTTTCTTCACCAAATGGGTCGTCGATATTCGCGACGACCAAGCCGACGACGGCCGGTTCCCGGATTTCGCTCCGCACCCCTACAATCCCAACGCTCTTTTCTCCGGCGTGCCCGCCTGGGGTGACGCAGGCGTCGTCGTGCCGTGGCGCATGTACGTGAATTACGGCGACAAGCGCGCTCTGGCCGATCAATTCGAGGCCTGTCGCCGCTGGGTCGACTACATCCACGGCCACAACCCTGATTTGCTGTGGAACAACAAACGCAACAACGACTACAGCGACTGGCTGAACGGCGACACGCTCAAGCTCGAGGGCCTGGGCTTTCCTAAGGAAGAGGCGCAGATTCCCAAGGACGTTTTTGCGACTGCGTTCTTCCAGCACAGCACCGAACTGACTGCGAAGATGGCCCGCGTTCTCGGTCGGGCGGCCGAGGCCGAGAAGTATGGCAGGCTGGCCGCCGACATCCGGCAGGCGTTCATCAAGGCCTATGTCACCGACGATGGCCGAGTCAAAGGCCACACCCAGTCGGCGTACGCGATTGCGCTGGATTTCAATCTTGTCCCCGAGGACAAATGTGAATCCGCCGCCCGGCACATGGTCGAGCGTATCACGGCTTATAAGAACCACATTTCGACCGGTTTCCATACCACGGTTATGCTGATGAACCAGCTCACCGCAGTCGGCCAAAGCGATGTGGCCTACATGCTAATCAACAACCGGACGATTCCCTCGTGGGGCTACACTATTGATCAGGGTGCGACGACCGTCTGGGAACGCTGGGACGGTTACATGGAGGGTCGAGGGTTTCAGGACCCGGCCATGAACTCGTTCTGTCACTATGCAATCGGCTCCGTCGGCGAATGGATGTATCGCTCCATTCTAGGAATCAATCCGGACGAGCAGCAACCGGGATATCGGCACTTTCTCCTGAGGCCGCAGGTTGGCGGAGGGCTGACCTGGGCGAAGGGCAGCTACGACTCGATCAGCGGGCGGATCGTCAGCGATTGGAAGGTCAACGATGGCAGGTTTTCCTGGAGAGTCATCGTTCCGGCGAATACGACTGCGACGGTGTACGTGCCGGCCCCAGATCCGGCAGCAGTAACCGAATCCGGCAAGCCGGCCCTTCTGGCCGACGGCGTAAGCCCCGCCGGCAAGGCGCCGGGGGCCGCGGTGTTCAAGGTTGTCTCCGGGACGTACCGTTTTGAGTCACGGCTGGAGTGAGGCTTGACGGGAGCCGTCTTTCTTCCTTTCCGGGAATCGCGTTCGTTGAGAAGGCCAGAGACTCCGACTGCATGAGTGGGAGAGCCGCCGCGAGTATGTAGCGTCAGTCTCGACAGGCCGGATTAGCCGTTGTGTCCGGACCGCTCACACAGAGCTGAAAGACCCCCATGTCATCCTTGTCCACGTCATCATCCGCGTCGAGTGTGGCGTTCTCACAGGCAGCAAGAGTCTGAGAAACGCCCGCGCCGGTCAAGCAGGCCTGCAGGTGGCCGTAGTCCTTCTGATCAACGTCACCGTCTCTGTCGAAATCGCCAGTGACCAGAGGAGGGCATCCTGACGCGTCGACAGGCGCATCGGGAATCGTAGCCGGACAGTTGTCACACAGATTCCCGACGTTGTCCTCGTCGGCATCCGCCTGGTCGGCGTTGACGATCGTGGGGCAGTTGTCTTCCAGATTGAGAACTCCGTCTCCGTCGATGTCGTCGTCACAAGGATCACCGAGGTTATCGTGGTCCAGGTCCTCTTGAGAAGGATTGGGAATGGTCGGACAGTTGTCGTGGATATCCGGTACTCCGTCAATGTCAGCATCCGACAGTCCAATCGTGGGGTTTTCGTACCAGATGACGCCGAAGCCGCGGCTGTCGGGCGGCGCGTCTTCTTCGGTCGTGATCACGTCCAGGTCCCCGTCTCCGTCGAGGTCGACCAAGGCGACGATATCGTATTTCTCACCGACCGGGCCGCTGACCTCGTGGTCGATCCAGACTGGGTCTGTGGGCTGGTTGATGTATGACAGCCAGAGCATGCCGGACAGCGGGTCGGGGGCATTGGCGAACGACACAACGATGTCCAGATTCCCGTCGAGATCAACATCACCGACGTTGCAGCCCTTGGGCGTACCCGTATTGGAGGGCTTGGCGATGGTGAACTCCTGCCAGTTGTTCGCTACGCGGTCCAGCCGGCGGAAAAAGGAAAGCCCCGTCGTGGCGTTCATGGTCGGGACGATGAGATCATCGAGGCCGTCGCGATCGAGGTCCGCCATGACGCTGAGCATGGGCTGCTTGCCTTGGGCTCCGATGAAGTGGTTGGGCCAAGGGTTGTGCTGCAGCGGGCTGCCGGTGCCGGGATTCTCCAGCCAGCGAGCGCCCTCCAGGCTGGCGCTGTTGAACCGATCGGTGACGATGACGTCCAGGTCGCTGTCGTTGTCCACGTCGTAAGGAATGAGCGACATGGTCCAGGCCACGTCCGACATCAGATGCATGCTCCATGCGGCCAGATTTCGCCGGTCGCCGGCCGGGCATTCGAACCACGCAATCACCGGAGCGGTATCCACGCCGCCGCCGATGATGTCGACGCCGTTCTTGCCGTCCACTTGCATGGCCGTGCCGAACAGCCAGCCATGGCCGACCGAAGCCGGGATCGAGGCTGTCTGCCAGGCTGACGGGTCGAGGTAGTCAGCGGAGTCACTGGGGGCCCAGTGGACGAAGATCTGCGAACTGCCCTGGCCGGAACTAACCACATCCTTGGGGCCGTCGCCGTCGAGATCCACAAAGAACGCATCCTCGACGCCCGGGGCATTGCCGACGGTGATCGCGGGCCAAGCGTTTCTGACTGGGCCAAAGCCGGGATGGACGAATACCCGCACCGCGTTGCCCTCTTCGAAGGCGGTGGTAATATCCAGCAGCCCGTCACCGTTCACGTCGTCCAGCCGGACCCCGTCGGGCCCGGAGAGCGAATCATCGATCACGTGCATGGCCCAAGGCGTCCCACGTCCCTGTCCGTAGATGACGGCCGAACCCGACGCGAGAACGAGTGCCCAGCATGGAATCGCCACGACGAGCCCTGTGTACCGACGCCTGTCGGTCGAGCGTTTCGCCAGCTCCATGGTTTTGTGTAACCCCCGTCAGTCCACGGACAAGAGC
>CAZTQK010000430.1:0-5240 GCA_964615635.1 uncultured Planctomycetales bacterium
CCTGTTCGAAGCACTCGCTCGTCTTGTTGAGTTCAATACGCTGCCCGCGTCTGCCTGCGGCGTCGAACAGCTCGAACGTCGCCGACACCACCCCCTCGCGGATCACAAGAATCGGGGCGTCGTTGCCCATCGGCCGCAGGATCACCTCGGCCTCGGGGTTTTTGAAGCGAATCGACTTCCATGACGCCGGATCCGGCAGTGTCAGGGGTTGGTCGAACATCCGGAACAGACCGTACCGCGCGGCAAACCGCGGGAACCGCCACATGTGCGTGGCCTCGGATTCCACGTTCCGGTAGAACAGAAACTCGATGCTGCTCCGCCAGCAGCGCTCCAAGGCATCGAGATATCGCGGATCGCTGGTCCGCTCGAGTGCCCACGAAAAGGCATTCAGCGTCCGGCACGCATACTCGGGGTAGAAGCCCAGCGTGCGGTTGGCGACTTTCAGGATACCCTCGGCAAGCTTCTCGTCGTGGTTGTTTTCCTGCACCGTCAGCATGCCATTCATCGCGATACCGTTGAAGAAGGCAATGCGGTTGTCCCACCGAATCTCGAACTGCCCCGTCGGTTTCTGGCCGGCCAGCAAGCCGCCGCACAGCTTCTCGCAGGCTCGGAGGTATTTCGGGTCCCGGGTGACTTCGTACACGCCGGTCAGCAGGTACAGCGACCAACCGATCTGCCGCTCGTTGCCCACCACCTCGCGGCTGTCGCGTTCCATCTTGGCGGCGATGAAGTCGCCCACCTTGCGGGCCATCTCGATCTGGCGCGATTCGCCGGTCAGCAGGTAATGCAGCAGCACGCCGCGAAGGAACACATGTCCGAGGTCGGCCTCGGTGGTGGTGTGCATCGGGCTGTGCTTCCACACCATGCCGTTGACATTGTTGACATCCACGTCGGTCTGATGCCGGACCATGGGCACGGCGGCATCGAGGTACCACGTGTCGCCCGTGCGAAGGAATTCAAGGAGATAGTTGAATGGGACGTCGTACTCCAGATTCACGTACGCGTTCTTGCCCTTGTACGGGCCACCCATGTACCCATCGCCGAAATCGCGGAAGCCGAAGGGCATCGCGTTGACCCACTGACGCATGTCCGCCTCGCGCCAGCATTCCCAGTATGGGAAGGTCTGGAGGGCCTCGTCGCTGCGGGGCAGAATCGCTCCCAGCGCTTCGCTCCCGCAGGCCCAGGCCGGCGGGATGGTCATCCGCAGCGGGTCGAGCACGACGTCGGTGGGGCCCGAGTCGCCTTCGCCGGCTGTGGCGAAGTCGAGCACAATCTCGTGTGTCTTGGCCATCCCACCTTCCCAGTGGAAAGGCTCGTTGCCGGTATACAGGCGGGTACCGATTGCATCGGGCATCACAAATAGACTCTTCGGGCAGTTCTGCCAGAAGTGTCGCACCCCAAGAGCACACCATGCGCCGTTTCCCTTGACGGCCACCCAGCCCGGGGCCCGTGTGCCTCGGACATCCGGCTTGCCCGATTGCCGGATCAGGTAGCTCACATCATTGGGCTGTCGCAGTTCCGCGGGCTCGTTGGTCAAGAACCTCCCCTTCTCCGTACCGAAGGCAATGGCGCCGGGCTTGGGAGCGGAGGCGAACCGCAGCGACAGGTCCGCCACTTTGATCGCCGGCTCGAGGTTGCCCCAAGGCTCATCGCGGCTCTGGCTGCGGATTCGCTCGGCCCAATGCGTGATGGTGAGCATCAGAGTCAGTCGCGGTGAGCCGGCGGCGGCCAGAACGCGGAGATCGTACTGCATGGGCGTCTTCTTGCCGTCGGCGGTGCCGAAGAAGCCCCGCATGCGCAGCGTGCCGTGCAGTGCGCGGGATTCCTCGACCTCGATCTCCTCGGTCGGCATCGCAAAGAGAGTGGCGGCCTTGCCGTCGAGCGTCACCTGTATCTCAAGCGCCAATCTGCCCAGTGCGAAGCGGTCCCCGTTGACGCGGATCTCGCGGATCAGATCCTCGGGTGAGGCGCTCACCGTGATTGCGCCGTTGTCCAGATTGACGAATCTGTCGCTGCCTTCGATTTGGACGATCTTGTGTTTTGGTTTGGAAAGCGGGGCCTTGCCGCTCATGTCCACATGGAACGTCTGGCCGGCTTGACCCGGCATGTCGAGCAGTGCCCAGCGAATCGAGCCGTCATCCCATTTCGACAAGGCTGTGGCCATGGCCGGGATGCTGTTGCCGTCCGGGCCGAGCACCTGGATGTGGGCCTCGTCCATCACGGCGCCCTTGGGCAGCGGGAAACCCGCGCGGACGCTGCCTTTCTGTCCGTGCCTGCCGACGACGCTGACCGGAACACGGCCGGCCTGCCTCATCTTCTCGAACTCGACCTCGTGAGACAGCTTCGCCGGCTCTCCCAGCGCGCCGGTGAAACGCTCTTCGGCCTCCTTGAGCACCGCCTGCGGATCGTACGGTCGATTGGCAGGGTCGGCGTCAACCGCGCAGCGGAACCCCAGTGAGTCGTGTGCTCCATAGGGCACCAGCCTGGCCCGTTGCGTGCAGGTTCCGGAATTGGCGACTCCGTAGAAGTAAATCCCCCCTCCGCCCCGCATCACCTTGTACTGCTTGCCGTAGTGGAATGACGGGGCAGGAGTGCCCGGGTAACCCTCGTACCAGTCGGCCGTCCATTCCCAGGCGTTACCCGACATGTCGAGGCAGCCGTAGGGCGACGAACCTCTCGGCGTTTCGCCCGTTGGGGTCGTCTTGTGGTAGGTGGAGGAGATCTTGTCGCTGCCCAGGTTGCGGAGCTTTTCCTCATCCACGTTGCCCCAGGGAAATCGGCGACCGTCGGTGCCGCGGGCAGCCTTTTCCCACTCGGCCTCGGTCGGCAGGCGCTTCCCGGCCCACGCCGCGTATTTCATCGCGTCAAACCAGGTGATGTTGGTGATGGGCATCTGCTCGCGTCCGGCCGGCGGCTGACCATTCACCCAGTCAGTCGGGGTCTTGTTGCCGGTGGCCTTGATGAATGCCGCATACTGTGCGACGGTCACCTCCGTGCGGTCGATGTAGAAGGGCGGCAGATCCACCCGATGTGGCGGCGTCTCATCGTTCGCCTCGCCGGAACCCATGGTGAACGGCCCGGCAGGGACCAGCAGCATGGTTGAGCCATCTCGGCCACCCATTGTGGGCGGCAGCTCGGCCAGCGCGGTCGCGACAACCATGAGTGCGGCCCAGATCATCGGCAGTGACTTTCGCAATGATGGACAGTGCATACGGGTATCTCTCTTCGGCTCGAAGCCGCAGTGGTCTGTGATTGTAGACCAATGCCGAACGGTCAGGCAGGCCTGACCACCGGCACCGCTTATCCCCGGGGATAAGGACGAATCGCCATTTTAAAACGTTTCAGTTCGTTTTCAAAGCCCCCGGACTCTCCGAGGCATCCGAAGGTCCTGTCAAGTCGCGCAAGCCGACAAGAAAAACCCGAGGGCATGAGGGCAACTCAGCGACTGGAGCGACAGAAAAAAGAAAAAACGGAAAAAGCATTTGACTTTCCCAAAAACGAGCGCATATTTACTGTAGTAAATCTACTTCCATAGACCTGCCCTTAAGTACCCGCCGGTCGGAGACATAAGTGACTATGAAAAAAAGACTTGGGCGCGTTCAATTGCGGATTATGGATGTTCTCTGGTCCAAGGGCCGGGCTAGCGCCCGCCAAATCACCGAGGCTCTTAGCGAAGAAGACCCGATCGCCCACAGTACAGTCCAGACGCTCCTGCGGCAACTCGAGACCAAGGGGGCGGTTGGCCATCAATTGGTCGATCGGACATTCGTGTTCCACCCACTGATCGAACGGTCGGAGGCTGCCCGAACAGCCACTCGCGAACTGGTAGACGGCGTATTCGCCGGATCGGTGGGGGGCTTGGTTGCCTACTTGTTGAAGAACGAGCGCATCCCTCCTGAAGAGCTTCACGAAATCCGAAAGCTGATCGGCAAAATGAAGGAATAGCCCATGTTCCTGGCAAGCATACTCCCGCAACTCCCGCGAATCGCCGAGACGGTGACCTGCTTGGGGCTGACCCTGTTTCTTCAGACGGGGCTGTTGATCGGGCTGTGCCTGCTCGGCTCGCGGTGGGTGCGGCGGAAAGGTGCGGCGCCCCTTTCCACTTGGTTTCGTCTCACGCTGGCCGCGGCTGTCGTCTGCCCTCTTGCTGCGATCGCCTGGCACTTCTCGGGTATTCGGCTGCAACCGTTCCGGCTGCCGTCGAGCACTGCACAGGCGGCTCCGGCCCCATCGCCGGTCGTCGATGGGCTTCTTCCCTCACTGGATCTCCGACATCGTGATGCGGTTGCCACACCTCCGACCGGCCGGGGAGCGGTTCGGCCGCGGCTTGTGGCCCCGGGCAACGACTTCGGCGACCTGTCCTTGCCGGCAGGTCGCAGGACAACGCGAGAGACAGGGTTGCGCGATTCCGGAGCCGTCGTGGCCGGACCGCAGGAAGCTCAATCGGTCAGTCCGCCGATGGGCACTGCTGTGGAGGCAGAAGAGGCCGCTCGTGAGTCTGTTTCGCGAGATGCTTCATCCAGATTATGGGCTTGGTTCTGCGTCGTGTTCGCGGCAGGTTGGTTGACTACCAGCTTGGCTCTGCTAGTCCGCTTGGCGTGCGCACATTCCCGCATGATCCGGGTATATCGAGAAGCCAAGCCTGCTCCCGATCCGGTGCAGGCCGCCTGCGCCCGGCTGGCGGAAGACTTCGGCGTCAAAGCCCCGCAAGTTCTGATCAGTCCTCATGCTCCGGTGCCTTGCCTTCTGGGAATTCGCCGCCCGGTCATCCTGTATCCGGCCGCGGAGCGGGCGACGGTCGTTGAAGTACTCTATCATGAGTTGGCCCATCTGGCCCGGAGGGACTGCCTGTGGTTCCTGATTGGGCACATCGTGCAGGCGATTCTGTTCTTCCAGCCGCTGCTGCAGGTCCTCATCCGTGCATTTGAACAAGCCAGCGACGATGTCTGCGATGACCTGGTGCTGGAGTACAGCAGTAATCGCCGCCGCTACGCCCGCGAACTGGTCAGAGTCGCCGAGATTCAGCAGGGCAGGCACGATCTGCTCCTTGCCGCTCTTGGGGCAGTGTCCTTCCGATCTCGACTCGGCAAGCGCATTGAGCGAATCGTGGATCTGGGCCGAACACTTTCGCCCCGCACCGGCCGCCGCGATCGACTGGTACTGACTGCTGCTGCCCTCTCCTGCACCTTGGTTATTACTTTGGTCCAGGTCGGGGCAGCGCCGGCAGCGGCAACGGATGA
>CAZTQK010000431.1:0-5237 GCA_964615635.1 uncultured Planctomycetales bacterium
TGAACAACATGCGCAAGGCGGCCTGGATCACCACCACCTACGGTGGCCAGATCAGCTACGCCGACGAGTGCATGCCGGGACACCTGCCGCAAGACAACGACGAAACGCTCTGCTATTCCATGCACGGAGCCTCGGTCGATCCGCAGGGCTGGTTCTATCCTTACTTCAGCCATCTTGCCGATTTCATGGAATCGGTGCCCTTCTGGCGGATGTCCCTGCAGCCCAGCCTGGCCGGCACGGGCAACTGCCTGGCCAAAACCGACTACTGGTATGTGGCCTACACGATGGGCGGCAGCTTTACGCTGAATCTCTCCGCGGCCAGCTCCTCGCTGGTCGGACGGTGGTACGATCCTCGCAACGGCACCTTCGGTTCGCCGTTTTCCGTTTCCCCGGGCGGCGTTCGCACGATGACTCCGCCGGACAGCAGCGACTGGGTGCTCTACGTCTGCCGCGATGTCGATTCGACGCCCCCGGCGGCGGTCTCGTCGTTCACGGTGACGGCCGGCGAGTACAAGAACACACTGATCTGGACCAATCCGTCCAGCTCGGACTTCATCGCCACGGTCATCCGCTGCAAGACAACCGGCTACCCCACCTCACCGACCGACGGCCAGCCGGTGGTCAACCTGGCCGACATGCCGGGCACGAGCAACACCTATGTGCATTCGGGTCTCAACGCAGGAGCCACTTATTACTACACCGCTTTTGCTCGCGATGATGAATACCACTATGCGTCGGGCGTCCAGGCCAGCGCCATCCCCCATGACTATAAACGGGTATCAGTCGACCTGGGCACCGCGGACATCGAGCAGGGCGTCTGCAACGTGCAGCCGGGTGACGGAGACACCATCCCCGCCGACATTGGCGGAAAGAATTGCCGCAGAAACGCCGTTGCGGGTAGTGACAACTACATGTACTTCAACGTGGCCGATGCCCACATGTACGCCGGCTATCGACCCGTCTGCTATGTCAGTGTTGAGTACTACGACACCGGCGCCGGCACCCTGACTCTGCACTATGATTCGACCAGCGGTGCTTATACCAGCGGGGGAACCATCACTCTGACCGACTCCAATACCTGGAAGATCCGCGAATTCGCCTTGACTGATGCCTATTTCGGCAACCGGCAGAACGATGGCGCCGATTTTCGCATCGCCTGCACAAGCGGCGTGACTTTCCACTTGGACGAGGTGGCCATGAGCAACATCTCGACCGTGGAATGCTCGCCGCTGATCAATCCGTTCGGCTGGAGCCCGGATGCAGCCTATGTAGGTGCGGAGTACGTCCGCCAATTGACCCTTGCCCAGGGCCGCCCGCTGCCATCCTGGACCGTTCTCCAGGGACCCAGCGGCGCAGTGATCGACGGCAGCGGATTGCTCAGCGGCTGGACGCCGTCTGCAGGAGATGATGGGCAAACGATCACCTTCCAGGTCGAGGCTGCCAATAGTCAGGGCAGCGACACCGAAGAATGGTCGGTGACAGTCGGTCCGGCCCCGCTGGCCACGTACGAAGCCGAGGGTGCGGGCATGGGCCACTTGGCCGGCAGCGCGATCCCCGGAGGCTGGCGGATCACCCCGGCCAACCCGAACACCTTCAGCACTTACGGCCCCTACACCAGTACTCTTCTGGGCGGCCCGCTCAAGGCCCGCTTCTGGCTTCGCGTGGACAACAACACCGCGGATAACAGCGGCATCTGCCAACTGGATGTCTATGATGCCGATGAAGCGACCTTGCTGGCCGGTCCGATGACCATCACCCGGCAGCAGTGGACGGCGGCCGGTGTTTATCAACCGTTTGAACTGGCGTTCACCAATCCGGGCGGGGGACATCGCCTGGAGTTCCGCACCTACTACCTTGGGCACGCCCAGTTGGACCAGGATCGCGTGGACATCTTCCCTGGCGGCAATGCCCCACCGGTGATCGCCGAGGTCTCTCACGATCCCGACACGGCCATGGTCGCCGTCGAGTACGTCAGGCAGTTGACTCTGCTCCAGGGCTATCCGACACCGACTTGGAGCGTCATCCAGGGACCATCGGGTCTGCAGGTCAATGCCAACGGGATGGCCTACGGTTGGTCACCAACGCCGGCGCAGGAAGGACAGAGCTTCACCATCACCATCAGGGCGACCAACACTCAAGGCTCGGACGAAGAAACCTGGACCGCTGCCGTTCAGAGCAATCTGGCAGGCATGGTCTTTGAAGATACGCTGACCAATAGCAGCAAAATCACCGGACAGCGCGGCAACGGAACCTTCTCGGCCGACGGATACACCCTGACTCAATCGGTGTCCGACTGCTCGATTACCGGTGCTCCGCGCAGCGGCGATTTCGTCTACTATGAACTGAGCCAGTCACTGGCCGACGGATCGTGGGCGGCCGGCAGCATCGAATGGGACCTCTACGGCTTGGCTCCGGGAACCAACGTGTACCCACATGTTCACGAGTTCGTCGCCGTGTGCGACAGCTATGGCATCAGCCCGAACCCGGCCTGGGACAACGGTTCATACTACAACAGCAACCTGCGCACCCAGCAGCGAAGGATCAATTATCCCGGCAGCACTGACAAGATGAAGCCCAGCGGCTACTGCAACGGATTGGTTTTCGATGAGTACAGCGATGTCTGGGAATGGAACGCGACAACCATCTACCGGTTCCGGATCACCTGGAGCAACGGCGCCATGCGATGGTACCGGGGCATTCCCGGAAACACGTTGACCGAAGTGACCCCGCCGGGGCAGTTCACGTACACGGGTCCCTGGAACCCACAGCTTTTGCACATCCAGCTCGGCTCCACCTTCCGGGCCTATCGAACCGGCTACAGTGGCGGCGTACCGGGCAGCCGCTACTCACTCGCACGCGTATACAAGGTGGATATCGGCAATGCGGCCACTCCGCCGCGGACGACCGGTCCCGTGGCCCCGGTCATATGCGAGGTGGCGCCGGATCCGGGCACCACCTTCGCCGGCAGCGAGTACGTCAGGCAGTTGAACCTGTGCAATGCTCCCAGCCCGACGCCGACCTGGTCGGTCATCAGCGGGCCAGCCGGCTTGCAGGTCAGCGACAGCGGATACGTCTCCGGCTGGATTCCGACCTCAGCCCAGGCCGGCCAACGCTTTACGATCAGCATCCGTGCCAGTAATTCGGCCGGAGCAGACGACGAGTCCTGGCAAGTAGATGTCCTTGATTCTCCAACTCAGACTGTCGCCACTTTTCCCTTTGCTTCCGATGCCGAAGGATGGACGCTGGCGGGATGGAAAGCCGGCAGCTACAACGACGGCACGATCGTGTGGGACTCGGTCTCCGGTAATCCGACCGGCAACCTGAAAGCGAACGGCAACGGCAGCACGAACGGCACCGACAGTTGCACGCGCGAGGGCGGATCGGCCACCAGAGTGGTCTCAACGGCCGGCTATAACAACCTCCAGATCGAGTACGACGTGATAGCCGCCCTGAACACCCCGCCAAGCAGCGGGTGTGCGGGTACATGCATGAGCGGCGTCCTGGAAGAAAGCTGCGAGGACAAGCTGGCGGTGTATTACAGCACGGCCGGCATCGCCGGACCGTGGACCCTGGCACAGGCCCTGTCGGAGGGCGTTGACCTGCCCACCACTTGGACGCGCAACTTCGTTAGCCTGGCGGGCGTACCCGCGGCAAACGATAACGCCGGCTTCGCCGTTCGGTTCATATGGCAGTTCAATACCACGACCGATACCGGGCGCATCGATAATGTGACCATCAAGGGTGACTCGCTCAGCGGCAATCAGCCGCCGACCGTCGAGGCAGGATCGGACCAGACCGTCACGCTGCCCAACAGCGCGAACCTGGCGGGCACGGCCTCTGACGACGGACTACCCGACCCGCCCGGCACGATCACGGTCACATGGAGCAAGCACAGCGGACCGGGAACGGTCACGTTCGGCGACGCGAACGCACTGCAAACAACCGCGTCATTCAGCCTCGCCGGTGTCTACGTTCTCAAGCTCTCTGCCACCGACCCACAGTTAACCGGTGAGGACACCGTGACCATCACGGTGAACGAGTCAGCCCCGGCCGATCTTGACGGCGACGGCGACGTGGACCAGGCGGATTTCGGGATCTTTCAAGCCTGCCTTTCCGGTCCCGGCGTGCCTTATGAGTCCGGATGCGAGAACGCCGACTTCGACGAAAGCGGAGCCGTGGATCAGGACGACTTCGCCGTCTTCCTGGGGTGTCTGGGTGGTCCCGGCAGCCCGCCCGGCTGTTGATCGCCGACTGCACGGTCGCGGTCAGAGAACGCCGTTCCATGCTGTCAAGAGTACGCGTTGACGAAGGAATCGGTAATGAGAGGACATGATGGCTAGCTTGGTTTGCCGCTTATGGTCGTTGCCGCTGTTGTTTGTTGCAGTTGCCGCCGCCAGAGCGGAGGGTCTGCCGCCCGGCTATGTTCAGGGCGACGTAATCAGCTACTCCTACGTGCCGATCAAGTCGTGGACGCGTGAGGAGGGAATTGGTGTCGTGCCCTATCTGTGCGAATACGGGTTGATGAAAATGGACGACCACTATCCGCTCACTGACTTTCACGCGGAGAACATCCGGCGCATCGACATCGCCAGCCAATGGTCAACCGCCATCATGTTGTATGCCCGGCGAAACTCGTGGCATGACGAGATCATCAACCTGATGATCCGATGCCATTCCAGGCGCCAGTTGATCGTGTTGCGCAATTACTGGACACCCGGAGATGCCAACCCCTTTCAGAACGCATTGAACATCCTCACAACGCTGTGGACCAATCGGGATACGGTGCTGACGAATCCGGAGGGGGACCAGGCCACCGGACGGCAGATCATCAACAACATTCTCATGATCAAGGCGGGCGACGAAGGTGAATGCGGACTGCGCACCGGTGGATTGCAGACCATCTACGCGACTTTCGACAGCGTGATCCGCAATCGCGTCATGAACGGCCAGCAGCCGTTCTCTCACATCCATTGCTGGTACAACATGCTGCATTACTCGCTAGGCTGCCATGCGTCCAGCCAAAGCGACGTGGATGACTACGGCCGGTTCCTCCTCCCGGCCAACACGCAATGGATCGGCGTGGATACCTACCATTACTGGACCGGTACCGACCCGCTGACCATGACTTCGACGCAACGCCGGAGGATTGCTGACGCCTGGCAGAACATCATCACGCGGTATCATCCGGAAGGCCTGACCGTCAGCCCCTGCGGCACCTGGAACACCGAGTGCCAGAA
>CAZTQK010000432.1:0-5221 GCA_964615635.1 uncultured Planctomycetales bacterium
CCGCCCCGCCGCGAGCACGCCGCCCAAGATTACACAGGCTCACCGCAAGGACACAGTTCTTCATCCAATCGGACGCGGATGTTGCCCTGTATCGCAGTCTGACCTGGAACCTGGATCTGCTGGGTAACTGGGCCGGACCGTCGTCGAGTCCGAACCTGATCGGCCTGAAGCGGCAGGATGACACCGACCATGACGGCATGATCGATATCACCACCAACATCGACCACACAACCGACGCGTTCAATAAGATCACGGCGGTCAAGACCAACGGGCAAAACGTCGTACACCTCAACGACCCGACCGGGAACCTCATCTTCGACGGTCGGTACGTCTATCAGTACGACGCGTGGAACCGGCTGGTGGAGGTCAACGAGGCCAACACGTTGGTTTACGATCCGGCCAACCCAGCCACGGATGACTTCGACGACGACGCCAAGATCCACCCGGCCGGGACGCACCAAATCGGCTACTTGGTCGTTCGCTTTGCATACGACGGCTTGGGGCGGCTGATATGGGCTCAACGACCGGTCGATCCGGAGCCAGCAACTCCCAGCCCGGCTTGCCGAACCGAACACTACTACTACGACGGTGTCCGCAGGATCCAGGAAGTCATCCAAACGCCGGGCGACCCGACAGACTTGTTCGAGACGGCCCACGAGTATGTGTATGGGCCGGGTTATGTTGACGAATTCGTGTTGGAGAGCCAGAAGAGCGGCGGCGCCCAGCAGGACTTCTACGTCCTGCAGGATGCCAATTTCAACGTGATGGCTCTCACCGACGCCAGCGGCGGTGTGGTCGAACAGTATCAATGGGAGCCATACGGTCTCCTCGCGGCCAAGGACACCAACACCGGCGGCACCATCCCGAACAGCCACATCGGGCATCAGGGGCTGTTCTTCTATCGATTTGACGACACCGCCGGTGCGCCCCTTGCCCTGAACGCCGAGGGCTTGTATTTCAACATCAACCGATGGTACGACCCCACTCTGGCGCGCTTCACGTCACGGGATCCTGTCGAGACGTCGCAACTGGTCATGGACAGTCTGGCCACACGCGGCCAAATCTTGGAAGCAGAGGCGAGGGCCTTTGAGCCGGCAGAATACTACGGCGATGGTTTCAACCTGTTCTCTCGTGTTGGGAACAGGCCTACAGATCGCGTTGACGCACTCGGTCTGGATTTCCAGGATGATATTGATGCAGCAATTAACGGCATAAAGGTGGATCATGCAATCGCTTATGCCACCACCCGTGTCGCCATTCGGCGGATCGAACGTGGAAATCAGTTGGCGATGGCTTATGCCGCGGTGGCGTTCCTTTGGGATAACATGGTGTGGGACGAAGGCGAAGGGGCACTGTACAGCCTGGTGCTGGCAGGGCTCGGAGCGAGCGCCTGCTTCGCCGAAGGGACGTCGGTCCTGATGGCGGATGGTACCAGCGTGCCCATCGAGGAAGTCTGCGTTGGCGACCGAGTCTTCTGCGACGCAAACCCGGAGGACGATGACGGCCCCGAGACCTGTGCGGTCACCCGTGTGTTCACACGCACCGTTGATCGCACGATAGATCTGGCTATTGCGAGCCAGGGCGAGATCTACACGATTCGAACCACGGCGGAGCATCCCTTCTACATACCCCAGGAAGCGAGGTTCGTGCCCGCCGGCGTGCTCGATCTTGGCGTCTCTTTTCACGGGCCGACAGGCGCCGATGCCGTTCTGCACAGCAAGCATCTTCAAATTCAGAGCGTCACTGTGTACAATATCGAGGTCGCCGTCGCTCACAACTACTATGTGGCCGAGGCAGACAGTTGTTGTTGGCTGCTTGTGCACAATGAGTGTCACGGGCACCATACCGTGCCCAACATGATTCTCAAGCGCCTGAAGGCCGCAGGTAACGCGGCATACGCCTATGTGCGGGGTGCGCGAGGAAGGCCGAACATCTGGAAGATACCTGCCGAGCTCCACAGGTTCATCCACGGAGGGGGGCCTGATGGCGGCAGATACAATGCCCGGTGGATCGAGAGGCTGGAACAAGCTTTCGGCACGGCCTGGGACCAGGTGGCGACGTCAGACGCAATAATGGCTATCCGGGATCAACTCGTCGAGGAATTCGGCCTGGACGTTTGGCGGCCATGACGACACTCGCATTCTGTAAGAGGCAGTACTCACTCAGAGGTCGTATGCATGCGTATTTGGGAACTCGTCCGACCAAGAGAATCACGATATGCCTCCTTTGGGGCGCTTCCGCCTTCCTGGAAACGTGAGGGCCGCTGCCCCGAGTGCAAACGATTCATCCCTGCGGCGGAAAGGAAACGCCCGCTTCATCTGTCGTGGGATGACGGCTCTGATTGTGTCGCGGATTTCACGTGGGGTGTGGGTTCAGGTGCGATCCTGGCTACGGAGCAGGTCTTGCATGCCCTGTCGGTACACTTCTCGGGGTTTGAGGGCGCTGTCGTAGTGATGATACAGGACCCCAAGCTGAAGAGGCCGATCCGCCCCAATCGCCGGAGCAAGCAGCGCGTGTGGCTGCCCTATGAAGGACCGCCTGTGCAAGAGCTCTGGATCACGACTCGGGTCTCGTGCGATCTGCAGCGATCTTCGCTGCGGTTGTCCATACATTGCCCTCAATGTGGATTCAAGTTTTTCCAGGTGCTCGGAGGCGAGAAGATCGAGTCCAGATGGCACCCTGAGATCATGAATCTGAAGTACACACATACGCTGCGCGTCCCCGGCCAGGGTTTGTTCGTCCGCGAGCAGGATCTTGCGGGGGCTGACCTGTTCAAGGTCGTCGAGCGAAATGATCTCACCCTATGCACTGATCGCGTGAAGGATTTCATCACCGAAAGAGGTTTTGCCAATGTGGATTTCTTCGAGATCGGCGAGACGTTCTGAAGAGACGTGACGCGGCTGGGCAGCCAGTTATCGGGCTTCTCGCTCGGTGTTGTTCCTTGGCTGCCTGCATTGTCTGGCCGACGCGGACGGTCGATGGAGACAAAGGGTTGGTAACGATGGCTCGGAGTTGGCACGTGCGACGTCGTTCTTCTTGTTCGAACTTCTGCGCAGGTCCTATCCCCAGTGGTGCGATACACCGTGCAGCCAGCGGTGCCCAGGGGGGCTCCAAAATAAGCTGGGCGCAACAAACTGGATGCTGTATCATCGTAGAGGGTAGTTGGGCAACAGAGATGGGTATGTCGGCTGGATGCGTGGGGACGATTGTAGGCCCGCATGTTCCCTAGCAATGGCTGGATCACTTGTTACGACGTTGGATTTGGAGAAAGGATCGCATGCGAGCAGCAGTAAGATATGCAACTGCGTTCATGTTTTGGTTTGCTCCGCCGTCAGCGGTCGCTGGTGCAGTCGTAAGCACATGGGAGCTGAATACAGTTGCAGGAGTAGGTCCTTACGACCCTGCCTTGTACAGAGACACGACAGTCTCGCTTCCTTTCTCCCTCGTACGAACTGCCACCGACACTGATTCCTTTGGGAATCACTCAACGAGTGTTACCAGCTATACCTTTTCCGCGTTGCTTGATAGCAGCGTGTTCGGTCTCGCATTCGAGCACGATCGGGATGATGCCTACCAGAGTTTCGCACAAAGCTCTGGCCAGATTGCCTTCACTGCAAATGAATATCTCCGGTATGAGTTCGAGGGCTCCTATGCTCTGCTCGGCGAAAGGCGAATGCGACTGGTTGCCTCGATCAAGGATGCCGAGACCAACGAATACATCTTTCGCAGCGACCAGATAAGCAATTCTACACCTGATGATCTACTCACTATCGGAGATCTGGGCGGGGACGAGTCGAACGTGCTTGTCGGCAGCCCCTTTGGCGTGCTAGACGCCGGACGCGACTATATCATGAGTTACAGCTGCTATATTTCAGCGCAAGGTTCTGGTGCAGGCAGGGCCACCGCAAGTGGCAACCTGCGTTTTGCAGTAACGCCTGTACCAGAACCAACCTGTGTCATGCTGGTGAATCTTGGGCTCGCAACTCTTATTCAACAAAAGCGCCGGACCACACGCTGACCTGGCTCGACAATCTCGACCGGCCGGTGCTGGTGGCCGAGTATGCCGGGATAGACGGTCAGAGCAATCCGATCGATCGGGCGGCGATCGAAGCGGTTATCTTGGCTCCGACCGAGGTCGGGCCCGACGGCACGCTGCCCGATCCCAAGGATCTGCTCCAAGCCACGCCTGCCCCGCTGTCGTTAACGGAGAATGTCTACAACCCCCGAGGCCTGTCGGCCGAGACCCGGCGGTACTACGGCGTCAGCAGCGGCGTGGCCCTGTACACCGCCACGTTCACCTTCTACGACCACGCGGGCCGGCCGGTTGAGCTTCACGCGGCCAACAGCCCGATCACCAAATACGAATACGACGCCAAGGGGCGGCAAATCTTCAGCCGGACGTTTGCCGGCACCGTCGAGGTCGCCAAGACTCAGACCATCTACGACGCCGACGACCGGGCCATCGCCACCATCCGCTTCGAGCGAAAGCCCGGCAGCACCAGCGGCGAACTCGATGACAACGCCGTCAAGAGCTACACCTACACCTGGTACGACCTGGCCGGCAAGGTCCTGGCCTCCGCTGACTTCGGAACCAACGACGCCAACAACACTTACGTCAGCGGCTCCGAGCCGCTGAGCACGGCCGTACCCGGCGGCACCTACTGGACCAGCCTGCCGGCCACACTCGACACCGACGGCCGGGTGACCGAATGCGACAACGACGCCTTCGGGACTCAGGTGCCGGTCACCTGCTACGCCTACGACGAGGGCGGACGCCAGAACACCGTCTGGAACCCGGACGGAACCGTGACCACCACCGAATACGACGGCCTCGGCCGGGTGCTGCTGGTGACCGAGAATGTCGGGGGCGATGCGTACGACCTCGACGGCGTCCGCCGGACGGCCCACAGTTACGATCAGTACGGGCGGCTCGAACTGATGGCCGCGGTCGACTCGATGAACAATTCAGGCACCGTCTCGTCGTACGCGAGCATCGACTGGGAGGCGACCGACGGCACGATCCAGATCACGCGCTTCGAATACGGCGCCGACGTCCTCGACAAGTCGGGCGCCAAGATCAGCGAGCACAACGGCTGGATCAGGGCGGTCCATTATCCCGACCCGGACACCGGCCAGCCGAGCGAGCTGCCCAGCCTGAGCTTCGAGTACTACAGCGACGGCAGCGTGGCCTCGCGCGAGGATGAGAAGGGCAACCGGTTCG
>CAZTQK010000433.1:0-5177 GCA_964615635.1 uncultured Planctomycetales bacterium
CGAAGATCCTGGAACGCCGCGTCTTTGTCCTTCGGCCAATTGGGAAAGAACCGCAGTTGACCGGTGTAGCTCTGCAAGAGGCACTCGTTGACCACCACCGGCAGCGAGAAGTTCTCGAACCAGATGCCCATTGGTGCCATGAACGCGCGGTCTGTCTCGTCCGAGTACCGGCCGCCGGATTGAAGAACCATGTCCGCGCAGGTTCCGTTGGGCATCAGGCAGTAGTTGATCTGCCGCTTGAACTTCTCCAGGTCGAGCACGCCAAGCCTGGCGCCCTGGAGGTTCTGAAACACCAATTCGTTACCTCCTTCGTTCCGCTGATTGCGCCAGGTATTGAGTGCAATCTCCAGGACCTCTTTCGGCGAATGCAGGCCGATATCCTCGCCGGGGAAAACCGGCATCAGCGGATTGGGCGTGTTGTAGACCTGCTCGGGGCTCTCACCGGAAACCGAGACAAACACTTTGCCTCGCTGGCTCTGCGCGGTGGTGTACTCCGGGAAATGATCGAGGATCTCTCGAACCTCCCGCATCAGCACCGCCGCTTCCTGCTGACGCCCGAGGACCTTACACGCCTCCAGGTAAGCCTTGAACACAAACCTGGTCAGCGTCAGGTCCACGATGCAGTCGGCGGAGAAGCCCGGATCGACCTTCAGCCCGTGCAGCTCGGGCACCACCGTGGGGTAGATGTGGAACTTGTCATCCTTCCACTGCGGGCCGTGGGCATCAGGCCGTCGCATGTACGCATTGAGAAACTGAACCGCCTCGCAAATCGGTCCGAAGGCCCGGTCCCGCAAGAAGTCCTTGTCCATGGTGTACAGGTAGTGCCACCACAGGCTCTGCACCACCCACGGCGTCTCACACACCTCCGCCCCCCAGGTCGGCACCGGATACGGCATCATGGTCATCTCGACCGGGTAGGCCGAATGTGGAAAGAACGCCCCCGGCAGCTTGTAGTGGTTCTTCGCCCAGTCGCGGCTGACCGGCAGCAGGAAATGCACGAGATCCACGTATGGCAGGTGCTTCTCAACACGGTTGGACGAAAACGTCACCCAGAATGGCTGCTGGAGGTTGTAGTTGGTGTGATAATCGCCGTGCCAGGCGGTGCCGATGTTCCCGTAGCTCCAGTTGGCAAACAGGCCGGGGCAGACCTCACCCGGCCGTACCGCACAATTCAGGAAGTACATGTTGCGATACCAGGTCCGCTCGAGGCACTCGTCATCCAGTTGCACGCCGGCTCGGCCCCAGTACTCCCTCCAAATCTGCGCACTCGCGGCAGAGGCGGCGGCGAAAGCATCGTCAACAGGTTCGGGAACCTTGGCATCGGGCTTCGAGATGTTCCGGGCCATGCCGTGCTCCAACTGCACGCAGGCCACGAAAGGGCCGTTCTGCACCAGCGGCGAGCCGATCCTGCCATTCACCCGCACGGCCACGCGCAGGGCCTCATCCTTGTCACGATCATCACCCAGAACCGGCAGGACCTGCTTGAATGAAAGCGTGTCCGTCGCAGACGCCGTCTGTGTAGCCATTCCCTTCTCAGGGATCAGACGGACGCGATCGAATGGCGCCTGGATCGGCTTGCCCAGATCGTCCAGCATGCGCATCCAGAGCCGATCGGCGTTCATCTCGTTGAACAGAACCAGTGTGACCGTCTGGCCGTCGATCAGGAATTCCACTTCACACGTACCGGTATCAATCCGGACGCGATGCCCGAGCAGTTCCGCCTTGCGCCGGTCGAATCCCAGCAACAACGATCCGCATGGCCAAGGCCGCGGATAAGGCTGGGCGTAGTTCTCCCGCGCCATCTTGCAGTAATCATCGAACCACGCCTTGTCCTCGGGCGTGCCGCTCTTGAGACGGGCCCACAACTCGTCGAAGGTCACCAGCTTCTCGCGGTTGTTCTCGGCCAGACGGATATCCCAGACCTCGTTGTGCCCGAAATGGATCATGACTGAATCGGGACGCGTACAGACGATCACCCCCATCCCGCCGTTGCCCATAACCGCGCCCTCGAAGAAGTCCTGAGCAGGCTTGTTCATTGTGATGGAGTGTAATCCGGCGCGATGCTGTGGATCGAACCTCAAATCGGCCGCCGGACGCCCGCACGCGGCCACGGATGTGAGCGAGAACAAGGCGATGAGTCTTACGCCGTCGCGGAGCAACATGTGGTAACCTCCCAAGATGGAATGGTTCAGCGATTCTCGACGGCCGCCTGACCTCCAAGTGCATATCGCGGCGGTCCCCAAGGCGGTGCGCCAAACAGGTGTGCCACTGCCGTGTCGGCAGTGCCTCCATGATCCACACTGCTCGCAGAGCAGTGGCACACGGCCTGCCCGCCTAGGCTCTCAGCCGGCGACCGACCTCGCGAAGTGTAGCCTCATCGTCCGGGTGAATCGAGCCGTCGGCCAACGGCCCGGTGTTGAGCAGGAGATTAGCGTTCTGTGCCCGGGCATCAGCCAGCATCTTCATCACCTCGTCGGCAGTCTTGTGTTTGCCTTCGGTCGACTTCTCATAGCCCCACGCGGCCGGCTGCAGCGTATCGCAGATCTCGACCGGCTTGCCGCGATTCTTCTCCCAAACGGCCATGGCCGCATCGCCGCCCCGCTTGAGGGCCGCCGCCTTGCGCTCGGGCGCGACGAAATCCTCGTCGCCGCCGGCTCCCTGCTTGAACGAGATCAGGCAACCGGGCTGGAGCGAGCGGATCAGCCCATAGGTCTCCTTGATCGGGAACAACTCCGGCCGCCCGTAGTACCCCATCAGCGGGTCCAGCCACAGCCCGGCGATCGGCCCGTACTGCGTCAGCAACTCGCGCATCTGGGCGTGAACGAAATCGAGGTAGTGCCGGAAATCCTCGTCCTTGCGGTACAAATAGGTTGGTTCGGGCTTGTCGTAGAGCGGCCGTGCAACCTTGCACCGCTCATCTCGCGAGAAGAAATACGGGTGCTTCCAGTCCAGGGCGTAGGAGTAGTACAAGAACAGACCGAGCTTCTTCTTGCGACAGGCCTCGGCCAGCTCGCCGACCAGGTCACGCTTGGCAAGGCTGTCCACGCTGCTGTAGTCGGTCTGGGCGGTACGGAACAGGCAGAAGCTGTCGTGGTGACGAGAGGTAATGTTGACGTACTTCATACCGGCCGCGAGAGCCAGGTCGGTGATGTGGTCCGCGTCGAACTTCTCCGCTGTGAAAGTGTCTTTCAGTTTGACATACCTGGCAACGGGAATGTTCTCTCTGTACATCACCCACTCGCCGCGTCCCAACTGGCTGTACAAACCATAATGCATAAACAGGCCGAACCGGGCGCCTCGAAACCACTCAAGCGAAGCCTTGCGTGGGTCGGCCTGATAATCGGCCGCCGAGCAGGTCATGTGCGCCGGCACAGTCGACGTGCAACCGGTCATGCCCGGCATCACCCACAAGACTGCGGCTGATCCGGAAGCCTTCAGCAGCGACCGACGACTCACACCTAGACCGCCATGCATCAACGATGAACGATTCTCGTGTTCCATGCGACCTCCAATGCAGATCGTCACTGCTTCGACTGGATTGGCTGGTTCTTGAGCAGGGCCTGCACCCTGGCGCTGAATTGTGAAGCATAACGCTTCTGGAGTTTCCCGCGAAGCCCTTTGTCCGCAGTGATGACCACCAGTCGCGTCACGTCCACCCTACCCAGATCGAGTCCGACCTGCGGTCCGGTTGCCGCCCATTTCACATCCTTGGCACCCTGGCTGGTAATCTCAAAGACGTCAGCAACCTTAAGCCAGGCCGGTATTCTGACAGAAGCTGCGGCCTTCTCGATTGGTTGAATGTCTGTGCCCTTATCGTGATTGGTGTACTGATCGTTGACCACCAACAAAACGAGCGAGTCGAGGCCGACCAGCAGCGTCCGAGTCCAGAGCGCCCCTTCCGCTTTGACGGGCACCTCGGCCGGGCAACCGCTCAGGAAAAGCGGGCCGGCGGTCCGCACTTCGGCCCCGATCAAACCGATCTCGCGATAGAGGGCCGCGGCGGCGGCATCACTGTTCTGAACAGCCGCGCCGACCCCATACGCGGACTTTTCCCCCTTGTCAGCCGGCGTGTACCACCAATACGAAAGACCTTTCGCTCCCGCGCCGAGAGCATAAAAAACCTCGATCCGCTTTTCCGGCGGCGTCGGGAAGCGAAACCGCAGATTGTCTTTGTTGTTCACGTGGCTGCACGAGTACAGGATGATGTGCAGCGGATTAGGCTCGCACGCCGACTGGCAGACGTCGGCCACCGCGTACACATAGGTCGCCTTGCTATAGATCTTAATGCGCTCGGGATGCTCCTGGTACGCCGTCCGAAGCCGGTTCTGGTAATACGGGTCGGCCGCAAGCACGTCCGGGACCTGCCCGTAGATGTACCAGTTCTGGGGCTTGTAGGTCATGTCCAGATTGAGCATCTGCAGCTTGCCAGGGTCCTCGGCGCGCAGTTCGTTGGACCGTTGGATTGTCCATGAGGCCAGGGCCCCGATCTTCTTGTTCTCGGGAATGCCCTCGAAACGGAAATCGGCGCAATCCGGCTCATCGTGGATGAAATACAGGTAGGGGTCCCTCTGGCCCCATTTCTGGTGCTCATCGATGACCGTGCGAAAACCCATCGCTTTGAGCTGTCGTTGCCCGGCCTCGCTCTTGTAGAAAGCCTGAACGGCCGGCGAGCCCACCTGTGGCATCTGAACATTGATGTTGTGGGCGACGAGTTCGGCCACGTAGTTCTGGCCCACGCTCAAATCGCCGGCCTTGCCCGGCTTGCCGCCCCAGATGCCGTATGCGAATTCGTCAGCCCACGCCCGGACGCCCGCCGAGGCAACGAGACCATCTTCGAACACACCCTGCACGCAGTGGAAGGATGCGGGCACCATCGGCTTGGGCAACCTGACGATCACAGGGATCACGTCGGCTTGCGGGTCCCGGCCGATGACCGCCGCCTTGGTCATGTCGCCACCATCTACAAGGATTTTCGCCGGGACCGAGCCTGCGCTGCCGCGGCATCGGAAATACAGGTGCAGGACATCGAGCTCCTCGGAGAAGGATGCCCCAACCACGCGCGGGTGCTTGTTAGCGACGGGAACGGAAACATCGATCTTGCCGGCCGCATGAACGAGACGCACCGGCAGACTCGGACCCTTGGGCACAGTGCGAAGCCGCACCACAACCTCGCCTGT
>CAZTQK010000434.1:0-5171 GCA_964615635.1 uncultured Planctomycetales bacterium
ATCGGGTGGCGGCTGCCTTTCTCAAGCAGCACCCGGCGGATCCGCGAGAGGACCGGATGGCGCAGTGTGCCCTGCAGGCAGGTCTGAATGCCCTCAAGGCCCAGCCCCCGATGGAAATCGCCGAGTTCATGCGGTTTGTGGGGTCGGCTGCCACAAGGCCGGCCGCCACAAATCCCGTCGACGGCGGGCCCGCTTCCACGACCGCCCCGGCGCAGACTGTCGGCGCTGAAGCGGCCTTCTACGGGGGAAGCGTGCTGTTCGAGCAAAGCCGGTACTCGGAGGCGGAGCAGTTGTTTCAAGCAGTCCCGCTGGGCTCGCCCTTCTATCTGCGCGCTCAGTATGGGCTGGCTCTCTCCGGCTGGAGACAACTGGAGGGCAAGACCATCGCGGCATCCCGCCCCGCCCAGGCAACGGACCCCACCACGGCCACGCTGGCCGCCCTGACAAGGTTCTTCCAAGCCGCTCACCAAGAACTGCGCGACGAAGACCGGCCTACGGTCGACCCCGCGGTGGAACTGGCGACCCTCGTTCTCAAGCACCTGATCGAACGCGAGCCGCCCGACTTGCCGCACGCCGCTCGTCTCCTGGAGAACATCGAATCGCTGCCGCAAACCAAGAGCCGAAATGACCGCCTCCTCCTGGCTCTGCGGGTCGAGATCGCCGTTCTTGCCGCGAATCCCGATCCTGCTTCGCCGATCGTGCAGTTCATCAGCCAGAAGCGCCCAACGACCGAGGAACTGACAGGCGTTCTTACGCACGTCAGCAAGTCCATCGACCGCCGATGCCAAGGGCTGACCTCGCGCCAACGGAATGATGAGGCAACGCGCCTCAGGAACGCACTGCTCGACGTTTATCGGAACTTGCTGACCCAAACGGCTGCCGGCCAGGGCTCTCACATCCGCCAACACGAGGCCGCGATCCGCGGCCAGTTTGCCCGGATGCTTCAGGAGGTCGGCTTGCACTCTGAAGCAGTGACCCATTATCGGTGGCTGGAGAAGAATGCGCCCCGCACGATGTCCGCAGAGACCCTGCGGGGCTTCGCCCTCGCTTGCGAGGAGAGCGGGCAGCATGATCCGGCCATCATGATCTGGAGCCGGCTCTCCAAGAGCCTGCCACCCCATACGGAGGCCTGGTATGAGGCCCGGTACCATCAAATCGACTGCTATCATCGAGCAGGCCTCTCCGATCACGCTCGAAAACTGCTGGACTACTTTCTTTTGCAGAACCCGGAGATTAAAGTAGAGGTGTGGCGTCAGAAGTTCGAGGACCTGCGGCGAACGCTGCCTGACCGGCCCGGAGAGGACGGGTAGGAAGGGGTAATGCGGCCCATGAATGAGCTCCGGCCGTTCTACAAGCTGCTGAGTATTCCCGAGGATACGGCCACGCCGACTCCTTTTCAGTTGCTGGGGCTTCCCGAAGCCCATACTCCTGGCCTGACACGCGAACAGATTGAGCAGGCTCTCCTGGAGCGCAGAAAGCTGCTTCGACAAAACATCCCCGGGCCGCAGGCGTTTCCGATCGTATCGTTGATTGAACAAACCATGGATCGGGCCGCAGCGAGGCTCATGAAGCACCTCGGCCTCGCCGATGCACGCCCTGTCGGACAATCCGAGCCCAACGAAAGAAGAGAGGGTCCGAGCGGCCCGACTTCCAGGCCTGCGACGCCTGTTGAACAGCAGCCTCGCCCAGTCGAGCACAGGCCTCGCGCTCATTCGCAGCCGGCAGCCGCCACACCCCGACCGACCGAAACCTGGCAGGATGCGCTGCACTGGGTCATCACAGAATCGCGGGTCCTGTACGAACAGGCCCGCCGCCAGAATGATCTGAGCAGCGCTGCCGAGGCATTGAGAACCTACCTGACGGCCAGGCGCTTCCTGCAAATCATCGACAAGGAGTGACCTCAAACCGGAGCGGTCTCTGGGCAACAGACGGTCCGGTGCGGGTCGGCTACCATCCGCTTGCCCGTCTGCGCGGTCCGAGAATGAACTGCGAAAACCGACTTCCGATATTGCCGGCCGTTTCTTCTCACCGCGAACACCCAGCCGTCCTCGGACACCAGTCATGGATCACGCTGAATCAAGATTTCACGGCCATCGATCTGGGCAACCTGCGGAAACAGCCGTGCCCGCGATATACTGGCTCGAACACGCGGGATAGAATGAACCGAGAGGGGGAGGGAGTTCGATGAGACGCTGCGGCGGAGTTGTATCCACCCTGACACCCCTGTGTTTGGTCGCCTGTGCACACTTCGGGTCAGCGAGAAGTGCGAGCGCGCAGATCATTCCCCTGCAGCCGCGCACCGGAGGGCCTTGCGCGACGGTCTTCGGCTACCTGCCCTACTGGAACCGGACCGCCACGTTGCGGTACGACCTGCTGACCCACGTCGCTCTCTTCTCTTTTGGAGCCAAAGGGGACGGCACTATCACCAACCCCAGCGGCTGGCCCTGGACCTCGGTCATCAATACCGCCCACACCAACGGGGTGAAGGTCATCCTGGTGGCTACCCAGTTCGATCCGGACACCACGCTGACGCTGATCACGACGCCGGCCTGCAAGGACGCGTTCTTTGCCAACATCAAGACGAAAATCGTAACGTACCAGGCGGACGGCCTGAACATCGACTTCGAAGGCTCGGGCACCTACCGCAGTTACATCAACGGCTTCATGGCCGAATTGACCGCTTACCTGCACGCCGAGATTCCCGGTTGCGAGGTGACTTTCGCCGGCCCGGCGGTGAACTGGAGCGGTTCCTGGGATCTGGCCGGCTTGGCAGCCAGTTGCGACGGCATCTTCATCATGGGTTACGACTTCTACGGCTCCTGGAGCTCGACCAGCGGACCGTCGTCTCCGTTGACCGGCGGCTCGTACAACATCACGAACACCGTCTACACCCAGTACCAGGCGGTCACGCAGAACAACCCGGAGAAACTGATCCTTGGCGTCCCCTACTACGGCAACCACTGGTTGACCAGCACCGAGAATCCGCGATCCAGCGCGATCGACCATGTCAGCTCGTTGACCTTCGCGACGGCTCAGGCCCAGTCCCAAACCTACGGCCTGCTCTGGGACAGCGTTTCGCAGACCCCATGGTACAGGTACCACGACGGGACCAACTGGCACCAAGTCTGGTTCGATAACGCCGACAGCCTGCGTTTGAAGTACCAGCTTGCCAAGGACGCAGGGCTGCAAGGCGTCGGCATGTGGTGCCTGGGCAACGACACCGGTCGTACCGAACTCTGGGACCTGCTGCAGGAGCAGTTCGTCGACGCCTGTCTACCGCCGCTGGATGCCGTCGTCGTTGGACAAGACTGCCCTGCGACAATGATGGCGGGTACAACCGCGACCGCATGGATTGAATTCCAGAACACCGGCCACGAGACCTGGCAACAGGGAGAGGTCCGCCTGGGCACATGGAACCCCCAGGACCGCAGCAGCAACTTCTACACCTCGGGCGACTGGCTGTCTCCACAACGTCCAAGCGAGATGGACACATCCCCTTGTCCACTGGACAGCACGGTTCGATTCACGTTCGAATTGACGGCTCCCGCCACTCCCGGTGTCTACACGGAAGCCTGGCGGCTGGTCAAGGAAGCTGCGGCATGGTTCGGGCCAAACGATGTCCAGTTCCAGATCACGGTTACACCCATACCAGTACCCGGTGATTCCGATGGCGACGGCGACGTGGACCAATCGGACTTCGGCCGGTTTCAGATCTGTCTGAGCGGATCGAGCGTCATGCAAGGCGACCCATCATGCGATCACGCTCACTTCGACGGTGACAGTGACGTCGACCAGGACGACCTCGCTATGTTCCAAGGCTGCATGACTGCACCCGGCATCGCAGGAGACCCGGACTGCGCGAGCTGACAAAGTCCGCCTTGCCGAGCAAGAATCACCGCTCGTGTCCGACTTCGTATCAAGCCTCACACAGTACCGGCGCCAACGCGCTGTGCGTGGCCTCGTTTGATCGCCACCGCGCCGTTACCTGGCCGCGAACTCGAAGAAGATCGCGACCAGGTTGTAGAACCCATGAATGATGATCGCCCAGACCAGTTCAGGCAGGCCGCTCGACAACTGCGGCGGGCGAAGCTCGGTGACCGTCCGGCGCCAGACTCGAATCAGGCCGTTGGCGGCAAGCAGCGTACAGCCGGTGTGCAGAGCCACGCAGACCGTCCATCGCCAGACGACCAGCGAAAGGCTTGGGTTGGGCACATAGATGTTCAGGTAGATGAAGTTCTCGATAACCGCAAACAGGAAGGCCGCACCGACGGTAGCCAGGCGGATCTGTCCGGCCCGGCGGAAAAGATAGGGTTTGACCTCGACGACACACCAGGCAAGGGCGATCTTGAGAGCTTCCTCGGCCGCCGGGCCAAAAACCACCGCGAGGATCAAGGTGCTCAGCCCGGCGACCCCGCTCTGCCCGCTCTTGAAGAGTGCCGCCAGGATGGCCAGCGGTCCGCCCGCCAGTGCCAACGTCAGGGCCGTGAGCCAACCGACGCGAGGCGAGCCACCTGCCAGCTTTCCCGCAAGCCAGCCGGCATAGCTGGTCGACCCAGGCGGTGCCGGGCGGTACAGTTCCCGGTGGCCGCATTCCGGGCATGGATGGCCCGCTTCGAGCCCTCGCAGGTTGTACCCGCAGCGGCTGCAGCTCCAATCCTGCTCCAACACCTCTGGCTTGCGGGCAGGGAAGATGTCCGGCTCTTCGTGGATGCTCTGTCCAGGGGCGGACAGCAGGTCTGCACGGACTTCATCAACAAGCCGGCGTTCACCCGCGGCCTCGCCAGGCGCGATCGTCGGCTTGGCAGCCGGACGCATGTACGGCTCGCTGAACACCGATGGATCGTGCAAGGGCTCTGGCATGCGGCTCTACTGACGAACAACGGCCGTCCCGTAAGCAAAGATCTCGACGCTGGCCGCCGCCTGGTACTTGTCGCCGCCACGGATGCTGCTTGTCTCGTAGCGGATGTTCCACACCTCGGTCGCCCCCATGCGACGGGCCTCCGCAAGCAGGCGAAGTGTCGCTTCCCGCTGGGCTCGCTCGACCAGAGTGCGGATCACCATCATTTCGCCGCCGATCAGCTTGCGAAGCTGGGTAGCGGTGGTCTTGAAGTAGTCGGCCATCACAATCATCGAGCGCCCGGACTCGCTCAGGTCGACAATGAGAGCGGCGT
>CAZTQK010000435.1:0-5146 GCA_964615635.1 uncultured Planctomycetales bacterium
GTCCGCAGGTAGTTATCGGGACCGCAGACACCGGCAACCAGGACGATACGGTGCGGTTTCTCAAGTTCTACAAGGCGTTGTGGGAGGAGTGGTCGAGGACGTAAAACGTGGGCCGAGACGGACGAGAAGAAGGGACGCCGCCCGCAGATATCTGAGCACGTTGCCGCAGACACCTGCGTCGTCGGAAACGGTGGCGCACTGCCGGCAATACGCTCTGGGCAGCGGCTTCTCCGAGCCTTTGTTCAAGCAGCCTGTCAGGCCGGACTACCTGGTGACGCCGCTCCGTTCGATCCTCTGCAAAGACATCGTTCGGCGTTCAGCCAGACGATGGGCGTGTCCACGCGGAGCCGTGGCCCCGGCACCCGTCCGGCCGCATCGCCGGAGGCTCCGCGATTCCGGCTTCACCTGCGGGCTTCGTCGGGACGAGTACGCTTGGGGTCCTGAAAGAGCTCGCCTTGCGGGGGTTCACTCATCGACCAGTATGGGGACCAGTTTTTTCATCTCGCGCTGAGCGTTGACGCTTCGAACAACGCCCTTCTTGTCAATCAGGAACATCGCGGGAATTCCCTCGATGCCGTGCTGCCGGGCGAGTTCGTGCGAGCCGGGCTTGGCCGTGTCGAAGAGCTGAGCCCAGTTGACATCGCGGTTCTGAGCGAGGAACTTCCGCAGGGCGGCGACTTCCCTGTCGCAACAGACGCCGATGACCACAAGGCCGTCCTTTCCGTGTTTGTCACGGATCTCCTTCACCGCGGGGATCGACTCGCGACAGGCGGGGCACCAACTCGCCCAGAAGTGTACCAGGATCACCTTGCCTTCGAGCGAGTCCGTGGAGAAGGGCTTGCCCGTCAGTAGCTTGCCCTCCAGCACCAGCGGCTTGCCCCTCAACGCCGCGCGTCGCTCGGCCGGGCTCATGGTTGCGCGATCCAGTGCGTTTCTCAGAGTCTTGTCGCGAAGCTTCGCGACCGCGTCGGATATCTGCTTGATTTCCTCCTTCGAAAGGGCCCCGGCGTACACCACCGCCTGAAGAGCCGCCGCTGCCTCGGGGGGAGTCACACCCTCTGTGCCCAGCAAGGTGGCCAACTCGTCGATCGCGGCCTTCCGTTGCGGCGCATCGGCGGCCACGATGACCTTGGAACCGGCCAACTGGATCTTGGCGCCGCGGTCGCCGCGTTGTGCGGCGGTCGTCAGGTTGTTCTTGATCTGATCGTTGCCCAGGGCCACGGCGATGACCTCGTACCACGCCGAGCTGCCGGCCAAGGACTTGTCGAACTTGGCACGGCGATCAAGGCATTCAATCGTCTTCTGAAGAATGGGTATCGCACCGGGCGCAACCTTGGCCCGGACGGCCGGATCTCGCAGCGTCTTCGGGTCCTCGGGCAAGGCCTTCTTCAGGCTCTCTCGCAACGCTTCGGACTCTTGTTCAAGCTTGGTCCGGACGTCGGGCTTCTTCACGGCCCGCGCTGCCGCCGGCGCATCCGCTGCCGCGAACACCACCACTCCGCAAGCCAACAAACACATTGCCCGAAAACGTCGCATCGCTATCCTCCATTCCACGGCGTTACAGCATACAGCGCTGCCGTCCGGCGGATGAAACCTGCGTAGTCCTCGTGTTTGTAAGCCGGCCCCGTCAGTTGTGACATGACGTCAATCTCCTGGGCAACTCATGCGGCGCGGTCTGTGTCTCTTGCTAAGCCGCCAGAAAGGCCAAGACAGCCATGTCTGACGCGCTTTCTCCGCGACGGTCGGCCCGATGGTCGTGATAACACCTGTAACAACGGTACAAACAGGTCAATCTGGTGTCAACAACCGGTAGAGACCGCCCTGCCCGACGAGTGCGCGACAGTCCGGGCCTCTCTTTCCGAACCGCGACCGTGAGGGAGCGGCAGAATAGTAGGGTCCGCCTTGGCGGACCAATTGCCTCCAGATTTGAGATTGGCAGATTTCGAATCTCAGATTGGCCCGCGGGCGTCGACCCCACCGAACGCATGCCTTGAAGACCGAGGGGGCAAGCCCCTCGGCTCGTCAAGAATGACCTGAACCCTGCTTGCTTGGCGAAGCTTGCAGAGCGAAGCAGGAAACCGACGCCTACGACACTGCCTCCAGCAATCCCGTCGTGGGCCCATCCTGCGGCGATCCCGCATGTCGGCATGAGGCGATCCAGGCGCGCATCGCGCTGAGCGTTTGCGGCCACTTGCTCGACAGCCGGCGGTTCAGGAACGCCGTGTAAAGCCCGTCGCACGCATCGATCAGGTCGCGCAGCTTGGCGATTCGATCCTCGAAAACCGCGACCGCCGTATTGGCATCCTCGGGCGGAGGCAACTGCACGCCGCTGAAGACCATCGCATCGCCGCGCACCGCAAAGCCGAAGGTGTTGCCCTGAGCCTCGATCTGCATGGCCGCCCGGACCGGCAGCTTGCCGCCCGACAGTGCGACCAGGGTCTCCGGCAAACGCGTCGGGCTGTCGGAGCTGACCGCCATGGTTCCCGTCAGCCTGAACGCACACAGCATCTGCACCGACTTCTCGAACAGCACAGTCACCGCGCCCGATTTGGCGGTCGCGATGGTGGGGGACTCAACCTGCGTCGCGTACCACAGCCAAGTGAGCCACTCGGTGCCGAGGAAGTCGTTGGTTCGGCCTTCGTCAGAGTGTGCGGCCGGAGCCTCGCCCGCGGCTTCGGGCGGCGTAATGAAGTGCGCCGGCCGGCAATCCTCAAACAGCCGGCTTTCGCCGTTGACCGCTGCCCAACGTGCGGCGATCTCACCCGCCGACGCCGCCACGATGCCGCGGTCGAAGGTCTCGCGGAACAGCAGCATCAGCGATTCCATCGCCGAGTTGCCGGTCGAGCCGAAGTAGAGTTCATTGCGAGTCAGATCCCAGAACACCGGGATCTGTTTCATCCGCCGGAACGCTCCGCTCTTGGCCTCAGAGTCCAGTCTTGCCAGCGCCTGTTCCCTGGCTTCGCGACGCTGGGCCTTGCTGAGGAACTCGCGGCCGGTGGCCTGCAGCATCGCTTGCTCGTTGATCTTCTGGTAGCTGCGGACCAGTTCGGTCGGCGGTTTGTTGGTGTCGATCCGCAGAGCGCAATACAGACCGTCGGCCACCGCGTTCTTGGCGAAGTCGAACTCGGTGTCGAGAATGTGCTCGCCCGTGCTCCATCCAATCTCGCTGTGATCGGCCGTCTGAATGCTGTCGGCACCAATGGCCTTGGCCGCCAACTGTCCGAGCAGGGCCTCATCAACCTGCTTGGGGCTCCGGCCCGAAACGAAAAACCGCTTGAAGGTGATTGATCCGCTGTCAAATGCCATGACTGGAACTCCCACACTGCTCACAGAGCAGTGGCACACGGAACAGTCAGACTGCCGCCGGAGATCCGGCGGTGCGGAGGGTTATGGTAGGCAGGTCGACCACGTGGTCAAACGCCTCGGAGTATGCCCGAAGACAGGGGCTGTGAGTAACGTGATCGGATGTCTGTGAGTTTCTCTCACATCGCGGAAGTGTTCAGTGCTCGCTTTTGCGAGGATCAGAAATCGGCGGAAGAGGCCCGTACAGGAAGAACGCCGTGGCCAGAAGGCCGGCGGCCATGATGACCAGCAGTTCGCGGTTGGGAGACTCGACGAAGAGCTTGCGCCACGGCCAGACCGGAAGCCACTCGCCCAGCGTCAGCACCCACGCCGGGTAAGGATTGATCGGCGGCAGCGGCTCCGGCGGGTTCTCCAGCATCGACAGGTCCAGTCTCGTACCGGCCAGCTCGGCCGCGGACCATTGGATGATCTGTTCGCCGTCAAACCGGTAGTTGAGTTCTCGCCGGATGATCCGCTGGTTCACCTGCGGGTCACCTTTGACGGCCGTGATCCGCTCTTCGTTACGATCGGCCTGCTGCTTCAGGTCGGCCACAAGACGTTCGAGCTTCTGCTCCGTCTCCATGATCTGTTCGGTCTCGGCGTAGATCGGAGCCAACACGCAGGGGGCGAACACAACCATTGCCAGCACTGTCAGCACCCAGAACATGATGCAGTGCTGGGCGACAATGGCCGCAGGGCTGTCGGTTTGATCGACAGGGTTCGCGCTCCCCCCGCGGGAGGGGGCGGTCTGATGATGGTCTTGGGGTGGGCGAGTGCCGGCATCCATGCCCGCACCTCCGTCCGGCCGTTACTTGTTCCAGAACTTGCCTCCGAAGACGGCCTCGTCCCCGAGGTGTTCCTCGATCCGGAGCAACTGGTTGTACTTGGCGATCCGGTCGCTCCGGCTGGCGCTGCCGGTCTTGATCTGGCCGGCATTGGTCGCTACAGCAATATCGGCAATTGTGGTGTCTTCAGTTTCGCCGCTTCTGTGGCTCACCACGTTCGTCCACCCGTTTCGCATGGCCAGATTGATGGCGCTGAAGGTCTCGGTCAGGCTGCCGATCTGGTTGACCTTGATCAGGATGCTGTTAGCGCTCTTCTCCCGCAGCCCACGGCTGAGACGCTCGACATTGGTCACGAACAGGTCGTCCCCAACCAACTGGACCTTCTCGCCCAGTTTGGCGGTCAGCTTCTTCCAGCCGTCCCAGTCGTCCTCGGCCAAGCCGTCCTCAAGGCTGCGAATAGGCCATTTCTTGGCCTGACCGGCCCAGTAGTCGATCATCTCGTCGCTGCTGACGACCCGCTCCGGGTTGCTCTTGAAGAAGCAGTAGCCGGTCTTGCCCTTGGCCTTGGCCTCGCTGAACAGCTCGCTGGTGGCCGGGTCGAGGGCGAAAAAGATCTGCTCGCCGAGCTTGTATCCGGCCTTTTCGACGGCCATGGCAATGACCTCGAAGGCCTCATCGTTGCTCTTGAGACTTGGGGCAAAACCACCCTCATCCCCGACAGAGGTGTTGTACCCCTTGCTCTTCAGGACGCTCCGCAGGTTGTGGAAGATCTCGGTGCCCCAGCGCAGGGCCTCCCGGAAGCTCGGCGCGCCCCAGGGCTGAATCATAAACTCTTGAAAATCCACGGTGTTATCGGCGTGCTTCCCGCCGTTGAGGATGTTCATCATCGGCACCGGCAGCACATGCGCATTGGCGCCGCCCAGGTACCGGAACAGGGGCAGCTCACTGGCCTCGGCCGCCGCCTTCGCCGCCGCCATCGATACCGCCAGGATGGCGTTTGCCCCAAGGGTGGCCTTGTT
>CAZTQK010000436.1:0-5124 GCA_964615635.1 uncultured Planctomycetales bacterium
CCGCTGGCGTCCAGGCCGGCTCAGTCAGATCCCGGTCAGATGAGAAACACGACGGGGAGATGAGAGAGCGCGCCCAAGTCTTCTATAAATTATTAATACATAATAAGTTAAGAATTCAGGGCAACCGCCGGATTCCCTGTTCGTGATGGTCGCCAATTCAGGCCACGGAGGTCAGAATCTGCGAATATCGCACCGCGGATACTCCCGGTCTTGGGCCGTGTACTTCGTTGTCGGCCACGCCCGCGTCAGCGAGAGGATTTCGTTGCAGTCTGGGCTGACAAGAACCGTGTCTTCGCTTTTGGTGCCGGCGATTGACGGATTCCACGCGAAAACCTGGCCGACCCGGATGGGCTCTTGGCACGCCGGTCCCACTCGAATCTCACGCCCCATGTAGCCGGTGAGGCCACCTTGGTGGTGGAGCATCCACTCATCGGCAAATCCTTGCTCAGCATAGACTTCCTGGGCAACGGTCAGCAACTCGCCCATCGTTTTGCCGGGGCGGGTCGCGGCGATCATGGCTGCATCGACCCGGCAGACTGCCTCATGCTTTCGCAGGAGATCCGAGTCGACAGGGCTGAAGCTGAAAAGCCTGGTCACCGACACGGTCAGACCGTGACGCTCACCCCCCAGGACCCCCGTACCGTACCGATCAACAATCCGACCGGTCGGAATGGGATGCCGATAGCGTTGGGCGCGTTCATCCGCCGCGACGAGCAGCACCGGGGTGCGAATACCCTTGGCGAGAGCTCTTGAGGCAATCTGGGCGGCGAGTTCGCACTCGGTCATTCCGGGCCGGGCTTGGCAGCAGGCAGACTCGAGGCATTCAGCCACGTCACTGGCGAGGATGCGATACCGCTCAATCTCTCCTTCCGTCATGACCCATCGAAGGCTCGCGAAGTCCGCTCGCAAGCGGGTTACGCTGCCTGGCAAGGCCGGCAACGGCACATCGCACGCGGTTCGAAGCCGCCCGATCTCGCTCGACCAGAGCGTCTTCAATCCAGTCTCGTCGAACCAGGGCACCGCCTTCACCTCGATGCCCAGGTCGAGCAACTCCTCGTCGGCCAGCCGCGGGGCTTCGATGTTGGAAGTGATGCAGACGGCCTGTTCTCTGGTGATCAGCAGCGCGGCAACGCCCGTACTGTCGGCCGTTCCCACGTGGTTGAGGCCCCCGGCCGTGTACCAGGCGAAGTTGGGTCGTTGGGCTAGAACCAAGGCATCGAGATGGTGGGATTCCATGTATGCCACGACCCTCTGGTGCTTGGCTTGCAGCTCTTCGCGTCGTGTCACTGTCATGCACCTCCGGGTAATTGGCCGGATTGTACGAGATGTGCGTCCAGCCTGCATTGTCTGAGGGCTTGCTTGTTGAGGTCAGCCGGCACGGATAGACTGGACTTTTTCGCGAGATGGCAAGGGAACGAAGAGCCCCGAATAGAACGAGGGCGGATCCGCAGTGGCAAAGAGACCCGATCGGCAACCTGAAACGAGCCCCCTCGGCCCAGACTAGTCGGTGCATGACTTCCTCAGTCAGCTTCACCAGAAACTTGACCAGGTCGAGCGGGAACTGGCCGAGCGCGAGAGCAAGCTGGCCGAAGCCGAGCTGAAGCTTCGTGACGGCCGGGCTCGCCTCGAAAAGGAACAGGCGGCATGGTCGTCGCAGCATGGCCGTGAAATGGACGTACTGGCGAAACTGGACGAGGCGACCAGGCTGCTGGCAGCGCGAGAGTCGCTGCTGAAGGATCGCGAACAACAGCTCAGGGTCTTCGCGGCGAAGAACCAGGAACTGCGGGAACAGGCCGGTCGGCTTGCCCGGGAACGTGACGAGATTCAGGGGCGGCTTGGCGAGGCCAGTGAACGGGCAGAGGTTCAGGTCCGACGAGCGACAGGGCTGGAGAAACAGGTCGCCGTCTTGAAGGCGGCCGCCGTTCAGGCGAAATCCGCCATGCCGGCCAGATCTGCCCCGCCCTCCCCGGCAACCGCCCAAGCCGGTCGCGAACCGACAATGGTTGCCACAGGTGAGAAGTCGGAGCCATCGGCCGCGCTGGCGGTTTTCGGAATCGTCGCGGTTGTTGTTTCGGCAGGGCTGGCCGTGTGGGCATATGCCGCATACAAGCCTCTCTACCTGGTGAGCGGCCAGATCAAGACGCGCCCCGGAGACGCCGTCACGCTCTCAGCCTGTGCCGAACTTGCCCGAACGGATGGGCTGTTCGTCCGTGAGCCGAACGTGCCTAGCGGACTACTCACTTTCTGGCTGCAGACGCGCGAACCGGAGCAGGCTGCCGAAGCTGTCAACGAGGCCGGTCGCCACATGGTCGCGCTCTACAGGACTTCGGCGTCAGCGCCGGCCTCGCGGCCCTCGTCGACACCGGAACGTGAGAAACTGCGTCAGCAGATCGCCGATATCGAGCGGCGCCTCGCCGCAACCAGCCGGCCTGCGTCCGCAATGGACGAGGAAGGGACGCGCCTGGTGGCTCTGTGGACCGCGGCCGAGACGCAACGGCGTGAAGTCGACATTGCTCTGGCCTCGTTGTCGAACACCGAGACCGGAGCGGAGGCAGACCCGGCATCCATTCAGATCGATGCAAGTGAGATCCAGGCCGCCGTGTCGGCAGACACAAAACTGAGTTCGGAGATCGAGGCCCTCCAACAGCGAGAGGCCGAGTTCACCCAGGTCCTGAGACGGATCACCGAAGGAAGCGACAGCGCGTTCAAGACACTCGATCAGGCGGTTGCCGATGGGACGGCCCGCATCGAGCGGGCGATGAAGGAGGAGTACGGCGCGAGAATTCAGGAGTCTCTGACGAGGCTCACGGAGGTCCTCGCTGCCTGGAAGCAGGCGGCCGCGGCGATGTCGAGCGACTGGTCGGTGCAGCGAGAGGCACTGGCCGGGGGGGCGGATCTGCTGACCTGCCAGACGGAGTTGGATCGGGCCGCGCGGCAGTTCATTGATACCGGATCGGCCTCACTGATCCAGTTCCGGCAGCGACTGGAGGGCATCAGCCAGGACACTGAGGAGCCGACCAAGGGGCTGGTTCTGGGCCGGGCGCTGACCAAGGACCTTCAGCCAGCCGTCGACGCCCAGCAGGAGGTCGTCAAACTGGCCCGCTCGGCCACGCTGACCGGCAACCTCGACTTGGCGACGACCGTTCAACGCGTTGCGGGATTGCGCCGCCAAGTGAACGACAGGCGGGCTCAAATTGAGGCGTCGTTGCGTACGAGGATCCTGGATGACCTCAAGAAGAACCGCGAGCAGACGATCAGGCAGCGCCGCGAGCAGTTGATGCAACGGGCGGACGACCTGGATCGCGAGATTCGCGAGCACATCGAGAATGTGCGAGCGCTCGTGCGGCGAGAGGATCGGCAGCGAACGGACTTGGCCGAGCGGTTTAGATTGCAGGATGAACGAGCCGCGGCCTTGCGATCATTGGCGGACATCCAACGGGACGCGCCGTCGGCCGGCCCAGCTGCCGAGCCGGTGCTCGTCGAGTTCATGGAAGCCGGCGTTGGGTCGGGCGAGCCAGCAGATCGCCGCATCGTGCGGTCTCTGCTGATCGGGTTCGGCACCCTCTTTGTGTTTCTGATAGGTTGGCTGTCCGTTCACAGCTACCAGTCGTGGCATCGCAGTCGTCAGGCCATCGAAGCCTGCACCCGCGAGTTGCAGGCAGCGACGAGGGAGTAGGAAGGGCAGAGCCGCAGGCGAGATAGCTCGCCGCAAGCCTACGCCGTATGATTGCCGCACATGAGCATCAACCCAGTTATTCGATCCGCAACAGACGCTGATATCGCGGTGATCACCGAGTTTCTCATCGCGCAGGCTCTTGAGTCAGAGAACCTTCGGTTGGACCCCGAGACCGCCCGACGAGGGGTCGCGCATGCGGTCGCCCACCCGGCACAGGGTCGGTACTTCGTGGCTGAGTCCGACGGCCGGGTCGTCGGCCAGCTCATGATCACCTATGAATGGAGCGATTGGCGAGCGAAGGTGTTCTGGTGGATCCAGAGCGTCTACGTGCACCCGGATTACCGTGGCCGCGGGGTCTTCCGCAGTCTCTACCGGCACGTCGAATCGCTTGCCCGTCAGGACGTTGGCGTTTGCGGCATCCGGCTTCACGTACACCATGACAACCATCGTGCGATGGCCGCATACGAGAAGCTCGGCATGGCGCCGGCCAATTACCGGGTGTACAAGGCCGACTGGTCGGGACTTGGGAAGGAGGAAGGATGAAGGTGGAAGGATGAAAAATCAAGGCGGAACGATGAGGGCAGAAGGTCGCCGCGGGCTTGGCCGCCATGGCGAGATGTAGGTCGGATTGGTGCACACCGGTTTTGCCGGGGCATCACTCAGCCTTCATCCTTCCTGCTTCATCCTTTCCTTCTACGCTCCCTTGTTCACCTGAACCTCGCGGGCTACCAGGAAGACACCCACCAGGATCATCACCACGCCGGCCCACTGGACGGCCGACATTCGTTCGCCGAGAAACCACCACGCGACGAGGGCGATGATCACAAAGCCGCCGCCGACCATGATCGGATAGGCCATGCTCACCGGCAGAAACGCGGCTCGCAGCGCGTAGGCGTAGAACACCACGTTGATCGCAAAGCACAGCAGGCCGAGAACGAGCACCCAGTTGGCGGTCAGCACCGCCGCCAGCGACCGCATGCCGGGATCGGTATTCAGGCCTGAGGCGTTAAACCGGCCGGAGCCGACCTTCATCATCAGGTTCGCCGCCGCATTCAAGGTCAGGGCAAGCGCAAGTGCGATCACGTGTTTCATGGCAAGACTCCATCGTGGCACGGGTGGCGCACTGTCGAATGCCATACCCACGGCTCGGCGTGAGCATGCGTCTCTACACTGCCTCGGAACATGGCCACGCAAAGCCGTGGCCATGGCACCCGAGTCCCCAGACGCCAGTCTCAAGTCACCGAGCCCTTTCGGTGGCCTTTCCCGCGGCCAGATTGTATAACAACGGGCTGACAAGAACAGTCCAGGTTGTCCGGCCGGGCTCCGTGATAGTCTAGGCAGGGAGACGCTGCAGGTTTTCAGGACCGCGACCGTGTGGTGGCGGCCCCCTGGTTATGTGGCCGCCATCTGGTCTGGCCTAGCCTTGATCCCGATTTTCCCAATCGGGC
>CAZTQK010000437.1:0-5093 GCA_964615635.1 uncultured Planctomycetales bacterium
GAATCGTGTTGGGGCGGAACTGGACGAGCTTGTCGCCTTCGAGGCGATGGATCCAGGCGGGGTGCTGCTTGGTGACCGGGGCAACGGTCCGAACCGAATCGCAACCCGTGCGAATCAGATGATCCACACAGCGGTCAACAACGCCGGGCGCCCGGACCGGTATGTTCCCGTACAGAATCACGACCACGTCGACCTTTTGGCCGGTCTGGCATTCGTGAGCCTCGACAGCGTGGCGTACGGTGTCAACGACGGAAGCGGAGTCGCCGGCCAGCTCGGCCGGGCGATCAATCACCTGGATACCTGCCGCCTGACCGACACTCTTGGCCGCCGCCGAGTCGGTTGTCAGGACAATGGCGTTGACGAGGCGGGCTTCTTGGGCATGCCCGATGGTGTATGAGATCAACGGCCGCCCGCACAGGGGCAGACTACACTTGTCGGGCAGGCCCTTGCTGCCTGCCCGGGCCATGATGACGGCGAGCGTATGCACTGATACATAGATCGGCCGATCACCGTCACTCGCTTGAACCCGGCCCTGCAGGCCTCCCGCAGCGGCTCTACCCGCCCCGGGCTCCCGCAGATCCGTACGTGCGCGCACTACCGCACCCGGTTCCTCAGATCATGGTTTCGTCGCGTGGCAGCGCGCGCCTAACCAAGTTCCCGCCTGCTAGCCGCCGCTGTCATGTTCACACGATGTCGAAGTTCGAGCCCTTCACTATGTCTCCTCTCAGCCGCTCCATGACCTGACATCCCCCTTCCCTCCACCCTTGTCACGCCGCAGCGACATGGCCCCAGGACGGGAACGCTGAAGGCTTCCACAGAGGGACTTTCGAAGCTCAATCGCATGGCTTTCGGACTCGCTGTCCACGCTTCGCAGGCCGGGTTGCTCCGACACCACGCAAGACTCGCTTCCAGATGCCGGCTACGCTCTCCTGGGTGGGCTCTATCCACAGGGTCTCAACGAAAGGTTTCAGTGACTCAACTCATTCACATCGTGGTCTCACAGGTTGCTTGGCGCAATTCCGTTTTCCGAGCCGCCCCCGAACGGTATTCCTATCTACTGGCCCGCCGCCGCTGGCGAGCAACATAAAGAGCAAAACATCTGAGTCTACAGCATCAACACCGGACAGATGAGCGGCTCAAATGTCGAACAAGCCTGAGCCAGCCGGGCATCTACAGCGGCGAAGGTCCTGGCGGTTCGATCCGGCTGTCTCATGCCCCTCGGAGGGTGGGCAACCCAGTATGACCCATTGTCCAACAACACTTTAAGGTCGATTCTCCAATTCTGTTGCTGCCAGACCATAAAGAATTGGTCCTTCGACCAGTTGGGCGCTACACTGGGCTGAGGAGCGCCGGGGCGTCACCGGCAGCCGGCGAAACGCGAAAAGTCCGATCAAGGAGCACGACTATGCGAATAGGGGTCCTGCTCATTGCACTGTGTCTTGTCCCGGTTCCGCAATCGATCGCAGCGGTCATGGACCAGGACCTCCTCCTGACAGCGACCATCGGGCACATCGGCTCGAAGGTGCCTCAGGTGTATCGTGACAACCTGAGCCTCGGCGACATCGTTCAGGGCACCATCACGGCCCACAACGTGGACGACACGATCGACGGGCCTCAGGCCGCCGTCACCTTTTCTGACTTCCGTATGACCCTCGCGGGGCAGTCTTTCGACACCATGGCCGGCGTCGGCAGTCAATCGGCGATCGTGAAGAACGGTGTGGTCACAGCGGTCAATTTCCACACCGCCGACGTTGTCTACGGCGGGGCTGCCGCCGACAATCAGTTCCACAGCAGTGGATTCTGGCGCATCTTGTTCGCGGGGTGGAATCTGAGCGACCCGCAGAGTGACCGATTTGTGATTTACGGGAACTACAACTCGCAGTTGGTCCCCGAACCGACGGCGGCGTTGCTTCTGTGCGGGGGCGCCGGGATTGCCTGCCTGCATCGGCGTCGGCGACGGCAGTGGGGCAAACTGTAGGCGTTAAATCGGCGAATGAATCCGGGGTCAGAATGAATCCGGGGTCAGAGATGAATCCGGGGTCAGAGCGCATTTAGATGTTAGCATTGACGTGGTGTGCTGGGGGGTATTGTGGGTTCAGGGCGCGGCCATGGACCGTTCCCTGATCTCACGACCCAGACCGATGGCAAAAGCCCCCGGCCGCATGAATCTCCGACCACGCGCAGCCACGGGCATGGGGAGAACCGCCTTCTCTGCCGGCAGAACCGTCAAGCCACCATCGGGCAAGCCTGTCGCCGCACGAACCCAAGCCCCAGTTGAAGTCAATGGGACATCTGGAAACAACGCTCGGGATTTTGTCCTCCGGCGAGAGGGTCCAGACGCGATCTCCGAACGGACCTTCGACGTCGTTGGTGGGCAACGGCGTGTCGACGTCTTTGTCCGACAGGGGTAATCGGGGGACACCATCCACATTTCGCGTGGCAGCGCCGCCGTGTTCTCTGACAAATTGAGATCAACCGGTATGCCGCAACCTCACCGGCCGGTGGGAATGATACCTGCTGGGCCGTCAGTTCAATGTCTGGGGCGTATCGGGGTCAACTCTTGACTCTTGACGTTCTGGTGATCGCCGGATAGGTACGTGGGCCGTGGCCAGGCCGATCCGGATCGGATATGCGGGGTACGGCCGGTGGGCAAACGCACGGCAGAACTGGCCCGAGAACAAGGCTGCCCCGACGGCAGCGGCGTCCTGCGAGTCGTGCAATGCCTGGATCGGGCCGCAAGAAAGGACAACAGCCTTCGCAAGCGACTCGATTCCGCCCGGGACAGCAGTCAAAAGTTGACCCACAGCATGAGATAGCCTTCAGCCCGTTAAGAGCCTTCATCGTCCCTGCTGACGTCAACGCAGAGGCATTGAACCACAAAGACACAAAGGCACAAAGAAATCGCGGACACATGTACAGGAAGGATTTCTTCGGTTTTTACTTGGTGTCTTTGTGCCTTGGTGGTTCCAACAGCGTGTCCCGGTGGTTCACAAGCTGCATTCACAGGGCCAGCCTCTCGATGCCGTCTCTGATGAGAGGCACGTTAAAGTTGATGAGCAGTCCGAGCCGGTGACCGGTCAGCTTCAGGTACGTGAGAAGCTGGGCCTTGTGAACCGGGTGCATCGTTTCCACGGCCTTCAGTTCGACCAGCAGGTTGCCGGCGACGATCATGTCGATCCGCATGCCAGCGTCCAGTCTGACACCGTCGTAGATCACCGGTAGATCAACCTGGGTTTCGACGGTGAGGCCGCGTTTGCGCAGTTCGTGTGCCAGGCAGACCTCGTAAACTCGTTCGAGCAGTCCAGGACCGAGGGTGGAATGGACTCGATAGGCCGCGTCTACAACAGTCCGTGCAACGTTGTTCACCTCATCCGGAATGGGCTGTTTGGGCTGGCCTTGGAACATGGCTCGATGCCTCCGATCGGTTTGTGACGAAATGCAGGGTAACCACCAAGCCACAAAGCGGCAATCGCGGTAATCGGGGGACACAACACATTTCGCGTATCGGCGCTGTCGTGTTCTCTGAGACAGCGAGCTCATCCAATACGCAGCGACGCCACCGGCCGGTGGGAATACTGCCTGCTGGGCCGTCAGCTCAATGTGGTCGGCCGCGGCGACCCTCGACTCGCGACGGGCTTGTCCAGATTCAGAACCACGATCGCATCTTCCGACTGCGCCGCCTCGGTCGGCAGCGTCACCTCGACTGCCTTCTCACTTTGAGTGACGGTTGGCGTTCCGCCTGTCAACATCGAGGAGCCAAGGATCTTCGCCGAGAGAGCCGGCAACACCACCCGCCCGTTGTCTGATTTGAGGACATGAACGTAGACCTTGCTGCCCCGGTGGGTGCTTGCACCCCAGTCACCCGGCTGGAACGGCCCGCCCCGGGTGCCGTAGATACTCTCGCCGTACTTGGCCAGCCATTGGCCGATCTTTTCCAGCCGTTTGAGTTGGCGGGGCTCGAAATCGCCGTCGGGCGTCGGGCTGACGTTGAGGGCCAGGTTGCCGTCACCGCCGGCACAGCGGACAAGCATGTCGATGCATTCTTTGAACGACTTGATTCGGTCGTTCTGCTTCCAGGCCCACTGCGTGCCGAGGGTGATGCATGATTCCCACGGCCGATCGGTCTGGAACCTGCCGATCTTCTGCTCCGGGGTATCGAAATCGCCGGGCACGCCGCATCGGTTGTTGATAAGAATGTGGGGCTGCAGCTCGCGGATCAGCCTGAACAGCTTCGGCGCATCCCAGTCCTCGGCCTTGCCGCCCAGGCCATCGAACCAGAGACCGTCGATCGGCCCGTAGTTGGTCAGCAGCTCGCGGATCTGCCCGTGCAGGTATTCGATGTAACGGCGATGATTGGCCGTCCGGTAGTCGGGGTGATGCCAGTCCGGTTGAGAGTAGTAGACGAACAGCCGCAGTCCTGATTTGTGGCATGCTTTGGCAACGTCGGCCATCACGTCGTGTTGCCAGGCGGCCAGCGGGCTCGTGCTCTTGTAGTCGGTCAATTTTGTGTCATACAGGCAGTTGCTGACAGCCACTTCCCAGCGTAACCGATTTGCCATGCCTCGTCCCGCCGCGATACACGGGCTCTTGTCCTCGTCGCCCGCCTCATGTCGCTCATCCCCCGTTCCTGCCAACCAAGTATTGTCGCGCCCGATGTCAAGAGGTACACTCCACATCCATAGACATGTTGGTGAACGCCTCGGGCTTCGGAGGCCATTCTTGTGAGCAACGCCCAGGTCAAAACAGGTCGCATCATCGCCGCGTTGGAGCACCGGGAGACCGATCGTGTCCCGATCGGGGAGTTCTTCTGGACCAACTTCATCCGCCGGGCCAAGCGGGAGGGCACGATCGGCGATGGCTTCGACCCCTACCGTCACTGGGACCTGGATATGGTTGTGATCACGCCGAATATGGACCCGCACCTGACCGGGATCCAGATCGTTCGCGAAACACAGGAGATCCAGGCAGTCAAGACGGGTTTCGGGGCCACGATCGAGGTGCACTCGTCCTGCCCCATGCCGATGTACGTGGATTTTGCGCATACGAGCTTCGAGCAGATGGAGGCCCTGCGATTCGACGACCCGCACGACGAG
>CAZTQK010000438.1:0-5084 GCA_964615635.1 uncultured Planctomycetales bacterium
CGGAGCGACCTGATCGCGTATTCGAGCGGCTCCGGGTCGCCCGGGCCGTTGCTGACGAAGATGCCGTCGGGCTTGTACGCCAGTATGCCCTCGGGCGGCGTATTGGGCGGCACAACCGTCACCTCGCAACCGGCCTCGACCAGATTGCGGAGAATATTGCGTTTCATGCCGCAGTCCATGGCGACGATGCGATACGCGCCCGTCTTGCGGCGGTGATCCATGGCGAACTTGCTCTCGAAGCCTTGCGTCCACTTGAAGGCTTCTTTGGGCGCGACGCGTTTGACCATGTCCTGACCGACCAGCCCGGACCAGTTCTGTGCCCGCTCGACCAGCGCCGCGTCATCGAGAATCTCGGTCGAGATCGACCCGCGAAGGGCGCCCTGGATCCGCAGCTTGCGCGTGATCGCCCGCGTGTCGACGCCTTCAATCGCGACAACCCCGTGCTTGCGGAGCCAGTCTTCCAGGGAGCCACCCGCGCGGAAGTTGCTGTGCCGCCGAGCCAGTTCCTTGATCACGAAACCTTCGACCTGCGGCCCGCGTGATTCGAGATCCTCTTCGGTGATGCCGTAGTTGCCGATCAGCGGGTAGGTCATGGTCACGATCTGCCCACAGTAGGACGGGTCGGTGATGATCTCTTGGTACCCGGCCATCGAGGTGTTGAAGCAGACCTCGCCGTCATGCGTGCCGTCGGCACCGAACGCTTCACCGGTGAAGACCGTTCCATCCTCAAGGGCTAGTTTGCAGATACGACTGGGCATTCCATGCTCCTGAATGGTTGTCCTGCGGCTTGGGCCGTGGGAAACGCGAATCCCGCAGGAGATTCGCTCCCCCGCTCCCACAGCAATGGGCCAACCGACAGGGGATTCTAGCAGGTCTGAGGCGTTCTTTGAAGATTGTCAGCTCGGCAGACGGTCATTGGGGTCCGTGACAGTTTGGGCGGCTCTTTCGGAACCCTGGGCGCGACAACCTCTTCCATCAAGGAGGCGAGGTGCACCGAGGACAGCTCGTTTTGAGCCCCGTTTGACGGGGCTTACCCGCCGAAGGCGGGCTTCAGGCCAGTCCTTGTAGGACTGGTTTCGGGCGCCCACTCGTTCTCTCTCTTAATTCTCCAGGCTGGCTTCAGCCAGCCTGGAGAGATGCTTGATGCAGAAGGTTGGTGAGCGAGGGGCCACACCACGTGGCCGCCGTGTGCGACTGCTGTTTCGGTCGTGCCCACGCCCCCCCCACTGCTCACAGAGCAGTGGCACACAGATGGGAGCGGCCGCTGAACAGGGGATGCAACCGGTTACTGCTGCTGCACGGGGTTGGTCAGCCCTTCGAACAAGGCGGTCCCGATGCGGACCAGGGTTGCCCCTTCCTCGATGGCCACTTCGAAGTCGTTGGTCATGCCCATGGAAAGCTCGCGGAACTCCGGCTTGACCACGCCCTCGTTCCTCATGTCCTCAAACAGCTCGCGGAGTCGTCGGAAATAGGAGCGGACCTCTTCGGCGTTTTCAACCAGCGGGGCCATCGTCATCAGGCCGACGATACTTACGCCGGGCATTTCGACGACCTGCTCGGCCAGATAGGAGGCGGCTCCGACGGCGATGCCGTACTTGCTCTTCTCGCCCGAGACGTTGATCTCGATCATACAGGGGACGACGCGGCCAAGTTTGACCGCTTCGTCGCTGATCTCCTCGGCCAGGCGCAGGCTGTCGAGCGAATGAATCATCTCAACCCACGGCAGCAACTGGCGAACCTTGTTTCTCTGAAGATGGCCGATCATGTGCCAGCGGGGCGTGGGTGGGCATGTGCCGGGATCCAGCGTCCGACGCCGGGCAAGATGTTCGTTGATCATCCCGGCTCGCTTGACCAGCTCTTGGACGCGCCGCTCGCCCAGATCGACCATGCCCATCTCGATGACCGCCCGGATCACGTCCGCCTCGACCATCTTGGTGACGGCCACAAGGCGAACATCCCCAGGGTCGCGGCTGCTTCGATGGCAGGCCGCCTGGATGCGGTCGCGAACGCGTTTGTAGTTCTCCGACAGCTTGCGTTTCATGGTGCGTTGCTGCAGCTTACCCCAACGAGCTTGCCCGAACGTCGCCATTATACTCCCCGGCGGGCTGTTTTTGAGACCCCGGCCGATGCCGTGGGGCCAAGGGTCCGTGACGCTTTGGGCGGGGAGGCACCACGGCTTTTTCAGAACCGCGACCGTGAGGGAGCGGCCGCCTTGCGATCTGGCCGCTTTCCGATTTGGCCTGCCCTTGACCCACTTGTGGGAATCGGTCACGGGCCCCTCGCTTACGCTCGGGGTTCTGAAAGAGCCGCCCACACTGTCACGGCCGCGGCCGACGCCTCGTCGGTCATTCTGTCACGCAAGGCCGCCTGTCACTGTCGGGTTGATCCACCCGGCGGCACCGAGCATGATAGTCGGCATGTTGACGATCGACGACGTTCTACTGCCGCCACCGGGGATCGGCGAGGTGATCGATTTCGGCACGTTGTTCGGCGACAACCGCCCAATCGAGATGGAAATCGGGGCCGGCAAAGGCGGCTTTCTGCTCAACCGCGCCCGAGCTCTGCCCGACACGGGCTTCCTGGGAATTGAGTGGGCCAACAAGATCTGCCGGTATGCCGCCGACAGGATGGTTCGATGGGGCGTGACGAATGTCCGTCTGATGCGCGCGGACGCCGGTCATCTGGTCGCGCACAGCCTGCCGGCGGAATGCCTGACCATCTTGCACATCTACCATCCCGACCCCTGGCCCAAGAAGCGGCACCACAAGCGACGGCTGATTCAGCCGGGCTTCATCGCGGCGGCCGTCAACGTGCTCGTACCCCGTGGCCGAATCGCCATCCAGACCGACCATGCCGACTACTTCGAGCAGATCCGCCAGGTGGTCTCCGGCGAGCCGCAGCTAGTCGAGGTCCCTTTCGACGTGCCCGAGGCCGGGGTTCAGAAAGGCCGCGTCTCGACCAACTACGAGATCAAGTACCTGCGCGAAGGTCGCGAAATCTACCAGCTCGCAGTGATGAAGCAGCCCTGATGAGGTTCGCGATCGAAAAAGGGGACATTCTACTTTTCGCGGAAAAGTAGAATGTCCCCTTTTTCTCCCTTTTTCTCTACGAGCGGGCCGGGCATCGATACACTCCATCTGCGGCAAGGGCACGGTCTTTGAGCCAAACGGGAAGTAGTAACAGCGAAACAGAATGGTAGATGCGGTCAGTTCCACCAGTCCGTCTGCGTAGATTGGCTGCGGTACGGATCGTTCCGATTCGTTCATCTCAGACACATCTCCGATATCCCACTCAGTTACACCGCAGCGTCCGTCGACTCCGGCGGCAGGGCCTCATACCCACAGTGTCCGCACGAGATCCGGGTTTCATCACCGTGTGCGTGTCTCACTGTCGGCCGGTTCGGATCCCCAATCCGTCGCTCGCGCTCTCTGCAGCCTCTCGATCAGTCTCGTCGGGTCTACTATCTTGTCCAGGGTATACAGCTTGCCGTTCGCTTCGATCCTGTTGGATCGGCCCGTTGCGATCGCCGCGGCCCAGAACTGCTCTGGCTCCACATCAGGCTTGACCTGGCATGCCAGTGTATACAGTCCGGCGATATAGGGCACACTCCAACTCCATCCGCCGCTCCTGTAGAAAACGTAGTCGTGCCGGCCGGTCGGGCTGGCGGTCGTTCGCGCATCCATCGGGACGAACAGGGTGCCTTTCGGCGCCCGCTGCCGGTACGCTTCGTAGTTCTCGAAGAAGCTCTGAGCCCACCAGCGTCCGGGAGCGTACGAACCGGGCTCATTCGGGTCCTTGAGCGGGTCCCGGCCCAGCCCGTGGAAAGACATGCCCTCATACGTCTCGGAGAGCGAGCATGAAACAACGAATACGCCTGCGTCCTTTGCTCGTCTCACGGCCGCCATCACTTCCTTGTAGCCCTGCTGTTGCGGAGACCAGCCGACGGAGATCGATATCACGCGAATTCTCTCGGCGAGTGGAAGCTTCTTGTTCAAATCCAGGATTCGGTCGATGGACTGGCCGAGGAACCGGAAATCCCACCCGAACCCCTTGCCCGATCCCCACGTGCCGTGCGTCTCCGCGATGTAGTACAGGTCGGCCTCCGGCGCAACCCCGATCGTCTTGCCCACCGCGATCGAGGCCACCGCCGGGCCATGCATCTGTGCGGACACGTCGCCGCAGTGGATCTCCTCATACATCTGGAGCCGCTCCCTGTACTCCTCGTGGTCCACGAGGAGACCCTGGTCGATGATCGCGATACCGACGCCATTCCCGGTTATGCCCTTTTCGTGCAGAGATCGGACTGCCAGTCCAGGATCCTTCCCAAGCTCCATAACCTTGTCTGGCTCAAAGTCGGGCGCAGTCTTCAGGTCTGTCGGCCACTTGGTTCTGGAGTCGAAGGTGGCGAAAGCGAGGTCACCTTCATGCCCCTTTGCGCTGATCTCCGAGAGATCGCAACTGCGCAGGTCTACCGGAAATGGATTCTTGGAATCATCCGGGTCGTACTTGGGTATGGCTTTGAGCCTTCCTCTGGCGAAATCGGCAGCCGGCGGCCGGCGGACGATCGTGAGCGTGCCGTCCGGAGACAGTCGGGTTGGGTAGGAGAGATCCCCTTCTGCAACCGCCACGTGTGCAGCGGCCAGCCCGATAGCAGCGACAACGATCCTTGCTGCGTTTCTCACAGGACTGCCCCTCCGCTTCCTTGTGCCGACCCCAGCCAACAGGAAATGCCATTTCTCCATTGGGTACCGGCTTCGATCATGGTCTCGCGAGACTCGTCGCATTCGAGGAGATCTTCTTCTGCCCAATCCTGATTCCGAGAAGTCGTCTACACCGGGCACCGACAGTGACTTGCGGCGCCGGCCATGAAGGTCCCGGTGACGAGGCGGGCGGTCCCGTTCCGGTTGTCTCCCTTTTTCCGGCGTCTGCGTCTCGTGCTCGGCGCGGCGGCTTCATCATAACTCGGCAAGCCCCTCAGAACGACTCCTGCTGTGATGGCCCAAGGGGATGTCCTGCATCGACCGCAAGAAACGTGTCCTTGCGGTGAGCCTGTGTAATCTTGGGCGGCGTGCTCGCGGCGGGGC
>CAZTQK010000439.1:0-5082 GCA_964615635.1 uncultured Planctomycetales bacterium
CCGGTCAACTGGGCCGTGCATAACTACGATTCGCCCGACAAGACCTTCTTCGACTCGGCGTACTGTCTCTATGATTTCTTCGTGGCGGTGGCCGGCGGCGGAAACCGCAAGCTCTGGTTGCTGGTCGACCCCGTCGAGGATGATCCGAACCACACATGGAGCGAATTCGAGGAATGGTACATCCACTGCACGACCGCGATGCTGATGTTTACGGAAGTGGACTCGTATGAGGTGATGCCTTGGCCGGAGCGGATCTTCGTGCCGGGAAACAAGACAGGCGGCGGGACTCCTGCGCCCGAGAGGTTCCGAACGATCGTGCTGTCGGCGACGCAGGTTCTTCAGGAAGTGCCCCTGGGCGGCAAGTGGAATCCTCACTTGTCACAAGTGCAAACGGACACGCTGCACCCGGGCGGCGGCCTGGGCGTTGCGGTTTGCGACACGCTCATGTGGGAAAAAGAACCGCCGCCGCTGCTTCAGGTTGCGTACGGTCTGATGATGCCGCTGGTGAGAGCGGGTGTGCCTGCTTCGGCATGCCTCCTTGAACGGACAAGCGAGCCGAAGTACCTGTCTCGCTTCAAGGTCATCGTGCTGTCATATGAGGCATTCAAGCCGACGGGGGCGCAACAGAATGCGGCCCTGGCACGTTGGGTGAAAAGCGGAGGCGTGCTCGTGGTGGTGGGGCCCGCTGACGATCTCGGAGAGGCGGACTTGTGGTGGCGCAAGGCGGGATACCCTTCACCGCTGCATCGCCTGATCGCAGAGCTTGGATTGACAGATGTCGAGGCAGACGGCGACCGGCAAGTCGGTAAGGGATGGGTGCTGCGTCGATTGATCTCGGCGCGTGAGATCGGGCGGCCGAAGATCGTGCAAGAGACGTATCTTCCTTTGCTCAAGCAGGCGTGGAGCAAGACCGGCTCATCGCGCGAGTTGGAGACGCCGGGTTACCTGTGTGTCAAGCGAGGTCCGTTCGTCATCGCCAGGGCCGGCCGAGAAGCACTCAAGCTGCCTGGTGTGTTCGTCAACGTGGTCGACCCGCAGTTCACATTGGTCACCGATGTCGAGCTCAAACCCGGTGCCAGCGGCATCTACCGCGACGTGACCGACATTCTGGGCGCCGGAAACGACGAGGCCCGCAAGCCCCAGGTCCTGCACACGACTCACCGCCTGATCGAAGAACGTGCCGAGCACGGCCGGCTGCGAGTGGTGATCCGTGGGCCGCTGGAAACGCCTGGATTGTTGCGCCTCTTCACGGCCGGCAGGAAGCTGGCAAGCTTGACCGCCCGAGATCTTGCCGGCAACGAGCGCGAGGTCGGCTGGACGGAGCAGGATCAGACCATCCTGGCCCATTTCCCCAACGAACCGGCCGGGGTTGTTGTCGAGGCCGCCTGGAGATAACCCTCGCAAGGCCTGTTTGGCAACCTTCCCTCTGACAGGTGTGGGTACCTTGCGGCAGCCGACCATTCCGGGGGTAGCCGTAGCGGAGTGATGTGCTATAATGGGGGCACGAAGCCGGGTGACGGGGTCACGCAGGTCATCCGGGAAATCACAACTCAATCAGTTGGCAACCAGGCACGTTGCGGGTTGCTCGCAGGCTGGGATTGGTTTCATTCGTCGATGCGAGCGATTCGTGGACGTGCGGTGTTGCGCTCACGGTGAGCGCGACTACGCACTCAGGTGTGAAATAAGGAGTTGTGATGCCGAGAAAATCAAAAGCTTTCAAGAGCAAGCAGAGAGACGCCCAGAAGGCATGTCGCAAAGGGGACATCAAAAAGGCGAATGAGATCTGGCAACAGATCATTGTGGATCGGCAGAAGCTGAAGGTCGATAAGGCGGAGAAGAGGGCGGCGAAGAAGGGCCGGGCGGTAGCCTGACCAATCCGGCCGGAATGCCGCATCATCCCTTTGTTCTTTCCCCGGTCCTTGGGCGAGTGGGCTCTCCCGAGGAACATCAGCACGAGGGCCCGGCCCCACAGCGAACCACCCGTCGGTCCTGCATTCACGCCGGAAGACTCGGTGAGGGATCGCCGATGCTGCGCGTCAGTCAGTGCTCATCAGGCCGGCGGCGAAGTCATCCAGAAACCCAGCCATCCTGGTCGTGCTGATGGCCGGCTCATAATACATTGCGGCGACGTTGATCCGATCCTGCGCTTCATTGACGTCGACCGAAATCCCCGTTTGGAAGGGCACTGGCCGCAGCCCGTAGATGTTCGTCAATTCCGCGCCGCAGAACGTCGGCATCCCCTTGCTGAACGAACCGATGAGACCGAGCGGCAGAGAGGGCGCGTTTCCCATGCCCGACGGCAGGCCTTTCAGCCCCGTCGCGACAAGCCTATGGTGAAGCACGTTGACCAGCAGGCTGGTGGGCAGAAACGTGAATCGGTGAACGGTGGCGAGTCTCAAGAGCATCGTTCTCGATTGCAGCATGGTTGCCATCTGGTCGCGCGCCAGGTCGGCGACCGCCTTTCGGTCCTGTGCAATGCGCGCAGGGATGTACATCGGCAGAGCATTCGTCAGATTGCGGCAGACCGGCGCGATTTGCCTGCGTTTGCGGAGATCGATCAGATTCAGCGTGCAGTAGCCTGCGTCCGACGGCAAGGGCCGGGGCATGACGCGGTCGAGCGCTCGGATGGCACACGCCCTCACGAAATCGCCGAACCGGGCAAACCCGCAAACACGCAGCGAGATTTGCTTGGCCGTCCGGGTCTGCTCGGGAGTCAATCGGCGCAACATGAATCGGACAGCCCCAAGCCTGTCGAGGGGGATGCCATCACTGAGACGTGCGGTTCGCCACCCTTGCGGACGCAGGTTGGCCGTGCTACTGAGCACTTCTCGCGGTTTGAGAACGAGCGGTGCCTCTCGCACCAATTCGGCGAAATCGCGCCGCGATTCGTCGCCGGCAGTGACGCAAGATCGGAAGTCGGTCGACCCACGATAAAGGCGGTCGAGCTCTTCCAGCAGCGTGACGCCTCCGCGGCCATCCATCAGGGGGTGAGGCCAGCGGGCAACCAGCCGATCACCTTCGGAGTGTCCGCGGAATACCACGAATCGAACGGGCGGCAAGCCGCGCAAGTCAATCGGTTCGTTGAGCAGGCCCTCAATGCGGCCGTGGATATCAAGTTCTCGGGTTGCCGCAAACTCGCAGACGCGGACCACGCATGACGCGTCGGCGGGCGGAGCACCGAGCCGCCAGCGGGGACGGCCCGTGATGCTCGAACGTTCCAGCCGAGCGCCCGTGGCCGGATAGACTCGCCAGAGCGCCTGCACGGCTCGTTTCAGGCCATCCACATCGAGATGCCCGTTCAGTTCGAGACACAGGTGGATGTTTGTCCCCGGCAGGCCGACTCGTCGCATCGCCTGATCGGCCGCGAAGAAATACAGATCAAGCGGATTGGGTTCCTGATATCGGGTCAAGAGCGTCCACTCAGCGTTGTGATGTTGCCGGCCCTGGCGGTCTCTATGGTTCTTGGCGACGATCGCACCCGCCGCTCAACCAGGGGCTAGCAGGGCCTCCAGGAAGTCGTCCAGAATGCGATTCATCATGGCCCAACGAACCTCGTAGCACAAGCCGCAAATCGCCAATCGTCCCTGCTCGCCGATCACCTGCAGGCCGATGCCCGCTCGGGGCAAGGGCGGACGAAAAGCGTGAACGTAACGGAGCTCAGCACCGCAGAATGATCGCCGGTCGTAGCCGAAAGCCTGCGAGAACCCCATGGGCAGCGAAGGAGGCACGGCAAACTCGTCCCGTTGCCGTGCCGGCGGCGGGGTGATGAGAGAGTGACGCACAAACGCGCCGAGAATCGCCAGCGGCAGCCGAGTGATGTGGAGCGTGCGTTTCAGGTGCTCGGTGACCAGGCTCTTCTGGATCATCCGGGCCGTGCCTTCGTGCAGGAAACGGGCGACCGCCGCCCGATCATCGGCCATCTCGACAGGCACGCAGATACGATCGAGGCTGAAGACGTTGTGACAGACCGGGCTGCGATAGGGCGGCTCTCTCCCTTCGAGGATGTATGGGATGGAGTAGGTCTGTCTTTCTGCGGATGATCTCGGCATTGTGCGATGCAGAGCCTGGACGGCGCAGGCGCGGATGTAGGCGCCGAATCGGGCGGGCGCGCAGGTTCTCGCCAGGATGTCCTGGGCCAAGGCACACTGGTCATTGTCCAGACGGCGCACGGCGGTTCGCAGCGGCCCCAGCCTGCGGAAGTCGGGGCACGGCGGGAGCTGAAAATCGACCGACCGTCCGGCATTGTTGGATTTGGGTCCAGCGGCAACCGATACCTGTTCACTTTTGTCTCGCAACAGACTGCCAAGCCCGTCCAGCAACTCATCGCCCGCACTCTGCAGCGAGAACGGGTCGACTTGCTCACGGTACAGGCGGTCCATCGTTTCCATGATGACCAAGCCGCCCCGGAGATCCATGAAAGCGTGTGGCCAGCGAACGACCACCCAGTCGCCCGCGGGCAGGCCCCGCAAGATATGGAACTGCAGCGGCGGCAGCGTGACCAGGTCGATGCGCCGGTTGATGAGTGCGTCGACCTGACGATAGAGTTCCGCTTCCGTCGGCGGCGTCAGGAGGTGGACGCGAACCACCCGGTCGATGTCGGGCGGAGGACAGTTGAGTCGCCATCTGGGCCGACCGTCCAGAGCAGAGCATTCGAGGCGGGCCTGCGTGGCGGGGTACAGGCGGTGGGCGCCGGCCAATGCCCGCTTCATCCCGTCCACGTCAACCTGGCCGGCCATCTCCAGGTGCGTGTGGATGAAAGCGCCCGGCAGTGACAGCCTGGCGCCGGCCTTGTCAAAGGCGAAAAAGAGAAAATCGAGCGGGCTGGGAGTGTGGAATTCGATGCGTGCCATGATGCTGTTGATGAGGAAGGCCTGCGGAGGCCGGCACTCCCTCCTGCCCGTCCGATAAACGTCGGATTTCACGAAACGGCCGACGATGTCCATCACTCTGAAGTACAACTGGCGCTGCCAGAGAACCTCTGCGTTTCGCGAACGCCATCCGTCCTGTTCGCGCGAAAGCCGCTCGATATCATGACTGGCCCAAGGCTCCTCGACGCGGGCCAGTGAGGTCTCGGATTGCAGC
>CAZTQK010000440.1:0-5033 GCA_964615635.1 uncultured Planctomycetales bacterium
GCCATACTGCTCCGCCCCCCGACGGAAACCTAAAGACTGAAACGGTCGCCGAGAACCGGAGTTGGGCAGGCGTGACCGACGGCAGTCGTTTATGGAACCGGCTGAGCCCCCGGACCGCTCGTTGCCGCCAACCAGACCAGTGGACCAACAGACTAACAGACCAATAGACTAACAGACCAATAGACCGTCCAACCGGCCTCTCATCAAGTCGCCTCCTGCATGTACCGAAGAATGATGCGGAGAGGTCCGATAGTCGGCACGCCGGCGATTTGTCGTGCCGTCGATGGCCCAGTGCATGAGAAGCCACCAGTGAGCGCACCGCACGTTCAACTCATCGTTGATATCGAGCACAGCGATGTCCCGCCGTCGCTGCAGGCAGCGCTCAATCGCTTACAGGCACGCGTGTCGATCCGCTCTCTGGCAAAGGCCCTGACCAACGGCGTCTCACCCTCTGCCGATGTCTGTGTCATACTCTCGGACCGCAACGAATCGGATGATGTTCTGGACCGGATTCTGGTGGATGCTTCCGACCGGGCCTGTGCCACGCTGGTTCTGCCTCGTGAAGGGCGGCCTGTGCGAATGCCCAACAGCGACCCAACCTCCTCACATCTGCCGGCGGCCAGAATGGCGGTCGAGCAGATGCCCGCGCAGGCCAGTGTTGATGAACTCACCGGCCGTATCAAGGCCCTGTGCGAAATACGCGCTCCGTTGCGCCGCATGCAGCAGGAGCTTGCACAACTGCGGCGCCGTGATGCGGAGTTGACCGCCGGTGCTCGGCATTTCGACGAGCAGATCGAGATGGCCAGCCAGTTACAGGCCGATCTGATGCCTGCGCTGCCGGACGACACCGGTCCGTTGTCGGTCTCGATGCTCTACCTGCCCGCCGACCGAGTGAGCGGCGATCTGTACGACATCTCTTGGATCGATGAAGATCGGCTCGGCGTGTCCATCGCCGATGCCACCGGGCACGGCATGCCTGCGGCTCTGCTGACCATTTTCGTCAAGAACGTCCTCAGGGCACGTGAAGTCGTCGCCCGACAAGACAAGCTCATCGAGCCGGACGAACTCCTGGCACGTCTCAACCGCGAGCTGATACGCTCGAACCTGTCGCAATGCCAGTTTGTGACCGGCCTTCACGCCATCTTTGACCAGACCACCTGCCGGGTTCGCTGGGCCCGCGGAGGTGTTCCCTACCCGATCCTCTTGCGTGCGGGATGCCGGCCGGAACGACTGGTCAGCGAGGGCGGGCTGATCGGGGCCTTTGAGAATCAGGCGTTTGAGAAGGTCGAGCACCAGTTCGAGCATGGTGACATCCTCCTGTTCCACACCGACGGGCTCGAGGCCCTCTTCAGACGGCGAGGCAATGGGGATCGGGCGTTCAATCTGCTGGAAACGGAATGGCTCCGCCGTTTCGCACTCGACGGGCCGGAGGTCGCACTGGCTGAGGCTCGTCAATTGGCCCTCAGTCTGCCAGACACCCAGTGGTACAAAGACGACATCACCGCAATTGCCTTGTCTCTCATCTGACGCTTGATTCCAGTTCCAACTCCGCGCTTTTGTTTTCCAGCATCGTCGGCTAACCTGTCTGGCCGTGCGGCTGTTTTGAAGCTCTGGGTTTGATTGGTGTGGTGAGCGTGCGGCGAGTTTCCTTCATACTATTGCTTCTTTCATGTTTGGTGCTCGCATGTGACTCCCGCCCTTCGCCTCCCGCCTCGGCGCCGGCTAGTGCTCCCGCGAGCCAGCCCGCCTCCGCACCGGCCGCTGCCAGTGCCTGGGGCGGCTCCGAATCCTGCAAGCGCTGTCACGAAGAGGCCTATGCCGAGTGGAAGACATCGCATCACGCCAATGCTCTGCGTGACATTGTGCCCGATTTGGACCATCAGGCGTTTTCGCCTCGTCGCGAGATTCGCCACGGCACTCAGACCTCGCATGCCGACATGCGAGATGGCCGCCTGGTTCTGACCACCATGGGTCCCGACGGCAAGCAACAAGACTTTGAACCCGTCGGCGTCATCGGCGTCGATCCGTTGTGGCAATATCTCATTCCGTTCCCCGGCGACCGACTGCAGGCCACCGAATTGGCCTTTGACCCGGCGAAGAAGGAATGGTTCAACGTTTACGGCGACGAAGACCGACAGCACTGGGAGTGGGGCCACTGGTCGCAGCGCGGCATGAACTGGAACGACATGTGTGCTGTTTGCCACACCACCAAGTTCCAAAAGGGCTACCGCGCGTCGGACGACGGTTACTCCTCGACCTATCTCGAGAAAGGCGTTGGCTGCGAGCAGTGCCACGGGCCCATGCAGGCCCACAACGACTGGCAGGACCAGCACCCCGACCAACCCGGCGACCCGACCATTCCTGAGTTTGACCGCGACCGGTACATCGAGACTTGCGCGGGTTGCCACGCTCGCCGCGGTACCTTGACCGGCAACTTCGTCCCGGGCGAGCAGTTCCTCGACCACTATGACCCGGTGATTCCCGACCTTACCGACATCTTCTATCCCGACGGGCAGGTCCGCGAGGAGGACTTCGAGTACGTGGCGTTCTCGCTCAGCCTGATGTACGCCTGGGGCGTGCGGTGTACCGACTGCCACTACTATCACGGCGGCAAGGTTGCCACGACCGAGAATAAGTTGTGCCAACGCTGCCACGAGAAGGGCATCTCCACGAAGCGGCCGATCGATGAGGTCGAGCACAGCCGTCACCCGTCTGACAAGCCGGGGTTCAAATGCATCGATTGCCACATGCCGCAGACTGTCTACATGGCCCGGCACTGGCGGCATGACCATGGCATGACCATCCCCGATCCGATGCTGACCAAGGAGCACGGCATTCCTAACGCTTGCAGTCGTTGCCATGAGAAGGAAGGCCTCGACTGGAACATCAAGTACGTCCAGGAGTGGTACGGCGAGCGGATGGACCGCCCGACACAGACGCGAGCGAGGCTCCAGGCCCGGCTCAAGGCCGGCGATCTGTCCGCCGCTCCCGACCTGCTGGCCATGCTGCGCGAAGAGAAGAACCCCAACTGGCGGGCGGTGAACCTCAAGTTTCTCGACGCGGTGCTTCAGAGCCCCGAGCAATCGCCGATGCAGCAGGCAGTGGCGATCGAGTTCGTCAGTCGGTTGGGGGATGAGTCGCCGTTGGTTCAGGCCACGGCCATAGACGCCCTTGAGCCGCTGGGTCAGAGCGTGTCTCAGTTGCTGGCCCCGATGCTGGCCAGTCCGAGCCGCCTGGTGCGCATCAAGGCCGTGTGGGCTCTGCGCCGGCGGATCGACCTGACCTCGCCGCCCGGCCGTGAGCTGACCGCGTTTCTCGACTACCGTTCTGATCAACCGATGGGCGCGTATCAACAGGCTCGGCTGTTGTTGGACACCGGACGCTCTGCCGAGGCGGCCCCATGGCTTGAGCGAGCCCTCAAGTGGGATTCAAGACTGGCTCCCGCCCGGCACGAGTACGCCACGCTCCTGCACCAGCAGGGACGGTCGTTCGATGCCGTCGGTGTGCTGCACGACGGCACGCGGATCGAGCCGAACAACGCCTACTATCCCTATTGGCTGGGTCTGCTCTACAGCGAGATGGGCGAGGATGTCGCCGCACGTGATTCACTTCGGGCCGCCGTCCATCGCGACGCTTCGCAGGCTCGTTTCTGGTACAACCTATCGCTGGCCGAGCACAAGACCGGCGGCACCAAAGAGGCCCTCGACGCCATCGCCCGCGCCGAACAACTCTCGCCGCGCGATCCGTCGTACCCCTACGCCCGAGCCAGCATCCAAATGGCGTCGGGCCAATCCGACCTCGCCCGTCAGGCCCTCAACCGCTGCCTGGAAATCGACCCCCAGTACCCCCGGGCCCTGGAAATGCTCCAGGCGATGGCCGAGCGGTGAACGCGGAAAATGGGCGTGGGCCTCAGGGTCTTGATAGGGGCTTCTCTGGCTGCGGTGACCTGGCTGTATGCACCTGCTTCTCGTGCCGATGACGCGGCTCCCGCGGGGGAAGGCTGGGCAGGTGGCCGCCAGGAAGTGGTGCGGTTGTTCTGAAAAGGCTGCCGTTGGGGCCGAGGTTCGTCACCCTGGTGGTTGATTTGAACCAGCAGTTGGTTCATTTCAACCAGCCGCCAGGATGTGACCCCTCGTTGTCCCCTCCTACGTTGCGTTGGAGGGGTTCTGACCTTTGGCACGTGGTTTGCACGTGGGTTCTCGGTGACCCAGCATGAGGAGAACCGTGATGAGACACCCTCAACGCGTCAGAGGCTTCACATCGATTGAGCTGCTCGCCATCCTTGTCGCACTTGTTGTGTTGGCGGCGTTCATGGTCTTCTTGACCAGTCACCAGAATAGACCGGGGAGACGGACTATGTGTGTGGCGAATCTGAAAGCCTTCGCGCAAGCAGTCATCATCTACAGCGAGGCCAATGATGGGATTTTGCCGTCGGTCTGGCGACCATCCGAGGCGAGCGAGGGAATCTCCGGCAACCGCGTCGGTGACCGCCGGGAGCTTCAGGATGGGCCGGCAGACGAGACCGCGACGTCGCCCAATGCCCCCAACCAAAGCAACACACGCGGATACTACAAGCTCCTTCTGGGTGGCCGAAAAGCCTATCTACAGCCGAAGCAGTTGGTCTGTCCATCCGCCGTCAAGTCTCTCGGGCATGATCGCAACGGGACAGTCCCGATGCCCGTGATCGATGGCAGAGGGAGAAGCATGTATGACTTCGACGGCACCAAGGTCTCTCGCGATGGCGTGGAGATGACCGAGTTCAGCTACTCCTTTCTCGTGCTGCCGGCCCCGCAGACCACGGCAACCCAACAGACCGAGACGCATTCCACACGAATCGGCCGTCTCGACCCGCGGATGGCCCTGGCTGCCGACCGCAATCCATACTCCAATTGCGTGGTCGTTTCCCCGAATGGGTATGGTGAGTATCAGTTCAATCCGCTAGCCCAGACCAAGCCGCCGCCACCCCCGGCGGACCAGGCGGCATTTGCTGCGGCCTGCAAGGTTCGTGACCGAGGGCTGAACTCACGTAACCA
>CAZTQK010000441.1:0-4994 GCA_964615635.1 uncultured Planctomycetales bacterium
CTTCCTCAGGGCGTACCAGATGAGAAAGGCACAGATCGCCCCCCCTGATGTACCGCTCAGGCTGACGATGTCGACGCGGTCCTGAATGTTGTTCTCGAACAGGGCTTTCAGCACGCCGGCCGTGAAGGCCGTCTGGCTGCCCCCCCCCTGACACGCGATCGCAACTTTAGGATTCACGAACTCTTCCCTCCTTCACTATTAAGAACCTCATGATGTACCCCATGATGGAAGCGTGCAAGTCTCCGTTTGTTCCGGAGAAACCGCGATCCCCATGACCGATCCGACGGCAGCAAGTATAGTCTTCATGCCCTTCAACGTGCAACCCGATTCTGCTGTCGCGGGTGGAAGACCCTTTCGAGCTTTCAGACTCTAGGCTTCGTGTGCGGTCTCATGAGGACCCCGTTGCCCTCTCTGTCACGGCTGAAGCCATCCGAGCCGGAGAACCTGGAAGGGATCGAGAGCGCTGTGCTCGACAGAGGCATGATTACGACATCCCCTGCGGATTCCCCGTATGCCCCTGGTGGGTCTCCACCGGGGCGTCGCCGACCCAGGAACCCAGCAGGGTGTACGTCACGGCCAGCACCACGGGTCCGATGAAGAGGCCGATGATCCCGAACCCCAGGAGACCCCCGATCACGCCGGCGAAGATCAAGAGCAGCGGCAGGTCGGCGCCTTTCTTGATGAGAACGGGCCTCAGGACGTTGTCCAGGGCGACGACGATGATCGACCACACCAGAAGCACGATGCCCCAGAGGGTCTGGCCGCTCCAGAACAGCCAGCCCACAGCCGGAAACAGGACGAGGGCCGGACCCAGCTGCGCGATGCAGAGGATGAACATGACGGCCGTGAGCACCGTGACCGCGGGCACGCCGGCCACGGCAAGGCCGACCGCCCCGAGGCCGGTCTGGATGACGGCAGTCAGGCCGACACCAAGTGCCACCCCTCGGATCGTTTTGGCGGCCAGGACGACCACGTCGTCGCCGCGCTGTCCGGCAAGACGGCGTGCGAAGCGCCGCACCGCATCCGCCGCAGTTTCACCCCCGGAGTAAAGTATCGCGGCGATGATGACGGTCAGCAGGAACTGGACGATCATCATCACCCGTCCACCGACACGGTCGGCAAGCCAGTTGAAGATCGTCCCCGCATGGGGGGCCAGGTATGCCGCGAGGTCTTCTCGCCCGGCTGAGGCCAGTTTTCCCCAGGTCTCGGCAATCTTCTGCCCGACGAAGGGGATCCCCGTCACCCATTCGGGAATCGGGGGAAAGCCCTCTGTCTCCAGGGACCTCATGAGCGCGCCCACACGATCGGGAATTTCCAGGATGGTCAATACGGCCCCGATGACGGGACCGATCAGCAGCGCCAGCAGCAGCAGCGACATGACCGCCGCGGCCAGACCCCTCTTGCCGCCCAGAGCCGACTGGATACGAAGCAGGACCGGCCAGGTGGACGCGACGATGATGACAGCCCAGACGAGGGAAGGCAGAAACGGTTTCAGAATCCAGAAGTTTGCCGCAATCAGGACCCCGATGAAGAGCAGGGACAGCGTTGTGCGGGTCAGCTCCTGCGAGGAGTTGAACGTAGCCATCAAAGTACTCCTTCCTTGCATTCATTTGCGGGCTTGCAACAAAACGCGCCTTACTCACGCGTCGTGCCGTTCGTTTGACCAGGGCGCATCGGCCGTAGAGGTTCTTTCCGCCTGCATTCTCCGTCTAACCTCGTACGCATGGTTCCCATCGATGGCCTGCAACGCCATCCGGGCCTATTCCCATGCATTACCGATCGCAGGCAGAGACAACCCCCGTTCGGTCGTCGACGGCTGAGTTGTTCTTGCCGAGAAACTGTTCCTTCGAGACGGCATTTCGCGCGTTCTCAATCCTTGCCCGGCCAGTAGTCCCCGCGATCTCTCATTTCCGCCTTGGTCTCCTCCGGGATCAGATCGTCCGCGTTATCGCTTTGGCGGACCTCCCAGCCGCCTCCGAGCGATCGGTACACCTCGACGAGATTGACCGCTACGGCCCCCCGAATGGAGGCGAGTTGATCCTGCTGCGTAGCGAGGGTTCTCAGGGTGCTGACAACGGTGTTGTAATCCACCATACCTTCCATGTACTGTTCCATCGAGACGTCGGCGGCCCGCTGCGCCGCATCAGCCGCTTGCTGCAATTCCTTGAGCTGCAACAGCGATTGAAAGAACACCACCAGGGCACTCTCGACTTCGCCCTGTGCCCGGAGGACGATTTGCCTGTAATCTTCGAACAGTTGCTGGAAGGTCGCATCCTGGAGACGAATGTTGTTCTCGATTCGTCCGTAGTTAAGGATGTTCCAGCGCACCAAACCCCCGAAGTTGTAGGCGACAGAGCCCGAGTTGAAGAGGTCTGCAAACACCTGGCCGGTCGCCGTGTTCACCGTCGGGCCGATCACGCCTCCCAAAGCCAATTGCGGATAGAGGTCGGTCACGGCCACCCCGATCTGGGCACTTTGCGCCGCCAGTCTGCGCTCGGCTGCGCGAATGTCGGGGCGGCGACGGATCAGGTCCTGCGGCATGCCGACCGCAAGCACCGGCGAAACCGCCGGGATCGCTCCGGGCGTGCCCAGCCCCCTTGTGGGGTCGTGCGGCAACCGGCCGAGGAGAATGGCAAGCGCGATCTTGAACTGGCGCAGGGATTGCTCCAGGAGCACCACCGAGGCCCGCGTGTTGGAGAGGAGTGTCTGACCTTGCTCGACATCAAGGGCACTGATTTCACCGGCGTCGAATTTCGCCCGGCTGATGCGCACGCTTTCCTCCTGGTAGGTGACGTTCTTCCTGGCAACCGCGAGCCGCTGTTCGGTGGTGCGAATGAGCAGATAGGTCTGGGCGACCTCGCTGATCAAGGTCACAAGGACCCCGTCGTAGCTCGACAGGGTTGCGTCCAGGGCCGCCGACGCCGACTCGATCTGACGCCGGATTCGCCCCCAGACATCGATTTCCCACGTGAGGTTGAAGTTCAGGCTGTAAGCCTGTGACGACCCAGCCCCTGCTCCCGGGTCCACCACCGCGGCGGATGCACCGACAAACTGTTCTTGAGGAAAGAGAGTTCCCTTTGTGATCAGGAGGACCTGGCGCGCCTGCAGCACACGCAGCCCGGCCGAGCGGAGAGTCAGGTTGCCCGCCACGGCCTCATCGATAAGCCGGTCGAGGACCGCATCCTGAAAGGCGTCCTTCCACCAGCGCGGTTCCACGGGCGGCGTCGTCTTCAGGCGATTATCCTCAAATTCGGACCATTGCGTTGCGACCGGGGCCGTGGGGGGCTTGTAGGCAGGACCCACCATGCAGCCGGCGAGAAAGCAACTGAACCCTGCGAGAAGACTGATGATTTTGACTGCCCGTTTCATGCAGATTCCCCTACCTGGCTTGAGACGCGCGGGATCCGTCCTGTCGACCGGCGGCTGTGCCGGTTCTGACCAGCACCGAGCACGTCGTTCCGATGCGCAGCTTGATGTCCTCCGGCACCTCGAGAAGACGGACCCGAACAGGGATCCGCTGGGCCAACCGGATCCACTCGAAGGTCGGACTGACCCGCGGCAGGAGGTTTCCCGCCGTGCTGCCATCCTGCTGATAAATGCCCCAGCCAAGGCTGTCTACGACTCCCTCGATGGGCCGATCGGGGTACGTCATGAGAATGACAACCGCACGATCGCCGGGCTTGATGCGCGCGATGACGTTTTCCTTAAAGTAGCCATCCACCCAATGACTCGAGGTATCGACGAGGGCCAGCGCCGGTTGGTTGGCGACGACATGACTGCCTGTCGAAAGGCGGAGATTCGTAACGTATCCGTTCGCCGGTGCGCGCACCTGCGTGAACTCGAGATTGAGTTTCGCCTGATCGAGTGCTGCCTGGGCCTGGCGAATCTGCGCATTTTCATCGCCCAGAGCGCCGAGCTTGGCCTGCACCTCGGCCAGTGCAGCCTGCGCTTTGACCAGATTCGCCTCGCTCTGGACGAGAACGGCCGTCGCAGCCTTCTTTTCCTCCAGGCTGATCACGTAAGTGGCCTGGGCACGTTCGACGGCTTTTTTCGACGTGGCGTTCTTGGGCAACAGTTCCTGTTGCCGATCGTACTCGGCCTTGTACTTCACAACCGCCGCATCGACCTGCGCGATGGCACTTTTGGCCTGTTGAATGGAAGCGCGCGCCACGTCCACTCCCGCCCTGGCCGAATCCACCTGTTTCGTCAACGCCCTGACATTGTCGCCCGTCTGATCGAGCTGGGCGCGCGCCTGGTCCAGGCTTGCCTTGTAGGTACGCGGATCGATCTCGAACAGCAGGTCGCCGGCGCGGACGAACTGATTGTCCTGCACCGCCACGACGACGACGGGGCCGGAGACGCGCGGCGCGATCTCAATCACATGGGCCTGCACCTGTCCGTTGCGGGTCCAGGGGTTTGTCAGGTGCGTCCAGTACTTGACGAGAACGGCCGCGATCGCGAGGAGTACAATCCCTCCAGTGATGATGTGTTTTCGTTCGAATTTCATCGCCAAAGATTCCTCCCGGTCAAAACGGTATTAGCAAATACCCGATAATGACTGTGTACAGCAGTGCGAAGGCCACGAAAACCAAGGGCGGATAAAAGAGATTCCGGGACAGCCGTCTGCGGTTCAGCGCGCGGGAGGTCCAATATGCCAGCAGAACGCCAAGGCAGCCGGCCACGAGGGAAGGCGGCAGGTAGATGCCTCCCACGGTGAATTCACTGGGAATGTGGCTCATGAAAATCGTTCCTCTCTCCAACGGGCCCAATGGATGCGCTCGGCCGTTTGCGCGTAAGCCAGAGCCGCCTCGGAAACGCCGCGGTATCCGCCGAGCAATCGGAAGAAATTCTCCCCTTCCTCGCGGCTCACATCCCCCCCGGCTCGGTTGAGGGCCTCCTTGATCCGGCCCTCGACACGGGTCAACCCGGCCTCCAGCCGCTGCGCAAGCGCCGCGGCCGGCTCCGATTCGGGATTCCCGGCCCATCTTCCGAAC
>CAZTQK010000442.1:0-4977 GCA_964615635.1 uncultured Planctomycetales bacterium
AAGGCCTTTTCTTACGCGCGAAGCCAGTTGTACTCGCTTATTTTGGGTCTAGGTTCGCGCCGGTTCGGGGATCATCCGCCGAGAGGGTGACTCTTCCGGCGTTGCCTCTTGTGTTTGTGGTTTCTGATATAGAGTCATGTTCTATCGAAGCTTGCGCCAGCTTGGATGACGGCGACCCTTGCGGTGATCCTCATAGAACGAAAAAAACTTTGTGCGCCGGTATTCGTCTGTGACGGATCCACCCCACCCACGAATCGATGGGGAAAATAGATGCTTCAACCAGATGTTGGTAACCTGTGAGTTTCTTGGCGACAGATCGGCAGAAAGTGCCGTAACATTCGTCAAAACGGGTATTTGCCCCTCTTGCTCATGACCGATAAAGTGTTATGTTAGTAGCGGCTGGCGAAGAGGGAGCAATCCGGCTGAATGCCGGACCGGTTTGTCGAGCACACGTTTGCGGTCCATGAGGTCAGTAAGAATGATGGACCGACCCACCTATCTAGTGGTGATCGAGGGCAAGGTTGTGACTCCTCCCCGGGGAGTCGCTCTTTCTGTGCGATGGATCGCAAGTCTTAGCGGGACGGATCTAGAGAGTCCAAGTTAACGTTCGATGCGACCGGTGCCCGGACGGCTCCGGCCGGTGCAGAACGTACGTTCTCGGCCGTGCGGACAAGGATGTGGCGGCCGGGCTGGACGTACGGTGGGCTTTGGCGGACGGCAAGGAGGCCTCCGCAATCGGGCCAAGCCCATCTAGTGTGTTTCGCGAAACCCTGAACTCACACCGGCGAGACACTGGTGCCAAGAAAGAGTTCGGGACGCAATCCAGGAAGGAGATGTTGGACAGACGAAACCGGCTCGCGAAGCGGTTCGGCGGAAACCAAGAGCACGACCGCTTCGGACAGGCCCCATCGATGAAGAAGGGATGCTTCATCGATGGGCTTTTAAGCCTTATCCTGACTGGCGGGACATTGCGGCGTCAGTCCATTGAGCCGGTCGTCCCGAAGGGTGTGATTAAAACCGCCTGTGTCCGTCATTGCAAGCGTTTTCTTGCGGTTTTTGCGATTCACGAGGGGCAGGACTCATGGCGGCCCGCCGTCTGATATGAGAATGGGGGTGTGAGCGTTTCACATCCATTTGACTCAGTAGCAGATCCGGAGGCGATGCCTCTCCACAATGCTGTCGAGTGTAATGCGTTTGGACCGCAGACGAAAGCTTGATAGTTCCCTCGCTCAAAGCCAATTACCAGGAAGCATCGCCTTCCGGGTCTGCCGATACCTGCCGCCTGCGTCTGTCTGACGGAAAGCTGCACGAAAGGGATGGAGCCATGATCGTGCATCCTGCGGATCGTCTGGCCGTGAAGTGGGCCGTAGAGGAGGGGCTTGAACACCAATACGTGCGGGAATACGGTGTTCCTGAGCCCACGCTGCGTATCAGACTGGGGATGACCACGGCCTTCTTTCACGCTGGCCAGCTTGTGCATTGGCGGGCCGACGCTGCGGCGGATTATCTCGACCAACTGATGTTCGAGCTGACGCAGTTGTTCACTTTCTGCCGCCAGGCTGGCGCATACCCCAAGCAGCGCGTGTTTCTGCAACCCGGGGTGCTGGCAACGTTGCAGCGGCCATACAACAAGGCCGGTTGATAGCCGTTCCACCAGTCCACATGCCCTCCCACTTCATCCCCCGGAGCCCGGATCACCCACATATTCTTCGCCCAGCTCACCGTGCCGGTCCGGCATTAAGCACAATTTCTATGACCGCTTCCGGATATCATTTGGCTTGGCACCATGTCGGGTGACACCGGCGGCGCATTTTTTGCGCTAGCCGTCCTTGCGGTCTCGATTCATAGGAAGTCTTCCACGACCAAGCCCCACATCTGGGGCGAACAAATCCCGAAACAAAAAAAGATTCCAGATAAGGCAAATATTCCAAAAAAACGCTTGCCATGAGGTGGGTCTGTGTGGTATGTATTCCCATCGTTGGACCTAGAAATGGTTGAAATTGGGTAATCGGCGCGTCGCAGGCTTCATGATCTTCACCGGGATATATGAACTAGCGGTGGATCCGAAAAACCGTCTGTCGATCCCTGCCAATATTCGAGCCCAACTGGATGCGGAGAAGGACGGAACGCGGTTCTACTTGGTGCCCGGCAATCGAAAAGGAACGTTGGCCCTGTATGCCGACTGTTACTTCGAGCGTTATGCAGAAACCTATCATGCCTCGTTGACGGCCAACGACGAGAAGGAGGACTTCGAGCAGGTCTTCTATGCGATGGCCACCTTGTTGGACATCGACAAACAAGGGCGGGTTGTCCTGCCGCAACGGGCGCTGGACTACACCGGCCTGGGAAGGAAAGTGACGTTGGCCGGGCAGCGGGATCACTTGGTAATCTGGAATCGGGAGCAGTTCGGTCGGTTCATCGAGGAGAACTGGGGTCGTTATCCCGACCTACTCCGGCAGGCCAGACTAAAAACAGAGATGAGCAAGCTCAACGGGGCCCACTGAGGACCGAAGGGCTTGAACGGAGGCCGGTCTGACGAGGGCCTGGTCATTGGCGAGAGCGAGGGAACGGTCAGGGAAGGGGGTTCGACGGGCGCGGATCGGATCCTCTTCCCGACCAGCCCATATTCATAGCGAGGCGAGGTGGGGAAGGCAGCGTGACTTGGGGCTTGCGAGAATGTAGCCCTTGCTGAAGTCGCAGCGAGTGGACGAGACGGGGAGATGGCTAATCGGTCGCGATCGGTCGCAGGAGCGCATCCTGATCGTGTCCGAGCCCGACGGATTCAGCAGTAGAAGCGAAAGGAGTCGCCGGGCTGAGCACTTCCTGATCGACGGATCTGTTCCACTGGCGACTGCGGCCGGCGTCCGGGTGTTCGGCATCGTTTTTTGCAGGGTCACCCACGACCGGACCCGATGACGCGGACGGGTCGGCGGCGGCCGATAGATGCGAAGGACGTGTGCTTTCGAACCGCCCGGAAACGCGGCCAATGCTGCCGGCGATCAGGGAGCTTGGGTACGGGTCGCCAAGGACGTGTGACCGTGCCCTCTTATTCCAAGGTCGCGAGGAATCGGCCCGTATCTGGTGTTGGGGTGCGGGCTGACCGTGGATCGCGATCAGATCGAGCATGAGCCGGTGTTGTGCGGACCCATCATGGCATGGGTTGCCCCCCAGCCGGGAGAGATTGTTGTGGACGCCACCGTGGGACACGGTGGCCACGCCTGTTTGCTGGCCAAGGCGGTCGGGCCGGCCGGCCGGTTGATCGCACTGGATGTTGACCCCTACAACCTGACCAAGGCCAAGGCCAGACTCGAACGCGCGGGCTTAGCCGAGGGCGGACCCCACGTCGATCTGATTCGTGACAATTTCGCACAGCTCGGTGACGTACTGGATCGGCTGGGTGTCGGCAAGGCGGGTGTTATCGTTGCCGACCTTGGTGTCAGTACCGATCAACTGCTTGCCGGGGCCCGCGGCTTGACGTTCGCGGAGTGCGAACCATTGGACATGCGGCTGGATGATCGGCTGACAACCAGCGCGGCCGACCTGATAAACTCGTTGAGCGAGAGCGAATTGGCCGATCTAATCTATGGTCACAGCCAGGAACGTCGCAGCCGACGAATAGCCAGGTGGATCTGTCAGGTTCGCCGCGAAGGACGCATCCGAACCACCGCCGAGCTTGTGAAAATCATCTGCTCGGCACTGGGCGTGTCGGCCGACTCGCATTCTGGCCGATTGCACCCGGCGACGCGAACCTTCATGTCGCTGCGTATGGCGGTCAATCGCGAGACGGAGAATCTCACAACCCTGTTGGAGGTTGCGCCGACACGACTGTTGCCTGGTGGACGGATCGCGGTGATCAGTTTCCACAGCGGCGAAGATCGGTTGGTCAAAAGAGATTTTCTTGCACAGCAGCGACTTGGCGTGTATGAAGTGAAAACAAAGAAGCCGATCCGTCCTTCGGACGAGGAAGTCAGCTTCAACCCCCGGTCGCGCAGCGCGAGACTCCGCGTTGCCATGCGTACCGCAGATGTGCAGGAAGTGGCCTGACTGAAAGCCGCTGGCGCGAGCGGCGTGCAGTCGGGATTGGGGACTGACGACCAGAAACATCAGCGCGGGTGTCGCATGGGTCGCGGCATGTGTTGGCCGTGCCGCAGCGACAAGGCGTGAGCGGTTTGCGGGCGATGCCGGTGGCCCGCAATCCGTTATTCTCAGGGACGGGTTCTTCACGTATGACACGGAGGTTTCGATGACTCGCGAGACGAAAATCGGCTTGCTCATGGGCCTGGGCTTCATCGTGGTTTTTGCGGTGTTGCTGTTGCAGACTGGCAATCGTCCGCCGAGTGGCGACCTCCAGATGATGTTGTCGCGGCATGGCAATTCGGCCACCAGCCGGCCCGACACTCTTGCTCGACTGCCCGAACGGACCGTTTCTGGAGGACCCGCCACGAGCCCAGCGGTCTCAACGGCCGAGCGCGTCGCCGAATCGCTGACGCACGCAACCGAACCCTGGAGCAGAGGCCTTCCCACCCCGTCGGTTTTTGACGCCAGACCCGACTCTCGTGATCTGGGCCCCGGCGGCTCGGAGCTGACTGAGACTCTGACTCCCGAGCCGCGGGTGGGTACGGACGTGCCGACAATCGCACCGGTCCGGGTTGCCCCGACCAACGGCGCGGAACCCTCGATTCGGCCGGAGAGCCCGAAGATTTCGCCGGAACCCGGTCCGTCCGCAACGCCCCCCGAGATCAGGCCCTCTCTAACGCCGCCGTCGTTGACACCGGACCATTTTCCTGCGGTGGCCGACGTGACTGCGCCCGCCACCTACGTGGTTCAGAGGGGCGATAGCCTCATGAGGATTGCCCGGAAGCACTACAACGACGAGTCCAACGCGGTTGTCGATTTCCTGCTGAGATCAAACAGCGACAAGGTTCGCGACCGGCACTTCGTCTTGGCAGGGCAGACCCTGGTAATCCCGGTGCTGCC
>CAZTQK010000443.1:0-4964 GCA_964615635.1 uncultured Planctomycetales bacterium
CGTGATATAATCCAATGCGGAGTTGGCGATGGAAGGCTGTCGTTCGGCAAGTCCTTTCTGCGCCTTGGCGGAGTTGAGCCGTTCGGCATTCTAATTACGGTGTGAGGGAAGATATGAACGAGGAGCGGCATACGGACGCGCAAGGGAACCGTTCACTTCACGGTCATCACTGCTGTAAATATCGTTCAAGCAGTCCTGCACTGGCTGGGGAGGGTTTGGGGGCGAGGCTCAGATGGGCTTGGTCCTGGTTCTGGTACTTGGTCTTTCGTAACCGGGTAGCGATTTTCATCGCCTCCCTGTTCTGGCTTCTGTATCGTAGCGGCACGCAGCCTCGGCGTCTGTCCTACCCGTGCCAGCAGGTCGCGGCTGTCAACGTCGGCGCGTTCATCGCGGCCCTCATTCCTGTCAGTCTGTTCTTGCGCAAGCACAAGCACGGACAGAGGTTGCCCAAGGCTGTGCTTGTCCGGCGGCAAGTGATTGCTGCCGCGATCCTGTGCGTTGTTGGTGTCGTCGGCATCGAGACTTATCAATACGCGGACCAGTTGATCCAACCGGCGGCCACGCCGCCAAATGTGCCTCCGCCGGCCGTGGAGCCTGATCCGGCCGTCGTAGGCATGGCGCACATGCCTTTCTACAATTGGCGACAGAAGGACGAGTACGGCAACCCGTTGCCGCCGCCTGCCCGGGATCCCTTTACGGCCGCAGAGATCGACGAGCTGGTCGAGCGGGCAGTCGCGCGGGCTGGCGGACTCGACCAGATCATGGTGGACAAGAACAGTGACAACCTGCTTGACATCGTTCTCAAGCCGAATTTGGTCACCGATATTCCCATTGCGACCTATCCTGAAAACGGTATCGTCACGGACCCGCGCGTCATGGCCTCGGCGGTGCGACTGGTCAAGGAGGCGGCAGCCCGGACAGGTCTCAGTACGTTGGTAAGGATTGCCGAAGGCTCGGCCAGCGGTTTCCCTTGGCCTGACGGCAACACAAGTCGCAACATCACGAAGACGGCCTTCATCAACTGCGGCTATACGACAGACCCGGTGTCCGGGCAGCAGTGGTTCATATACGACCCGACAGTAGAATTGGTCGACCTGAACGATTCGGGAGGACTGGATCAGTTCGATCCGGCGAAGGTCACGCAGGTGACCATCGACAACGCGTTGGTTCGGCAGCACTACTGGGTACCCAACATCGTGCTGCACTGCGATGTGTTCATCAACGTTCCAACGCTCAAGAATCACTCCAATGCGGACATGACCGCCGCGATGAAGAACCAGGGAATCGGTTGCGGCCCGAGCGACATCTATCATGCGAGAGGCAGCTACGAGTATGGTCATGGTCAGCAGATGAAACTCGCCTTACATTACCTGGATGTCCCGGGACTGAATGCCTGGAATCCTGGTCAGGCGGCCGGCTGGGATTATCCTCCCCTCCCCACGAACGACGTCGAAAACGCGATCGTGAACTACACGATCGTCGACATGAACCTGTTCCGGCCCATGGATTTCGCGATTGTTGACGGCCTGATCGGAATTGTGAATGGTCCATCTTATTGGCCCAGTCTGCAAATCGACCCGAACATGCAGATGATCACTGCAGGCAGAGATGCGGTAGCGGTGGATACGATTGCTGCGCTGTTGATGGGATATGACCCGCAGTACGTGCGGTATCTCCGCTGGGCATACAACCGCCAGTTGGGCACCATGGACACCTCCAGGATCACCCAGATAGGCGATCGTGTCGCCCTGTGGCGGAATTGGTTTGGCCTGTCGCATGATGGTGGTTGGAATTCGCCGAACGGCTCGGAGGCCGAGACCACTCCGCCGATGCTCGGCGGGATTTCGGTTTTGGAGGGCAGCACGCTTGTGAACAGCCAGACGGTCACGCTCAACAGCTTCTCGGACAACGTCGGGGTCACGCGAGCTGAGTTGGCCGTGGCGACCCTGGGGGCCGACCTGCTGACGAACGGCAATTTCGAGAATGGCTCGACGGGTTGGAACACGTGGCGGGCCGGCTGGGGCGAAAATGAGGTGTGGGACTTCAACAACACCAATGTCAGCTCGATGGGCGGCACGAAGTGCCTTCGCCTCGGTGGCAGCCAGACCAGCAGCAGTTTCGGCGTTTACCAGCAAGTTGCCGTTACGCCCGGCAAGACCTATCGATTGGACTGCCAGTGGAAGGGCAAGAGACTGGGTGATGCGAACTGGTGGGAGGTCATTCTGGTTGACGGACCTTTCGACATGGACCAGGCGGACAATGGCCCAATCGTCGAGAAGAACTACATGTTTGCCTATGACAACGTCACCTACGGCTTCCCCGGCGCGATCGGCACCGGCTTCGGCTGGGTCTGGACGCACGACCAGTACGCCCCGCCGAAGAACCAGGTGGACTGGAACCACCGTCTGGGGCGCCGCAAGGCGACAGGCAACATTATGACGGTAATCCTCAAGGCGGGCAGCAACTCCACGGGAGGTGTCGAGGCCTACTTCGACAACGTGACGCTCAGTGAAGTCATCGAAGATTATGTCCTTTCAGCCGTCTCCAACCCGACGTGGGGGGTGCAGTTGCCGGCAGAGATGGGTGAATTGCCGGTGGGCCAGTATCCGGGCGAGCTTCGCGTCACGGTCTACGACGCGATGTTGAACGAAGACAGCTTCTACCGCAATGTCAATCTCCAGCCCATCCCGCTCAAGCCGTGGGTGTGCGCGAACAAGGATGCCCTGTATCAGGAGGCGTTCGTCGGAGACCCGATTGCCGAGGACAACGTGGAGATCTGGAATTGCGGCGGCGCTGGCGGTGATCTGGAGTACGACGTCACCGCGAATGTGCCGTGGATCCACATCGTGCCGCCGGACGGCACATCGGTTCAGGACCCGCCGACCACCAACGTCCACGTGGTCTCCTATGACCTGCTGCCGCCGGGAACGCACACCGGAACGATCACGATCACCGGCTCGGACAACGACAAGAAAATAGGGGTCACCGTTGTCATCGGTACGGTGAAACCGGACCTTGACATGGACGGCGACGTGGATGAGGCTGATTTCGGCCTGTTCCAGAGATGCTTCACGGGTGCCGTGCAGGCCTCCGGTGATTGTACCGCCGCGGACTTCGATGGTGATATGTTCGTCACCCACACCGTTGACCTGCCGGTCTTCAAGAACTGCCTGAGCGGGCCGGGTGTGTATCCTGACCGCGATTGTGACTGACGGCGGTTAAGTCGGTCTTGGTTGTTCAAAACACAGCGGCGTGCGAAGCGTCAGAATCGCTTCGCACGCCGTTCTTGTCTAGCCGGCACAGTCGGGGTCGGAGTTGGTTCCGCTACCGCTCATGCATCGTTGAAGGATGCCGAAGTCGGCCTGGTCGACGTCCTGGTCGGTGTTGAAGTCGGCCATCTCGCAACCAACGGACGGTGGCCCGGCATCCGGGCCGGTGAGGCATTCGCGGAAAAAGGCAACGTCCGTCTGGTCGACGTCCGTGTCGTTGTCGAGGTCGCCCGTTCGCTGGACGACGACGGCGAGGTGATCTGTGGCGGAGCGGATTCCGTCGTAGGCCAGCAGTTGCAGCGTATACGTACCGACTGCGGAAAACGTCGCCGAGGTGTCGATGCTCGTCGGCGCGGAGAACACAACGCTTCCAGGACCCGCCTGCTTGGACCACATCACGACGAGCATGCCGGGTGGGTCGGGTAACCCGTCGTCGCCGGCCGTTCCGTGAAGGACGGCGGTGTAGGTCTGTGAGCTGGTGACCAGATCGGAGCCCGCGTCGACGACGGGGGGCTGATTCTCTTCGGGTACGTTGTGCCAGCGTCCCCCGCGGACCTCCATGGCCAGGCTGTAGAGCTTGCCGTCGCAAGTGATATAGAGAGTCCGCCCTTCAACACCGCCGAAAGTCAAATTGGTGACGAACTCCGGCACGGCGACCATTTCGAGCTGCTGTCCATCGGGCGAGACGATCCAGAAGCCGCCCCGACCCGCGAAGTAGAGGTTGCCCAGTTCGTCGATGGTCATCCCATCGGGGTCGTTCTGATTGCCCGTGGAAGGATTGAAAAAGACCGCCCCGGTACCCACGCTGCCGTCCGCTTGGACCGGGTAAGATCGCCACCACTTCATATCGCTGTCGGACACGTACAGAGTGTCACCGCTCAAAGAGGAGATGATACCGTTGCACAAAGGCATGTCAGCGATGACGGATATAGCAGCTCCACCCGGATTCAACCTGTAGACCCTGCTCGTGTTTCTTGTGGCAAAGTCGGGAGTGGTGAAATAGATGTCGCCGTTGGGTAGCTGGCACAGGTCGTTTGGCGCGTTCCACGCCGGATCATGGGCAAGGACGACCGGGTCTTCGGGACCGTCGGCACCGATTCGCAAGCTGACGATTTTTCGGGTGTTTCCCTGGGCACAGAGCAGGCGGCCATCCTTGGCGAGGAACGTCCCGTTGATGCCCTGCGTGTCGTCCAGCCAGAGGTCGACCGTGGTCGGCGGGCTCAAGCGGAACAACTGGCCGTCTCCGGTAAGCGACGAGAAATACAGCCGTGCCGTCAACGGGTCCCAGGACGGTCCCTCAAAGAAACGGCTGGCCGCATGCACTTGAACGAGCGTCGCGTCGGGGGCGATTGGACCTGCCAGGGTCGGGCCGGCGGTCATTGCGATCAACAGGCACACTCCCGCAGCGGATATTGGCGATGATAGACCCTCGGAACCCCGTGTCGAGCGGGACTGGCTCATTTGCGACCTCGAGAAACCACGCTCTGAGGTGGTGGCCCGCCCTCCGCAGACGGGTTTCCCACCCTTCTGTCGACCAACGTCATTATATCAGCTCGGGGCAGCGGGTCGTTGGCCGGACCCCAACATCTCCCCGACACTTTGCCGTAGTTCAATCTCCGGATGGTTTGCACTAAAATGCGACCGGTACGCGTTCCTGATGTATGAGTAACAAGGCATACATCAGCCTGCGCCATG
>CAZTQK010000444.1:0-4961 GCA_964615635.1 uncultured Planctomycetales bacterium
GAACTGCCGGACGTCAATCCTGTAGGCTGTCCAAGTTGCCAGGAAGACCGGCAAGGCCCCCTTGACCAGTTCGGAGCGCTGAAAACGGCTCGCCGGGCCGGGTATTTTCAACCACCGGTACGCTCCGTGAGATGCCACACCCAGCCCGGGCACGAAGACCAGGGTCGTCACCCCGAGGGCCAGGACGAGCAGAACCAACGCCAGGTAGCCCCGGCCAAGGGAGAACCAGGTATATGGCACCCGGGTCATCACCAGCATGGCGGCCAGGCCGGTAGTGACGAAAGCCAATTGCCGAATGGCCTCCGTCTCCCAGACGGGCCAGATGACCAGCGGGTGATCGATTGAGGTGCTGGCCGAGAAGGTCATGACCGCCCCGATAGCCATGAGCCCGCCGGCCACCGCGACTATCCAGACAGAGGTGGCGTGGGCTCTCTCCTCGGCCGTGAGGCACTCTCTTTCGGACAAGGTGGCATCCATCTCCATTGTCAGAGCATCGCTCATAGGAATTCAGCTTTCAAGCCGGACAATCCGCTCCGACTCCAGTTGAGGAGCCGCCGGGGCGCCGGTGTGACGAAACCGATTGCCCGCCAGACCACCTGGTGCTTTTTGGCCAAGCTCGCCCCGCTGAGGACAGGGTTTCACCCTATGCCGCTGCGGGCACCGGAGAGTCAGCCCAGTAATCATCGGCGGCCGGCCGCCTTGGCGCTCAGACATTCGTATCCGCAAGGGAAATCAGCCTGTAGAATGCCTTGGATCGAGCCCATGGAGACCCATATGAGCACACTGGCACTGCTTGGCATCTTGGTCGCCGTACCTTGTGAACGTGCCGGCGAGGCGATCAAGTGGGAGATCAGCGAGCTGGGACAGACGGCGATAGTCCGACTGAACAACGCCCCATTCCCGCATGCCAGCCGTGCGGACGGCTTCAAGAGCGGCGACAAGCTCTATCCCCGCGATCCACACTACGTGGACAACAGCGTCGCGCTGTTTATTCCTCGTGGCTACGAGCCACGGAAACAGAGCGACGTTCTGATCTACTTCCACGGCCATGGCAACAACATCCGCAAAGCGCTGGTGGATTACGGACTCCGTGAACAAGTGGTCGCAAGCGGTCGCAACGTCATCCTGGTTTTCCCCCAGGGGCCCAAAGATGCTCCCGATTCGGGGGCAGGCAAACTGGAAGAGAAGGACGGTCTCGAACACTTGGTCCAGGAAGTGCTTGACGTTCTCACCGCCGATGGGAAGGCTCGCGGCAAGGGATTGGGGCACGTCGCTCTGGCCGGGCATAGCGGCGCCTATCGGGCGATTTCCTTCTGCGTGGAGCGGGGTAGCCTGGAGGAGCACATCGGGCCGGTCTGCCTGCTGGATGCCAGCTACGCACTGCTGGACAACTTCGTGGATTGGCTCGCCAGAGAACCGGACGCGCGGCTCTTCAGCATCTTCACCGCTCACCTGGCGGAGGAAAACGTATACCTGATGACGCACCTGCGCAGACGTAACGTGTCCTATGATCTGCTGGATGAAGAGGATGCCACCGAGGCGGTACTGGCCAAGACACGGGTCATCCTCGTCAGTACGCAGAAGCTGAAGCACAACCAGACAGTGCAGTGGCTTGAGCGCTGGCTGCGTGCGAGTCAACTGCCGCCACGGCCGGGCGCAGTCTCATCCCAGCCAGCCGAATAAGGCCGCCCCGGTACGCATGTACTGGATGTAGTTGGCCGAAATGGCGACGCCGAGCAGGACAACGGCCAGACCGCTGAGGGCCGGCACGACGCGGAGCAGGATGAGTCTGCCGCTGCCGGAGAGTGTTCCCGCCTGGTCGTCGCCGGACATCAGCCGGGTCGCGAAACGTCGGCTGGACAGGGCCAGGAACCCGATCAGCATCAGTGTCAGAGCCATTCCGAGACTGAAGACGGCCACTGCATACAGCGCGCCCATGACCACGTTCGCGCCGATTCCGAGCAACATGATAATTGTGGCCGTCGGGCACGGAACGATCCCACCCGTGATGCCCAGCATCAGGATCATGCGGTTCGTGACTCGATCGGGGGCGGCAGGAGACGAGACCGGGGCGTATGACACGGCCGACACGGCTGGGTGGCCATGATTGTGTTGGTGGCCGTGGTCGCGCGTGTGTTCGTGGTCGTGATGGTGCCCGTGAGAATGGGCATGGTCATGGTCGTGGTGATGGTCATGGGCCTGCCCGGCGTGGTGATCATGAGGATGAGCATGGGCATGGAGATGGGCATGTGAGTGACTGAACAGACGGCGGAACCATGAGCGGCCCGCGGGACAAGCGTGGTCGCGGTCATCGTGATGATGGTGGCCGAGGCTCCCGCGAAAGGCCCGCCAGATCAGGACCAGGCCCATGCCTGCGACGAGTAACCCTGAGATCAGCCCGAGCCAGAGTTGAAGCTTCGGACCAAGAGCGGGGTTCGTCGCCTGATAGAATGCCCAAATCGCTCCGAGCACCACGACCAATGCCGTGTGCGTGATCGTCACCACGATCGCGAGCAGTACCGCGTGCCAGTACGTCCCGCTCTGGCTGATCAGATAGGCCGCAACGACCGTCTTGGCGTGGCCGGGCATGAGTGCGTGGGCGGCGCCCCACGTGAATGCCAGCCCGGTTATCATGAGAAACACCATCAGGCCCCAGCGTCCCTGAAGGAGGTCCATCAACCGGTTGGCTTGAGCCTGGTACGTCGTCTGCACGCCCGCGACGGGACCCGTCAGGCCACTCGCGTAGCGGTCCGGCACCCCAGGCCGTCCCTCGGCCTCGGGACGACTGCTCACCGCCTCGGCCTGTGAGTCATCCGGTGCCAGCCCGCTCGCAGCGGCGACAAGCCGGAACCGAATGGTCGCCGACCGCTCCTGGGGCAAATTGGCCGGGTCGTATTGCTCGAACAGAAACGGGTCTGTTGTCCAGAACTCTGGATGCGGCGGCAGTACCTCGATCTCCTGAAGACGTTCGAGAAGCACGCGCTTGAGGCCCGGGCTGCTCAGATAGCTCGAATCGTCGAAGGTCAGCGTGTGTATTTCGTCCCCCAAAGGTTGATCGAAGTAGGCCACATAGCGGATCAGCAGTCGGTAGGTGGGCATCCCGGCGAAACCGGGCACCTCAATGATGATGCGGTTGGCATGCGGACGTTTGCCGCTCATCGGGTCCGCGGCGGACTCGACAGCCTTCAACGTCAACGCACGGCCGTCGAGGGTGACGCGCAGATTGTCTTTCTGGCGGTCCGTTTCCAGGTCCAGCCAACTCTGCTGCTCCTCCGGCGAGACGGACTCATCTTTGTCTGCGTCCATCTCATCCTGCTCGATGCGGGAGGATGGGTTCTCGGCGATGAACAGAAGGAAATCAACCTCGACGCGGTTCGGGAAGATCCAGAGCACGTTCACATGCTCGACGTTGTCGTTGCCGAGCGGATGAGCGAAGGCCGACAAGGCGACTAGCAGAGGAACCGCGGTGATCAGGCAGCATCTGAAAAGGCGAGAAGATGTCGTTTCCATCAAGATTGCTGCCGCGAAGGCTTCTGAGCGGCCCGCGCGGACATGCTCGACGCCAGTCATCGCCCGGCCTGGGCCTGCTGGAGTTGGCTCAGGCCATCGAGTGCCCGGCGATAATCCGCAATGTCTTTCCGGTCCGACCGATCCTGAAGAGCCTGTTTGTAGATCTGGATTGCCAGATTGAGGCTCTTTTCGGCCTCCTCGCCGGTCTGTAGCGACGAAAGCAGATAGCAGACGGCGGCCGCATTGGCATTCAGGACCCAAAGATTGTTGAGTGCGCCAGACGCTTCATGATAGCTCTTGTAGGCCTCGTAGGCGACGGCGATGGCGTCTTTCCGAGCCTTTGCAGCCTCCTCCGACGCGGCATTGGACTTGTACGCATAGGCCGCGTCCTCCTGAGACTCCGGGCCGATCCCAATGACTTCAGCTTGCCTGAGAACCTGGGCGTGTGACAGGAGATCGCTGACCCTCGCGGCCTGGATATAAGCGGTCAGCAAGGCAAGATCACCTTCGAGCGTCTGGGCAGAGCCGACCAGTATGCCGTCCTTGAGGATCGTCTCGATGCGTGCGTTCTCGACGCCGGGCTGCTGCTGGCTGCGGGCATCACGCAGCCGGTTGTCGGCGGCTCTGCGAGCATTTTGTGCGGCCTGTCTGCCTTCGTCGGTCAGCAGTTGGATCGCATCCCTGGCCAGCTTGTCAGCCTCCGCGGTGGCTGCCGCTGCCGCCTTGATCGCCTTGGCTGCCTCTTCCTTCAAGGCGGCCTGTCGTTCCTGCAGCGCAGCCAGCCGGGAAGAGTCGTCGTTCTGCCGACGCTGCACCAGGGCGACCTGAGTGTCGATGGATGCCAGCAGATACTTGGCGGCGTCACGTTGATCCTCAGCCGCTTTGAGTCTCTTTTGGACGGAAACCAGGCCTTCAGTGGGCTTCATCGGCCCGGCCGGATCGGCCGACACCAGCGGCGCTGTCAGGAATTCCTGTTCATCTTCAGTGTCGGGCCTGGCATTCCGAATGCCGCCTTTCTCGAGCAGCGCCGCTTCACGTATCGCCGCCCGATACCCCTTGGAGGCTTCTTGATATTCGCTCGTGAATCGATCTATCCCTTCGGGATCGGTGGGGTCGACGCCCTTCTCTTCGAGCTGCATCATCCGGAGCTGGGCGTCGCGAGCGGCCTTTTTCTGGCTGGCCAAGGCCTGTTCCAGAGCAGCCACATGGCCCTGCAACCGCGTGACGTCTGCCTCGGCGGCGGCAATCTGAACGACCGCATTCTCTCGCTGGGTGGTAAGGTCGCTCAGCCGCTCCTGCGGCGTCGGAGGCTTCACGATCACGGTTGTAGCCGAGGGCTCCTCCTTGGCCTCTGCGATCGGTTCTTCAGGTTGCCCGTCTGCAACGGCTGGCGCGGGCTCAGGGGCAGGGGACTCCGCCGAGGCGGCGTCCGGTTTCTTGCCGAACAGCAG
>CAZTQK010000445.1:0-4956 GCA_964615635.1 uncultured Planctomycetales bacterium
TCGATCGCGACCCCGCCCTGGAGCGCCAGCTCGCCTCCGACGACCTCGCCATGATCCACGAGTTCCTCGTCGCGGGCATCAACTGACCCCCCATCCCCCTCTCCCCCTTACAAAGGGGCTTGCCCCGAGCCTGCCGAGGGGGAGCCGGAGGGGGTCACTCTCTCCCCCTTACGTACTGTTCCGCCGCCCCTCCGTGCCGCCGGATTGCCCCGTCCTCCAGAGCCCGCTCTCAGGCCGCCCGATGGCCGAGACCGGCGCAGTTCCCCATGAGGATCACCAGGCAAAACACCAGGTTGCCTATGAAGGAGAAGCGTCCGCTCACCCGGTACAGCGCCCAGCCAAGCACATACGCCACCACGAGCACGACCGCGAACCCGCCCAGACCGTACCCGATGCCGAAGGCGACAGTCTGGCCGCTGCCCTTGGCCATTGCATAGCCGCGGGCCAGATGCCCCAACAACGATAGGATCGCCAGCGCGACCGAAACGACATGCAAGCGGAATTTCGGCTGCTCACCGGCAGCGTCCGACACGGGGGTATCGCCCTCGGTCATTGAAGATCCTCCTTCCCAAACACACGGCCACTACAGACTCGACAATCCCGTTCCGCCTATTTGGCGTGTCTCGCCGTTCGATCCATCTCGCGCTACGCCGCGGGCGGCTCGTTGCCGGCGGCGGGCGCTTTTGCCTGCCACTGCATCCGCCGGACCAGCCTGCTCCTCGCCTTCAATGCAAGGAAGGCCACCATCACCCCGATCAGGGCGTAGAAGATGCTTCTTAGCCACTCGACGGGGTCCCAGGTGACAAGCATGCGAATCGACGATCCGACGACGATGCACACCGCGCTGACCGCCAGCCAGTTCGCTCGCAGCCCGAGAAGAGCGTCCTTTCTCCCGATCAGGGCCAGCCGCAGCGGAAGATACGCGAGCAGCGAGCACCATCCGAACACAAGAATCACGGACCATGAGAGTATCAGCAACCGCTCCCGGACCGAGAGTCGTCGGACTCCCGCGATCTGTGCCTGCTGGGCGCTCGGCGAAACCAGTTCACCCTCGAACGACGACAGCACCGAGGCCAGCACATCTCGGACTTCCCGCTCCTGGTCTTCCCTCCCGGCCACGTTGATCTGGATGCCTCGCTCACGCAAGGGTATTTGGGCACCCATGATCAGGATCGCGACGCCTTCTCGCGACATCCGGTTAACCAACACGCTCACCTGGATGTGGCGCATGGGCAGATATTCGACTTTCAGCCGCGACCCTGCGGGGAGATCCGAAGCTCTCAGCGGCTCCAGCCCGATGATCATACCCATGTCTTCGGCACTGATGACCACCCCGTCCTTTCCAGCGGGCGGGGCGAACATGAGCAGGTTCCCACGCGCGTCCTCCGCCCATTGGAGCCCCGCCGGAATGGTCATAGCGAAATCCGGCTGTCGATGCTCGATCCGCTGCTGGGCCGACAGCACACCCGCGGTGCCCAGCAGCATCACCGCTGACAGAAGAACACACCTTCTTCTCACGTTGACTCCTGGTTTGCTTTCCGACCTTTTTTCCCTGCCATCTTGACATCTTGCAGGAAAAGTGCGGCCAAGTATAGTGGACTGATCGTTGAGCGCCCCAAGCCCGCCGCCGCAATCAAGGAGCAACCATGTTCCATCGTTCTCTCGCCAGCCCGATTCTTGCCGCTCTGTTGTTCGCCGGCGGCATGGTCGGTTGTCAGCACCCGGCTCGCAAGCCCGCGGAGGCCCAGGACGTGCCGCCGGTGCCGCATGCCGTCCCTGCATCCAAGGTGCCGTCCGTGACGGCGGAACTCTCCTCGGCCGAGACCCAGGTCGGCATACCGGTGGTGCTGACGATCACGATCAAGAACGCACCCGTCCGACGACAGCCCAAGCTTGATTCGCTGTCCGATTTCAAGGTTGAGAGCAGTGCCGGGATCTCAGGACCCAGGACCACCTATTCTTTCCTGCTGACGCCGACAAATCCCGGCACATTGACCATCCCTTCCGTCACCATCGTGGCCGGCGACCGCTACTACCAGACCGAAACGTTCACCGTTGTGGTTTCCGAGCCGCAACCCGAGAAAGTTCCCGTCGAGGTCAGGGATCGAAGCCGGTAGGGTCCGCGCTCGCGGACCACTCGACTCTCCCCCTTACAAAGCGGTAGGGGCCGCCCCGGCGGACCATTTGACTCAACCGACCGTACGTTCATTCCACAACCCGCCCCGGCGCGGAGGAAGGTAGGTCGGGCTCCGCCCAACGGGAGACTCCCTGCCCCCGTCTCACCGCCGTTCACCCCATCCGGACATCGTCAACGTGCACCCGACCCCGACACACGCGTTACCACATCCAAACAACCAGCGACGCCCACGTTGCCTCTCTCCTCAACCCATATTCATGCCTTTGTTGCGAAGCATGGAATTGAGGATCTTCAGTTCATTGAGCACTTCTCGTTCGATGCGGATCAGCCGGCCGAGACACGACCAGCAGGCCACGGGCGCGAACACGACCAGCACCGTCACGATCAGCAGCAAGACGGACTGCACCAGAGAGAGACCTTCAAGGAGGCCGGCGATGATCGACACGCAACACCTCCTCTATTGATGAAATAGAGCCAGCCACGTCCACGCGCCGGCAATGAATCACCCGCCAGGCGCCCATCCCAACTCGGACAGACACCGGTAAAGACGCCGCAGTTTTGCGGCCTCCTTGTCATCGACGGTCTTGTCCTCGATGAATTGCACGATGGCGCTGGCAGTATCGTGAATCTCTGTCGCCGCCATCGGCCGCATGGGGTTGACCAGCGTGTCCAGGACAACCCGGGGCTCCTTTCCCGGATCAACGTGCGCGACCGAGACCTCAACAACCCGATCCACACCCGCAACCAGCCCAGTGGTTTCAAAGTCCAGAATCGCAATCGGCGTCTCCGAAATCGCCCGACCGTTAATGCCACATGCCGTTGACATCGGATCGACCTCATTTCTGATGGAAAGCGGAGTTCGCGAATGCGATCATCGCTTCTCCAGCACTGTTGCCCGCCGGCCGACTCTGCCGAAACCGCTCTCCAGTCCAGTTTCACCGCCGTCCGCCTGCCCCAGGCCTCATCACCCTGCGCCCGACCCGACGCACGCATTGTTACAGCCGTTCCATCCCCCTCTTATGCTGCGATTGGTCACGACCTGATAGACGGCTTTCGACCTTGTGTCCTGGGTCACAGTGTTACTGGTGCAGACCGCCATGATGCCTCTATGAAACGGCCGGTGACTCATCCGATGATCATTGCCCCGAAGCTGCAGCGGCCGAGTTCAAGCGTACCCGACACCTCTCTGTACGGGCCTGTTGGGTGGACCATAGCCTCTCTACCGTCTGTGGAGTGGACACACAGGTTCCCTCCGTACGGATATGCGCCGCCGAGCCCCTGGTGTTGCCAACACAGAGCGTCTTCATGGATGCTTTGATGGCATCGTACATGCTGACGGGGTCCTCAGGTCCCATCGGACAGAAGAGCTGGTAGTCATACCCACGCCGGTACACGTGCGCCTCAAGCCAGAACCCACCATCAGGCTGTTGTGTCATAAAAAAGTAGGCTGTGTCACCCGCTGTTGTTGTGAACACTTCATTGACCATCAGCACGGCACCATACGCAATCTGATAGTCGATCCAGTAGTACGGGTCGGTCCAGATTGTCGTGTCAACACTCGCCCAGATGGCAAAGTAGTCGTAGCCAACTACAGCTTCGAAGTAGACGGCGAAGAGATCATCACTATCCAGATCCTCTGTGGGCCCAAACCACCCCCCCGGGGGGTCAAAGCCGATACTGTAGCGAGGCTCATAGTAGCGCGTGCCACAGGAGTAATTGGGCATCAGCGAGGAAAGGGCCGTCCCAGGCAGAGCACCGCTTTCCGCCCAGGAAACCAGCTCTTTCAGTTTGTCCACACGAACGGCAAAAGTATAATCGCCGCCGGTACCAACCCTCAGGAAGTTGACGCCGATCACTTGTCCCGACTCGTTGAGCACCGCACTCCCGCTCGTGCCCGGTGTCACAGGAAGATCGTACTGGATCAGCTGTGAGTTCTCGGGCGTCGCTGCAACCCCCGGGTCAAAAGGCCTGAGACTGCTGATCGTCCCGCGCATGCAGGTCGCACGGGGATGGAACTCGCCTGTCGTAGCCAAGCCCATAAAGTCAATCCCCTGGACAACGTCCCCTGGGAAACCACACAATTGCACCATGTCGAAGACCTCAAGGGCGGGCAGTGTCTCTGGAAGCGGAATGTGGGAAGGGAGCGCCCCTTCCACCTGCAAGAGGCCCACGTCGGCGGACAACAGACCCTGTGAGTCCGGCACGTATCCGGGATGTGCCCAGGTCTTCAGCACCTCACGCATCAATCCCGTCTCGTGCTGGAAGACGGCAACCATGCCGTTGGGTTCACCCATGACGCCCTCGATCCCCCGTGCGACGTGAGCGTTCGTAGCGAGACGGTCATCCGAAATGGCAAACGCGGTTCCGGTCATCAGGGATAGGTTGCTCACGGCCACCACAAGCCACGTTGCGGCCTGGATCTCCTCCACCGTCGCCCCTTGGCCGCCTCCGCTGTCGATGCAGTCCGGGGTGCCATCATGATCGGAGTCGGTATCAGGCACGCCGCACCCGCACACACCGGGCTCGGTCTTCTGCGAATCGTTCGGGCAGGTGTCAACCGCAGGCGGCGTCGCCCGGCACATGCCGTCGTAATAGTAAGAAAGACCGTCCGGGCAGCAGGTCTCGGGCGCGTTCGTCGCCGGGGAATAACCCTGCTGACAAGCATCATCCGGCGGAATGAAGGAGCCGGAATCGGGCGCGGGAGCGCACATCTGGCCCATGCACAGGCCAAGAACCAGCAGAAAAAGCGAGATCCTCCTCATACGACGTATCCGTCCTGTCGACCGCATCTTGTATCTGACCGGCGAAATTCGCATGAT
>CAZTQK010000446.1:0-4951 GCA_964615635.1 uncultured Planctomycetales bacterium
GGCGGATATTGTCCAGAAACGCCTTCTGGAACACCACCGTTCGCTGCTGGGCCGGAGAGGCCACGTTCTGTTCGACCGAAAGCTGCCTCAGGGCATCGATCACACCGGCGATGTTCACTGACTTGGGGCATCGCGTCGTACACGTCTGGCACGAAACGCACAGCCAGATCGACTCGGCCTGCATGGCCTTGTCGACCCGCTCCGTCTGCACCAGCCTCATGATCTGGCTGGGCACGACGTCCATACGCTCGGCCATCGGGCACCCGGCCGTGCATTTGCCGCACTGGTAACAGTCTCGCACCGAAGTGTGAGCCAGTTCCTCGATGGCCTCAACGACGGGATTGGTGGTTGCGTACATCAGTCCGGTACTCCCACATGCTCTCAAGGCCTTCTGATCGGCCCATGCCGGTCATTCCGCCCGCCAGGAGAGCGGAAACAGGCAAAAACCCTCCCCCACGGTGCCGGACACCGTTGTGCCCGGCGGTCGCCCGATGTCCCGCCCGGCGAGCAGGACAAGATGGTGACGCCCTGTGGTTTCGACCCGAATCCCGGCCCGAATCCGCGTCCCGCCGATCTGCTCGTAGGGGATCAGCGTATCCGTGCGGCTTGCGGCGGATCCACCAAGCCAGCCAGTCGCCTTGCTGAAGCAGTCCCCCCGGAGCCAGAAGGCAGACGGTCTCGCCATCGCAGGCCGTGGCGGGGATTCCTTTGAGCCCTTTCGGCGCTGGCTCCCGGGTCTCCGCGGCCATACCCCGTGGCCGAAACGTGACCTGATTATATCGTAAACCGCCGCGTCTGCAAAACGATTGGCCGCACAGTGAAACACATTTCGGCAGCGACACGGGGACTCAAAAACGGCGTTCGTTTGTGCAACAATCACGCAGCTCATTCCCAGGGTCGTCAACCCCGCAAGGATGATTTCGAGTTCCTTCTAGCCCAGCAACGGACTATCCGGCACCAAAATGGTCTGGTTCATCCGGCGCTTCGCTCGTCTGCGGCGATGACACGATGGTCAAGGTCGCCTCTGACGAGAGGGCGTCAGACCAGGCCCACAATCTGTTATAGAGGTTGCAAGGTCCAGGGACGAGTCAACGGGGTAAAAACCCGGCATCAGGGGCCACAGATGCACCAGCCTGGCGGACGACGCCTGGCGATGATGGTGAGACGGCGGATGACCAGCGATCCTGCCTGAAGAACCGCCTGATCGCCATGAGGCCGATGGTCGGTTGGGGCGCCGGCGGTTGTCGTCGGCACTGACAGCGCCTGCGGTTCGAAAACCTGCACGTGCAACCTGAATTCAGGTGGGTAATGGCGAGCTTCGGATTCAAGAAGGACTTGGGGCATGCGTCCTTATTCCTCGCAATGATCGCTGGTCATTACCTGGGCAGCCGCGCTTTTTTCGCCCACGGCGGTTGTTACGCGACGGACCACCCTCCGTCCAAGTCTATATGGTTGCCTCGATCGGCAATGCGAGGTGACCCGAATTGGTCACCGGGCCGTTGGCTTCAGAAACCGGCGAGGAACGACGAGCCCGACAAGTCGGCTGGCCAAAATCAGAAACGGAAACAGATACCAGTACTTCTTCTTCAAATAGGCGCCCATCAGGCGATTCCGCCATTCATCCGCCACGTCTTCTTTCTCTCTGTGCTGCGGCGCCCGGGTGCGGTGCACGTGATGACCGATCTCATGGAAGAGGACATAGGCAATCGCCATATCTCTGACCAGAGGGATCCATAGAAGAACCTTCGGCCAGCCATCGAGGATGTTGTCCGCGAAGATCTCGATCCACGCGGGTTCACCCTTCCATTTTTCATGGTAGAGTCCCGCGCAATGTCGAACGGCCACCTTACGCCTGCGGGAGCGAGTCTTCGAACGTCGCCTCTGATGGTTAAGGCTACCGGAGTTCCTTATGATGACGGATCGCAACCCGGCGAGATACTCGGGCGAAGTCAGTTCGATCAGGTGACGGATCACCCGCTCGGCGTCCACGGGCGGCTGATAGTCCCGGTAGACCACCTTGATGATAACGCCGTTCGGGTTTTCATCCGTCGCAGACATCTGACCGGCCGCCGCCCCTCTTTCCACGGAACAGCCTCCTCAACAGACTGATGAGCGCACCCTGGAAGCCGCCTCCGGCACTTCCTCCCAACGCCCGGCGATTCTTCATCGCCTCGATCCAATTGCGGTTGTCCGCCTCAAAGGATTCGTCTCTCTTCGAGACGTACTCTTCCAGGAGCATATCGCCAAGGAACAAAGCCTCATCAGGCGGCATACACTCATCGACCAGCCGCAACAGTTGCTCCATTCTGCCGAGGTCAAGCTCGTCAATCACCACCTCGGTCTTCCCGCCCCGCCCTCTCACGGTGAATCCGCGTTCACGAGCCCGTTCCATGAACCGGGTCAACAGTGACTGGAAGTCCGAAGGATCTGTTTCTTCAGGCGCGCCAGCCGCCTCGATCTCGCGTCTATCGCCGTTTTCGCAAAGCTGGTACGAGCCAGACTGAGGATCTTCCATCAGACCGCCGGCCAACTCTCCCACTGTTTCCCAGACACTCTCCTGGAACCGGTACGAAGGACGCGACCGATGTGCAGAGCTGTAGATCTCGTAACAACTGGTGGCGCCTCGCATCGCTTCGACGGCATCGTTGCCTATCGCATCGGCCATCTCCTGGGCATCCGACTCCGTGTGATCGTCATTGAAATGGTAGGGCTGCTTCGCGGTAACCAGGCAACTCGCTGCCTTGTTTCGCGCATAAAGCCCGTCCAAAGCCTTCTCGTCGCCGCCGCGGATCATCTCCTTCATGCGATCGGCGGTCTCCTGCGAATCCGCTGCCAGCAACAGGTCGCATGTGATCGGCCCCTCAGGGAGAATGCGCATCTGGTTGTCCGGATCAACGAAAACGACGGTCCAACCTTTCGATCGGAGACGGTCGGTCATCCGACTGCGAGTCACCGTTTGCTGGTTCGGCGAGTACACGAAGTAACTGATGCTCATGGCCTTCTCCTCGCCGGTTCGCTGTGCTGGGCTGCCAGCCTCGCTGAGAATGCCGGGCCGCCGCGATCCGACAATGCAGATGACCCAAACAAACCCGGTATGCTACTCATGTCCATAATCGGGATCAAAGATCGGGCCAGACAACCGAGACTGCACAGAACGTTAATCGCCAGCCCTTGTGCAAGAAGAACCCAGGCCACCCGTCAGAGGAATTCGGTCCCCCACCGCTGGCGCGATGGGGCACCCTTCGTCGCTTGTCTTTGTCCGGAAGGCCGCTATTCTCTCGTGTGCGGCGGGTGTTACCACGGAGACCACCTTTATCCAGGTCAGTATGGCTGGCTGGATCGGTTACATCCTGTTTCTCGTCGCCCCGGTCACACTCGGGGCAGCATTCCTGTGGTTGAAAGGCGGGCGGGAGGCTTTTCGCCTCAAGCGGCTGACCGGGCGCTCAGTTCAGAGGCCTCGCGGGCATTTTCGACCGGTGACGGCCGTGGCCCTGTACCTGCTGGCGATGAGCCTGCTGATCTACGGGGCGCTGCGGTTCGTCGGCTACGTCGCCTCGGCGATCGTGCCTTTCGGAGAGGTTTTCGTCGTTCTGTGGTTCATGATCTCGTGGCGCCTGGCGTGGGAACTGTGGGCCCGGACGGTCGGCCGCGTGGGGCGGAGGTGGATCCGCTGGGCTCGTTACCGCAGACACCGCCGGCTGGCGGCTCCGTGGATGATCCGGCTGATCCCCGCCGGACGTATTCTCCTGACCGCCGCCGTGTTCGTGCCGGCTTTCCTCAGTTGCGTCCTGACACATCGCTGCAAGATCCTCGACGGCCAGGACCCTCGCTCGATCTACCAGAGGGATTTCGAGCAGGTGCGGATTCCGACCTCTGACGGCATCACGCTCGACGCCTGGTTCATCCCCGAAGACGGAGCCTCGCGCACCATCGTGATCTGCCACGGGGCCGGGGCCAACAAGGGCAACTTCGTCTGGTTCCTGGGGCCGCTGGCCGGCAGGGGCTACAACGTGATGTTCTTCGACTTCCGGGCCCATGGGGCCAGTACCGGCCGCACCACGACCTACGGAATCCGCGAGCGCCGCGATGTGCTGGCCGCGGTCGAGTGGCTCAAGCGTGAGCGGCCCCGGCAATCCGAGATGATCGTCGGACTCGGTTCTTCCCAAGGCGCGATGGCTCTGGCCCTCGCGACTGCCGAAGAAGAGCGGATCGACGCGGTGATTCTCGACAGCCCATTCACATCGCCCTATGAGCTTGCTCAGGACCACGCCCGACATGTGCCGGTGATCGGTCCGGCGTTCGTTGATCTGGTTCTGGCGGGCATGTCGGCCCAGACCGGTACCGACTTCTTCACCACTTCGGCGGTCCGGGCCGTCGCCCGGATGGGTGGACGCCCCGTCATGGTCATTCACGGGGATGACGACTTCGCGATGCCGGCCGAGCACGCCCAGCGGCTCTACGACGCCGCCACCGGACCGCGCGAGATCTGGTTCGGCCCCGGCCCGCACAGCAACATCATCACCGCGGACCCGCGCGAATATGAACAGCGGGTGTTCCGATTCCTCGATGCCCATCTCGGACCGGCAAAGCCCCAACCAGCACACCGCGATAAAACCGTTGCCTTCGAGGTATCTGCGCCACGCTCATGCCCGAGCGGGTGACAGAATCGGCGGGGTGCACTCGACGCTTCAGGGTGGGCGATCAACCCCCTTCAGGGGGTTTCCCCGCCACCGGCGGGCTGATAGGCCGGCCGTTACACGGCCGGTTGGCGGCCAACTCCAACTCTTCTTCCTCCTCATGGTTTAAGCCCGTTTTAACGGGCTTACCCACTGTTGAGAAGCCCGTTGAAACGGGCTCAATGAGAGATAAAGGAGACAAGAGGCTTCGCCTGGTCACGAACCAGTCGTAAAACGACTGGCCTATTTGCCCTTCGGGAAAGACCGCTGAAGCG
>CAZTQK010000447.1:0-4724 GCA_964615635.1 uncultured Planctomycetales bacterium
TCAACGGAGATCGCGTTCCCGTGCCGATCGCGGACGACCAGGTAGTCGCCAGCATGGCCCCCTCGGCTCCAGACTTCCGTTACACATACCCAAACCACGTCGGCGAGACGCATGAAGGATGCCTTTGATCTGTCTACGCACCACGACGGCAGAAAGGTAAGGCCGCCGATGTCTCGACGCTCGGCGTTGACGTTAAGCTCCGCGATGATCTGCCGACGAAATTCTTCCGGAGGCCCGTATCGGCTCAGGGCAGCGCGTAGAGAATGCGCGGGCCCCCGCAAACGAAACAACGCCCACAGGGTCGGGGCGGCCACGCCGAGTAACAGTATGCCGACGACCGCAGGTACCTGGAGAAACGCCAAGAAGAGGCCGAACGCCAGCAACCCAGCGAGAGAGATGCCGATAGCGTTTCTGGTCTGCACATGGTGTTTCCGGCGTTCCTCGAGCAGTTCAGCGAAAAGCACCTCACCCGGTGTCAGGGATCGCCCGGCATCCTGAGAAAGCTGCTCTTGAATGCCGCCATCCCCGCGCAAGAGATGCCCATCGGTCCCTTTCGACGAAGCCGACCAGACCTCCTTCCAGCCCTGATCACCCATCGAGTCGCTACTGCCTCGCTTCATGGAGACGCCGCGCCCCTGGTCCCGGTGGTTCTCCATGTGTCGTGTCCTCTTCTCGGAGTCCGGAGAGCCCGGACTGAGTGGTTTTTCTGCCCGCCAATCGCGTGAGCTCAGAGTTGATGTCGCCAGTATCTGCGATCATTCTCCCATACGGACGGCCGGCCATCAAGAGCATGCACCCCCCGGCGCCAATCGTAAGTCCTTCGCTCCCAGGGCCTTACCAACACAGTTCTCAAGCCCACCCAAAAGTACTTCGGATACAACGCCGTTTTCTTGCGCGTCCACCCCCCTTAGAGCTACCACGTTTGCGAGACTTTTTCTGACAGCGCCTTGACAAACCACATGCTGGTCACGATGATGCCGTCTTGAGAGTGCGGGAGAGAGGCCCTGTCGAAATTACCCCGCACCGATACTTCAGGCGAGGGAGAGATGTTGCGGTGGCTTCCATGCGCTTGCGAGCGCGACGCAAACAGACATCACGTCGGCATCGTTCCGTCTTGTCTTTTCGGGCAATCTGAATCCGCGCGCAAGAAGCTCGACCTTTCCTAGAAATGCTCCTGTCGGATGCGTGGCATCGTCTGTGGAAAGACCAAGCGGCAGGGCGTCCTGCCGCCCCATGGGCTGTGCCGGGGTCCATCTTTACAGAGGAGAATAGACAATGACTCGGCCCGTCACATTCTTGGTTCTGGCAATAGCAGGAACGGCCGCAGGCCCCGCTTTCGGCTACCAGTGGTGGACCTATAACGGACATCAATACGCCGTCACCAACACAATCGGAAACTGGACCGCTGCGGAAGCGGAAGCAGTCGTCGCAGGGGGGCACTTGGTCACAGTGAACAACGCTGCAGAGAATACCTTCCTCCTCAACACATTTGACCCGGCACCGATGAACCGTCATGCCTACTGGACTGGCTTCACGGACCAGTTCACGGAAGGACATTGGGTCTGGATAGGCGAAGTACAGAGTCCAGGCCAACAGTGGGATGGTGGCTGGTGGCAGAAGGGCAACCTCAATAGCACGAGCTACGCAAACTGGGCGCCGCCGGAACCGAACGATGGTTCGTCGAGTGAAGATTATGGCAGCATCTTCGACAGCCAGTCGAGCTACGGTCCCCCGGGCGGACTCTGGAATGATTATGGTAATGCGGGGGACCTTCCCGGTATTATCGAGATACCTGAACCCGCCACATTCATGCTCCTGGCGGTCGGCGGGATAGCGCTGAACCGGCGAGGACGGGTTGGCTGACGGCCAAGAGCTGCCAGGAGCGCTTCGCCACAACGCCAATCGCTTGCGAGGCCTTCTGGGGAGGCGGCGTGGGCAAGGTTCAGGCTCCGTATTCCATCGAACCGCGTCTTTGCCCCGTCGCTGGAACGGCCAGAAAGGCCACAAGACTGATTGAACGGCTCGTAGGAAAGCGGCATAGTTTTTGGGAACGGCCCATCCCATTGGGCGGATGTATGCGACTGTTTCGCCAGGCGGCAAGCCAGGGCGAGAAGGCGGCGGCGGCGGGCACAGGCATCGAACGACACCATCCGAGGCGTATCGACGTTCAAGTAGACCACGGTTTTCTAGGCAAGGCAAAGTGGAAATACTATGAGCAGCACATTACCATTCAGGTCCCCACGGAGGTCTCGGATAACCTTCCTGCGAGCAGCAGGGCTCATAGCTCTGTGGCTGAGTCTAGCAGTGAAGTCGGGTCAATTCTTGACTCCTGACATCGCCACGCTGACGCAGCAGGATGAGTGGGCCAGGAAGCAAGCGGTCTGCGATCCGGATGCGGATTTGTCAAGAGTCAAGAATTGACCCCGGCCTTGCCTGACCCCGGCCTTGCCCCCGGACGTCGACGGGTGCGTTCTCCTCGGTTTCTGCTGTGGCAGCCAGAACAGAAGACGCTTTCGGTAGGTGCAAGGATCACGGGCGGGTGGTTGGTGCCGGTCGCCGGCGGGCGAGGGTAGCGACGGTGTCACCGGGCAGGGCGGTGCGGTAGAAACCAACGTCAGCCAAGCGCCCGCGGAAGTAGTCGTGCGAGCCTATGCCGATCCGCAAGGGCGAACGGTTGCTCAGGTCGAAATCCTCAGGCTTGAAGGGCTCCGAGCGGGAGACGAGCGAGCCGTCGATGTAGAGCCGCAACTGGTTGTCATCGCGCACAGCGGCGACATGGTGCCAGCCGGAGGGGAACTCGCGATCGCAAGTGACGCTGCGGCCGGCCTCGAACGACCAGACATGCCCAGACGGCATCGTGCCGGCGAAGAGCTTGCCCTTGAAGACAGCCATCGACCAGACGCGTCGGTAGCGCACGTCCGGCGTGGAATCGAGACGGCCCATCTCGGTCCATGTCGTGCCGCCGTTGTAACGGTAGACCTTGGCTAGCGGCAGCGAGCCGGCGTACAGCTTGCCGTTGTAGACGACCATGGCCATCGTCTCGTTCTCCTCGCCGAGCCGACCCTGGTAGGTCCATTGGTCGCCCTTGTCCAGGCAATAGACGGTCGCCTTGGGCCATGTCGCGAGCATAAGTCGGCCTTCGTACGGCATGAAGCCGTAGGTCTGGGTCGTCTCGGGTGGGGCGCCGAGGTCCTGCCAACCACGGGTGGGGTCCCAGCGGGTGACCCGGCCGGGCGGGTCGTAAGAGGTTGTGTAGAGGTCACCGTTGTAGACGCCCAGGATGTCCACGCGGCAGCCTGGGTGGCCCATGTACTTCCAATCGGTTCCGCCCTGGTACTCGTAAAGCCCCTTGCCGGCGGTGTACATGCTGGAGGCATAGAGCTTGCCGCGGTAGACGGCCAGGCTGTGGACAGTGTCAGCCTTGCCAGTCTGCGGGTTTTCGAGTTGACCGCAGTACGTCCACTTGCCGGGACCGTCGTACCGATGGACGCTGCCACCGGGGTTCCTGTTCGGTGAGACGGGCAATGACGAGCCGACGGAGTCGTAACAGGCGGTGCCGGCATAGAGTTGGTCTTCCAAGACGGCGAGCGTCATGACTGCGTTGGCCTTATCAGGGGAACCGCAGTCTTCCCATTTCATGCCGCCAGCGTAGCGGTAGACGTGACCGGCCTGGTCGGCATCGAGCTCGAACGTGGCGGCGTAGAGGTCGTCGCGCCAGACACAGAAGGCCCAGAGCATCCTGCAGTTGCCGGGTCGACCGCAGTCAGTCCAGGGTTGGGTGATCTTCGCATCGTCGATGCCGAAGGCAAGGTTGCGCCAGTTGGGCTGGCCGGAGGTGACGCCTGGGTAGTTCAGAAGGCTCAGCGTGAAGCCCTTTCGGGTTGCGGGATCGAACTTGCCGGCGATGTCGCCGAGGACGTCGTCGAGGTCCTTTTCGGTGTAGACCCAGGCGGTGAGCGTGAAGGGGCCCTTGCCGGGTGCGAGATCAGGATGGTCTGGGATTTCGATGAAGCCATCGCGACCATTGAATTCAGCGGACCCGTCGGGGCGCCAGGCGATGTTTTGGACAATGCCGTCCTGGCCCCGGCCGGTGGCGTCGCGGGCGTTGCCGGCCAGTAGCCAGTGAGCGACGGGCGCGGGCTGAGCCTGTAGTTGCGCTGTGACGGCGGCGACAAACGCGAAGCAGACGAAGTCAGTGCAGGAGTGTCGCATGGTCGCTCCTTGTCTGGATGATGAAGTCAGTCGAAGGTGTATTCGCTTGCGGGGGCGAATGTCAAGCATTCGTCCTGAGGCTGAAGAACCGGGAGTTCGCCCACATGTCTCTCTTGAATTGTAATGGCACAGAGAATCGCGTCACCCTGGTCTGCCACATTTCTTCGTCGTGCAAGATCATATCCGTGTGATGCTTCTCGCCCATCTTGGCTCTGTTCATACCCCCACCCTGCTTTCGAGCCCGGAAAAAGGGGGCCCGGAAAAAGGGTCAGGCCCGGAAAAAGGGTCAGAAGCCATTATCAGTAAAGATGGTACAAGGAGGGTATGTTTTTCCGCGTTCTCGGCGTACTCAGTGGTTGGAGTGAAGCGGTCAGCATTCAACGATCAGCTATCAGCAACCAGGGGGCCCGGAAAAAGGGTCAGAAGCCATTATCAGTAAAGATGGTACAAGGAGGGCATGTTTTTCCGCGTTCTCGGCGTACTCAGTGGTTGGAGTGAAGCGGTCAGCATTC
>CAZTQK010000447.1:4824-4948 GCA_964615635.1 uncultured Planctomycetales bacterium
AACGATCAGCTATCAGCAACCAGGGAGGCAGTGTTTTACCGCAGTGGACGCGGAGAGGCGCGGAGACCCATCTCCGTTGTCTCCGTTACCTCATGTTCAAACGCCTTCCTCCTGTTCTTCATCT
>CAZTQK010000448.1:0-4923 GCA_964615635.1 uncultured Planctomycetales bacterium
GGACTTGAGCGGTCGAATTCTAGTCGTCTGTTGGCCGCAGTGTCCAGGCTGGCGATTCCCGGCGCGGACTGGAGGGTGCGTGACAGTCTAGGCGGCTCTTTCAGAACCCCGAGCGTGAGCGAGGGGCAGGCCGCGAAGCGGCCAACGCCACATGGGGGCCGCTCCCTGACGGTCGCGGTTCTGAAAAAGCCATAGCATCTCCCCGCCTAAACTGTCACGGACCCCGGACTGGTGATCTGTCATCGCTGGATCTGCGGGATGACCGCTGCTATCCTTTGTATCCTGTTGCACACAATCTGAAAGGAGTTGACCCATGGCTGATCAACCAACAATGCCCCCTCAGATGCAGGTTCCGTACAACGCGTCGCCCAAGGTCGGATTGGCCGTCGCGGCGCTGGTGTGCGGCATCCTGGGCTTTTGCTTCCTGCCCCTGGGGTTGGTCGGGCTGATTCTGGGGATTATCGCGGTGGTCAAGGCGAGTAACGATCCCGCTCGTCACGGCGGCAAGGGCATGGCCATCGGCGGCATCTGCACCGGCGGCTTGGCGCTGGTTTTCGTGGGACCGCTGATGGTGGCGATCTTGTTGCCCTCCCTTGCGCGAGCTCGCGAGCTGGCCAAACGCACCGCGTGCCAGGTTAACATGCGGGGCCTGGGCATGGCCATGTTGTCCTATGCCGCCGAGAACAACAGCGTTTTCCCGGACGACCCCGCCAAGGCGCTGGCGGGTGCCGGCATCTCGGCCAAGAACCTGGAGTGCCCGAGCAGTGGAGGACAGTCCAACTACCACTATGTTCCCGGGTGGTCCACAAAAGACGGGGCGAACAAGCCGCTCGTCTACGAACCGCTCGAGAACCATGGCGACGAGGGGGGCAACGTGCTGTTCCTCGATGGGCATACCGAGTGGGTGGAGAAGGCTCGCTGGCCGAAGGTGGTGGAGCCTTACCAGGACAAGTCCGTTCCGATCTCTCCGCCGTGACGACGAACGGCCTGGCCCTGACTTCCCGGCGTGGAGATGCACGTGATGACCGTCGCTGGAGCCAAACGTTCCGATCGCCTGTTGAAAGTGTTGTCGGGCTATCAGCACGTTCTTGTGCTGACGCACGACAACCCTGACCCGGATGCAATTGCCTCCGGCTGGGCGATTGTCGCGATGGTTCGCGAGAAGACGAGTCTGCCCGTCCGATTTGTTGCCGGGGGTGCTATCTTCAGGGCCGAAAACCGGCGAATGGTGGAGTTGCTCGAGCCCCCGCTTGAACTCGTGGATCAGATCGAGGTGCCCGAGGGCACGGCCACTGTCCTGGTCGACGCCGGCCCCCAGGCGGCCAACCATCTGCTGGGCGATGCGGGCAACCCCACGGCAGTGATCGACCACCATCAGCCCGACGGCCGACGGCCGCGCGTGCCATTCTGCGACATCAGGCCCAAGGTCGTCGCCTCGGCCACTATCGCGGCGCACTACCTGCGGGAACAACATATCGATCCCGGGCCTGCGTTGGCTACAGCGCTCACTTATGCCATCCGGACCGACGCCACGGGCTTGCGGGGTTTCTCAATCGCCGATCACCGGGCCATGCGTTGGCTGAGTCTGTGCGCCGATCATCAGAAGCTCACTGATATCGAGAATGCTCCGCTGCAGCCTGACTACTACGCCGATCTTCTGCTGGCCATGCAGAACACCTTTGTCTACGACGATGCGGCACTGTGTTTCCTGCCGCGGGCCGGCGGCTCGGAGATCATCGCCGAAGTGGCCGACCTGCTGATTCGACACCGCGACCTGACCCGCGTCATGGTGGGCGGCGTGGTCAGCGGCGATCTCCTGGTGTCAGTCCGGGCCGTGGCGGGTTCGGGCGATGCCAGCGACCTGGTCGCCAGGTCTCTCAAGGGGCTCGGGCATGGCGGGGGGCATCGCCAACGGGCCGGCGGCAAGGTCCCGAACATCGCCCGCGGCGAGCGCGTGAGCGAGGACCTTCAGAGTGAGTTGCGAAACCGCTGGCTGGGAGTCTGAGGCGTCGATGCGCAACGGGGCAGCCGACTCGTGCCCAAGAGGGAGATCCTGGAGAACCTGTAGGGTCGCGAGAATGACCAATGACCAAGGGCCAACAACGAACGAATGGCCAATGGCTAAGGCCCAATGACCAGTCAAATCCGAATGACGAAGGCCGAAGGACAAAGCTCGGACAACTGATATGACCTTTTGCGTCCTGCAAGGCCGGGTCGGGTCGGGAGAATGACAGATTGGACATCGGGGCATAGTTTACTAAAATATATATGTTTAGTGCGCCGTCAACTAGCCGATTTTAATGACGATGGTCACCGAGAACGACATCCTGGAACGGCTTCCCGATCTCCTGGCTAAACTGGCTGGCCTGCCGGTGAAGAGTGTCCGGCAGGCGGAGAACGCTGATCTCCTGCTGCGCCTCGGGCCGCACCTGCTGGCCGTGGAGGTCAAAACCAACTCCCGAGCGGGCATGGTTGCCCAGGCGGCCGAGAACGCTCGCCAGGCCGCCAGCAAACGGAAGCCGGCGGCAATTCCGTTGGTTGCAGTCCCCTTCATGGGCGAGGTCGGCCGCAAGATCTGCCGGGAACATGGTGTGAGCTACGTGGACTTGTCTGGGAACGCGGACATCAACGCACCCGGTCTGCGCATACATGTCGCCGGCAAGCCTAACCTGTTCGTGCAGCGGGGTCGGCCGTCTTCCGTATTCGCACCCAAGAGTTCGCGCCTGGCCCGCATCCTGCTTGCCGAGCCGAAGCGATGGTGGCGTCAGGCGGAACTTGCCAGCGCGGGACAACTCGGGGCCGGTTATGTGAGCCGAATCTGCCGCCGCCTGGAAGAAGACCGTCTGATTGAACGGGATTCTGAGGGCAGCGTCCGGCCACGCGATCCGAACCTGCTGCTGGAAGCATGGCAAGCTCAGTATGACCTGCGTCGCCACGACATCCGCCAAGGCCATGTCGCGGCCCGATCAGGAGAGGAACTCGCACGGCAGGTCGCCGAAGCGTGCCAGGGACTCGGCTTCGACTACGCGCTGACCGGCCTGGCCGCGGCTTGGTTACTGGCTCCGTTCGCAGGATACCGATTGGTCACTGTTTATCTTCGCAAGTCGCCAAACGACAAGCTTCTCCAGCGGCTCAAGTGGCACGAGGAAAAGCGAGGGGCGAACCTCTGGCTGATCCGGCCCAATGACGAGGGTGTGTTCCACGGTGCGGAGAACACTAAGAGCATGGTGTGTGTGAGCCCCGTCCAGGTCTATCTGGATCTGCGCAACCTGCCGGAACGGGCCGAGGAAGCGGCAGAGCATCTTCAGAAGGAGCGGCTGAAATGGCAATGAGCAAAGAACCACGCGTGGCCGCCGACTATGCACCCGGCTGCAGCGAGCTTGTCCGCCGCACTTGCCTCGAAGTGGCAACCCGCCTTGGCGACTTCCGCGAACAGATGTGTGTCGTCGGCGGCTTGGTGCCGTCCTTGATCATCGATCAGGCCCACCGAGGGGCCGGCGTCGAAGAACACATCGGGACGATCGACCTGGACTTGGGCCTGTCCATCGTGGTGTTGGATGACCACTTGTACGAAGAGATTGCCAAGCGGCTGCGGGACGCGAACTTCAGCCCGGACAAGAACACGGCCGGCAAGCCGACGACCCAGCGCTGGGTATCCAGGCAAGGCATCATGGTCGATTTCCTGATTCCGCCATCGTCCAGTGCAGACCGCGGGGGATGCCTACGCAACCTGAAGGAAGGCTTCGCCGCAATCATCACGCCCGCACTGGACCTTGCCTTTCAGGATGTTCAGATGGTCGAGCTTGCCGGCACGTTGCCGAGTGGCGGTACGGCGGTGCGAACGATTCAGGTCTGCGGACCGGGCGCGTTCATCGTGCTGAAGGCCCTGGCATTCGACAAACGCGGCAAGCCCAAAGACGCTTACGACCTTTACTACGTGCTGCGCAATCACCCGGACAGTGTCGAACGTATCGGTCAACGGATTCGCGGCTTCGGGGATCGATCCGAGGTCCGCGACGCGGCGTCGGTGCTCCAGCGAGACTTCGTACGCGTCGATGCCGTGGGTCCCGCTCGCGTGGCAGAGTTCCTGGGCGGTCCGGATGATGCCCTGCAAGCCGATGTCGCGGGCTTCAGCCGCAGCTTGCTGAATAGCCTGGCCTGATGACTGGCGGGTTTCCTCGCCTGAAGCCCGACGTTCTGGACGGGGGTGACCTGCTGCGTGTCCACCGGCCAAGCGATTTCACCGTCCGGGGTCTGCGTACCGGGCCAGTAGCATGCCTGAATGTGGCGGCAGAATGGGGCGTTGGTCGGCCGTTCCTGAAGGCTCCGGATTGGCCCGCGATGCGTCCGCCAGAACGCTCCACTTGCCTGGGGGAAGACGGAATTCGACCGCCTCATGGTGGCCGTTGAGCAGGAGCAGCATTTCATCCGCCGGCTCGCCGTCCAGGCCGCTGCCGTTGAGGTGACAGACGATGCATTTCGGATGGGGCGAGTCATCAAAGCTGACGCGACGTTCGATCTCCTGGCGGGTCCGCAGCCGCAGGATGGGGTGTTGCGTGCGGATGGCGATCACGCCGCGGTGATATGCCCAGACGTCCGCATGAGTCTTCTTGAGCGACCAGTCGATCCGGTTGATTTCATCGGGCAGGTTGTAGCTGTTGTGAGAGCCCCGCTTGCTTCGGCAGAACTCCTGGCCGCTGTGCATGTAGGTAACGCCCTGGGAGCAGAACAGAATCAGGGCGGCACACCGCATCATCCGTCGGCGAGTCTCGTCGGTCTCGTGGGGGACGCTCAGGGCGAGCTTGTCCCATGCGGTCAGATTGTCGTGGCATTCGAAGTAGTTGACCGTCTCGGCCGGGTTCATGGTGTTCACATGGATCGAGCCTTCAAGGCCGTGACGGAGCTCCTCCACTTGGTCGCCTG
>CAZTQK010000449.1:0-4921 GCA_964615635.1 uncultured Planctomycetales bacterium
CGGTGATACGATCCTGTCGCTGAACCTGTCACACGGCGGGCACCTGACCCACGGGATGAAGATCAACTTCAGCGGCAGGCTCTACAACGTGGTCCACTATGGAGTGGACCCCAAGACCGAGGTCTTCAATTTCGACGAGATCCGCCGCTTGGCCCACGAGTGCAGGCCCAAGATGGTGGTCACGGGGGCCTCGGCCTACCCTCGAACGATTGATTTCGCGAAGTTCTCGGAGATCGCCTCGGAAGTCGGCGCCTACCATATGGCCGACATCGCCCACGTGGCCGGCATGGTCGCCGTCGGGCTGCATCCCTCGCCGGTTCCCCACGCTGATTTCGTTACCACGACGACCCACAAAACGCTCCGCGGCCCGCGTTCCGGCATGGTGATGTGCAAGGCCGAGCACGCCAAGGCGCTGGACTCGCGAGTGTTTCCCGGCCTGCAGGGCGGTCCGCTCATGCACGTCATCGCAGGCAAAGCGGTCGCTTTCGGCGAGGCCCTCAAGCCCGAATTCAAGCAGTACCAGCAGCGGATTCTGGCCAACGCTGAGGCCCTGGCCGAAGCGCTGAAAAGCCACGGCTATCGGTTGGTGTCCGGCGGCACGGACAATCATCTGATGTGCGTGGATCTGCGACAGGTGCACGCCGACCTGACCGGAAAACAGGCGGAAGCGTGGCTCGAAATGGCCGGTGTCATCGTCAATAAGAACATGATCCCGTTCGACGAGCGCAAGCCGACCGAAACGTCGGGGCTTCGTATCGGCACGCCGGCCGTGACCACCCGCGGCCTGAACATCGCGGAAATGCGAATCGTCGGCGAGTTCATCCACAAGGTGCTCTCCAGCCGCGGCGACGAGAACGTCATTGCGGATGTCCGGGAGCGAGTGCGGGATATGTGTCAACAGTTCCCAATGCCGCATTGATGGGTAGTCCTCTTCCAGCTCGGTCCGTTCTGCTGCCGGTCTTGGCTCTGGCGGCGTCGTGCCTCATCGGCTGCTCGGTGGGACAGGTTCAGACGCTGCCGTTGATGCGAATCGATATCCAGAAACGAGAGTCGCTGATCAGCTCGATCGAGCCTCACGACGGGTGGTATTGGCAAGGTGACAAAGGCACGCTCAACATCGTGCTGGCTCGGCGGGGGTATTCACTGATCGACAAGACCCTCGGTTTCACGTGGGTCATGTCCCTCGTGCTGGAGGACATGCCGGCGGGCCGGGAGAGACTCTATCGCGCCACGCCGCGGACCCTGAGGCTCTGCCAGTCAGGTGGAGGCGATCACCGCCGGGCGAAGTCGACTACAGGCGTGGTGGTGATTGAGCGGCTCGCCGGCGAACGTCTCAAAGGCCGCTTCCATATTCTCGTCCGACAGCAGCAGTTCACCGTCTTGAACGGATGGGGCCCGCCTCTGTACCGGGCCCCGACGTCGATCATGGTCGGCGAGTTCGTGGTTGCCTGCGGCGAGACGCAGGGTAAGCGGTTTTTCGAGCAAACCGAGGCTGATGGCTTCGACCGGATTGCCGATGAGGCGGCTCTCACGCAGCCGTCCAGACGCATCTACGTGCCGGCCACCTCAACCGCTCCCCACTGACCGTCGCGGTCTGTCCTATGGGTAGGAGTAGGCGAAGAGGCTTCCCTTTTCGTCCCGGGTGATTTCGGGAGCGCCCCAGACACCGCCGTCGGGCCCATCCTTGAAGCACGTCAGGTCGTCGCCTTCGAACTCAACGAGTTGGACTTGGTCCGTTCTGGACAGGTCAATGGGAGGTTCGAGATCTCGCCTCTTGAGTTTCCGGCCGAGTTCGTCGAACGCGATGATGATGGTCGGATGGAAGGGGTGCTTGCGGTTATGGCGCACCACAACCCCGTAACGCCCGCAATTGAGTTTGATCTTCGCCCCGATCGGGAACGGCTGGACCAGGGCCATCAGGATCTTCACAATCGGTGGATCATAATGCTCCTTGTGAGGCCCTTCGGACATCTCCCAGAGCACGCGGGCGGCACTCTTGGCGTTTTTGTAGACATGCCGGCTCGTCCCGGCGTCGAGCGCATCCGCCGCCCGGATGACCCGAGAGAAAACGTGCAGGCTTTCCACCGGGATGCCCTGGGGGTATCCCGTTCCATCCATGTTCTCGTGGTGCGTGCGGACGACCATCTTGGCGACGGCATCGAGTTCCTTCGGCAGCATCTCGACTCCCGTATTGGGGTGGTTGCGGATCAGCTTGTGCTCCTCTTCCGTGAGGGGATCCTTCTTCCTATAAAGGTGCTCGATGGGCAGCATGCCGATGTCGTGGAACAGGCAACCCAATGCCAGCGGAGTGAGATTCATGCTGTAGCGGATGCAGGCCGCCTCGGTGCGAATGGCTCGCTGTCGCTCGCGGAAGATGTAGTCTCGGATCGTGTTGCCCACCAGGAGACTGATGTAGAACACGTTGCCCACATGCCCCTGAAGGTACTCGCCCGCGTCGCCGAATCTCGTGAGAACCGCGGCCGCGGCCGGGTTCTCCGCAATGTACTGCATGACTTCGGCCACCGCCCGCTGCAGGCCTGCAATGTCGGGTCCCTCCAATGCGGTCTTCGTACTGATGATCTCGCGGACTTTCTGCATCAATCTGGACATCTGCCGGTTGACCGTCGCGGACACCTCGTGGTCGTGCGAGTCATCCTGGAACTCGACGAACTCGTCAAGAATGGGATCGCAGATCTGCACGACCAGATCGGGGAAGCGGCGGCGCAGGGAGTTGATTTGCCAATCCTCAAGCGGTTTCTCGCAGGAGAGCATGACTTGCTTGTCGCGCAGGATGGCTCTCTTCAGGCGCATGCCCGGTTCGAGCTCATCAACGTGAACGAGAATCGGCATATGGCCTAACCTTTGCCCTGTCTTCCCTCACTCCCACCGCGTTCCCGGCAGGCCGGCGGTCCACGTCTTTTGGGGCGAATCGGCCAGCCGGCAGCCCCATGACTGCTCCGGACGCGACCTGGGATTGCGGCGGGTCCTGCGGCGACACCCGCACCCCAAAATACAGTGCGGGCGCAGTTCTCCTGCGCGCTATTCCACCGTGTCAGGATTCGGTCCGCGATGTAACCCACTTGAGTAGTTGCGGCCTGCCGGCCCTGACAGTGTCTGAACAACCGGCGGTCTGCCGGTCGGCAACGGAGGCGTCCCATAATACGCATGGCCGCCAACCTGTCGGGTGCTTGGCGGTGCGGCCTTGCCGGGTTGGTCAACGTGTGCCGGTTGACGAGGAGTCCGGCTGGGCGCTGCCCACGATGATGACTTCGCTGAGACTGGCCGGGTCGACCATGTGCCGCACGATGGCATCAAAACAGATTGGCTTGTCGCGGTTGGGCCGAAGGTCTTCGATCGGCCCGATAACGATTGCGATCGGCAGGCGCGTGTCATCCGGCGCGGAGGTCACCAGATCACCGACTTGAACCTGGCCAGCCTCAACCATCCGGCGAGGAATGTCGCGGATGATCATTCGTCCACCGCCGTACGGCTCCAGAACGAATACGTCCTGATCGGCCTCCGCCGGGCGGCTGGAGGATGATGTCGGACTGATGAGTACTCTTCGCGGTCGCGACTTGCCGGCCACCTTATCGCTCAACAGGATCACACGTGAAGTCAGCAGAGACACCTGGTCCACCCAGCCGATCAGGTACTGCCGCCCGAGCACGTGGGTCTGGGGTTCCACGCCTTCATTGGTCCCGGCGCCGACCGTCAAGCTCGAGACAACCCAGCGGCCCTCCTCGACGTCCTGCAGGTTGCCCTTGCTAACAAGCATCGAATCGCGCCCCGGAGCGGCGTCCACGGCGAGCACACGGGCCGGAATGAGCGTTTCGTGAGCGGGAAAGCCCATTCTCCGCACGTTTGCCAGCTCGGCAACAGTTGTCTGCAATTGAGTATTCTGATAACGAAGCGCGGCGAGCTCATTCAGCAGGGCGCCCCGCTCAATCTCAAGTTGCCGATACTGATCGGCTGGCACGGTTCGACTGACCAGCGTCATGGCCGTCCGGTGGGCCTCCAGCGCGGCTGTCTGCATCAGCCATTGCGGCAGGCCGAGCGGCTGCGCGAGGCTCCGAAGACGCGCGAGCGTCTCCGCCGGTAGCATCATGGTGATGAAGGATGCCGTCATGAGCAGCGCGAAGAGAACAGGCTTGGGAAGGCGATGATTCTCGAGAAATCGCATCGCAACTCACAACCGCTGTTGGCGGGCTCCTGCTGCCCCTATGGAACAATGGCCTCGGCGCGGGGGTCGCGCCGGGCCATCGATGATACCAGTGACAAAGCGTGAAGGACACGTCCGCGATCAGAGGTCGTCCTCGTCAGACTCCATCGTGTCCTTCCATTCATTCAGATTCTCAAGGAAAATGCTCGTCCCGCGGGCCACACAGCTCAGCGGGTCCTCGCAAACCTGGACCTTCAGGCCGGTCGCCTGGCTGATCACCTGATCCAGACCTCGCAGCAGAGCACCGCCTCCGGCCAACCAGATGCCGTCTTCGACGAGGTCTGCGGCCAGTTCAGGCTCGGCTTTCTCGAGCGAGCGCACCACGGATTCCACGATGAGCCCCACGGGCTCCTTCAGCGCTTCACGAACCTCTTCGCTGCTGATGAAGGTCTTTCTGGGCAGGCCGCTGATCATGTCCCGGCCTCGAACCTCCATAGTCAGTTCCTGGTCGGTCTCGGCAACCGACCCGATCTCAATCTTGATTCGTTCGGCGGTCTGCAGACCAATCATCAGGTTGTACGTACGCTTCATGTAGTTGATGATGGCAGCGTCCATGTCATCGCCCGCGACTCGCAGCGATTCACTTACGCTGATGTCGGCCAGCGTCAGAATGGCCACCTCGGTCGTCCCGCCGCCGATGTCGATGATCATCGATGCACGCGGTTCAGCCACCGGAAGGCCTGCGCCGATGGCCGCGGCCTT
>CAZTQK010000450.1:0-4905 GCA_964615635.1 uncultured Planctomycetales bacterium
TCAGCCTGGGATCAGTCTGCTGAACACAAACTCCTGTCGATAAAAGACCTACGAACAGAAATGGAGGAGAAACGGCCCTCGTTCTGTCCATCCGGCGTGGGCTTGCCGAGAATAGGGATAGCGGCTGCGATCCGCTGTCTTGGCAAATGGCGAGGAGGACAAGCCTCGCCGCCAACGGTACAATAGACGGGCATCGGGCCTGGGTTGCAGCGACACTCGGCTAGTCCTATACTGACGGCGTTGGCGAGTGGGCTATCCCGCGAGTGACTGCCCCACGAGAGGTTTCTTTACGAAAGACTGGTGAACCGCACGACGGAGGCAATTCCGCATGAGACGGCGTGCATATCGCTTTTTGGTCTGGCTGATGATGGCGTTCACTGGCGCGACTCTGTTCCAGACCTACCCGATGTATCCCGTCAGTGGTGACTCGGGGACGGGGTATTACGGCTGCACGAGATTCGCGGCCAACTCCATCGGCAACTCGGTCGACTTCTGTTGGCTGCTGGATTGCCAGAACGGCTTTTTCGGCGGGATGATCGATCCGTGCAACTCAGCCGCCGGCGCGTTCCTGGTGGACTGCGACACCTACATGCCTCCGGACACGGACACCACGGACACGACCAATACAACGAATTGAAGTGGAGTTGCCGCCGGCGGCGATCAGAATCATCGGCTTGGGGGAATAACAGTGCCCGGTCCGGGTTGTGAGGTCATCATGAAGATCAAGAACCGATTCTGGAAGTTGGCGCTGCATCTTGCGATGTACACGTCGCTCGTCAGCACCATGTCCGTGACGGGTTGCCTCAGCAAGGCCGCGAGGAACATCAACCCCTGCGGCACGATTCTGAACTGCAACCCGACCGAGTGGGACTGGATGTTCCACAACGGGGACTACCCCGACTACAACGCCGATCCGACCTGCGTCATCCCCGGACAGTGCGGCACGTGGCCTCCAACCGAACCCGGCCAGTTGGGCGGCGGTGGCAGCACGACCACAACCACGGGCACGACCACCACTGGTACGACAACGACCGGCGGATATACGGGAGGATACGGCGGCGGATATACCGGTGGTTATGGCGGTGGTTACAGCGGCGGATATGGTGGTGGCTACGGCTACTGACTGCCCCACCGCTGACGAGCGAGAATAAGCAGGAAACACGACGGACGCAAGAACCTGATTCAGGCGTTCGTCGTGTTTTTGTTTCTCCGTTCTCCATCCAGGCGACGGGTGTAGAATCCCGCCCAAAGAAGTGGTCTTCCCTCGTCTTATGGCTGTCCTTAGAATGCCCTCGCGGGGAGCAATCGAGGGGACAGGACGGCTCATATTCTCGCGTCTTCCTGTTTTGTCTGGACGTACGCGCTTGATGTCGCGGGGGCGAACCGGATGCAGGTCTCCGTGATTGCGGGGAAGGTGACGGTCGTCCGTTTCGTAGAAGGAGAAAAGTGTCATGCGATTGGCAATGATTTCTGCTTGTCTTGTGGTCGTGTGTCTGTCCGCTCACGCCGCGCCAGGTGTCCGGTCGGCTGCGAGCCGGCCGCATGAAGACGCCGCTGTTGAACTGAAGGAGCCGCCGCTGGAGTTGTTTGTCGACGTCGAGGGCAAACGGTTTGAGGCCCGTCTGGGGCAACCCGTGGAGATCGAAATCGGCGGCAAGAAGGCCAAACTGACGGTAAGCGCCGGCCCCTCTCGAACGCTTCGCGTTGCCGGCGTCGAGTTCCGCTACCCGTCCTCCGGCATGTTTTCCGTGGATGCTTCCGACCCCAAGATGACACTCTGGGTGATTCGTGACGGCAACGACAGCGTGTTTCTTATCCGATATGCCGACAAGATCGAGCCCCGAGCAGCTCTTCAGCAGACCCTGGACGTCATGTCAGGCCAGTATGACAAGCAAAGCGTGAAGAAGTCACCGACGACCATCAAGTTGGGCAACCAGAAGCTTGAAGGTGTGCGCCTCACGATTCGCATGGGTCCACAGAGGATCGATCAGAGCTTCTACTCAATCGATACCGGCCGATCAACTGTCGTGCTGATCATCCAGGACCCCGGTCCCTTGCCCGGCGAGTCCGTGCGAGAAGTTGGCCCTCTGCCAGGGATGCTGCAGCAGACGTTTCGGATCCTGAAATGAATGGCTGCTTCACGCCGCGGCCGTGTGGTCTTCGGTCGAGTCGAACTTCACGCTGACTCGCTTGCTGACGCCGGCTTCCTGCATGGTGATGCCATAAAGGACATCGGCGATGCTCATCGTCCGTTTCGAGTGCGTGATAATGACGAACTGCGACTTGTCGAGGAACTCACCGACAATGCGGTTGAACCTTTCGTTGTTGGCCTCGTCCAGGGCTGCGTCCACTTCGTCGAGAATGGTGAACGGCGACGGCCGGCTCCGGAAGATCGACAGCAGCAGGGCAATGGCCGTCATGGTCTTCTCGCCACCCGAGAGCAACGAGATACTCTGAAGCTCCTTGCCCGGCGGGCGAGCCTGGATCTCGATGCCCGCCTCGAGGACGTCCAGCGGCTGACCGTCCGGCGGCTGTTCGAGAATGATGTCGGCCTTGCCGCCGCCGAACAGCTTTCGAAACAACTCCTGGAAGTGCCCGCGGACGGTCTCGAACGTCTGGGTGAAACGCTCGCGACATTCCTGGTTCAGGTGCTCGATCAGCTCCATGAGCTGTTTCTGCGAGGCCCGCAGGTCGGCGTGCTGCTGGCCGAGGAAGCTGGACCGCTTCTCAAGTTCCTCCTGCTCGGCGATGGCGTCCAGGTTCACATTGCCCAGCCGCTGGATCTTCAGCTTGAGTTCCTCGATTTCCGCCTCGACCGCCGCCCAGTCCTGCCCCTGCTCCTGGTGCTGGTAACTGGCGTAGCTCTCGGCCAGATCGATGCCCAGTTCGTCGCGGACGCGGGCGACCAGGTCCTCAAGCCGGATGCGGGCTTCCTGCGATTCCATCCGCAATTGATAGAGCTTCTCTTCGGATTCATTCAGAGAGTTGCGTTCGACCTTGGTCCGGGCGGCCAACTGCTCGATCTCCAGCCGGATCTCCTGGCGTCGTCGCTGCTGGGCGAGCAGGTCGGCATCCCGCTGTTCCTTGAGCAGGTACAACTCGGCCAGACGGCTTTCAGCGGTCAGGATCGTCCGTTCCGCCTGGGCGATACGCCCGGCAGAGTCCTCCGACTCGCGGGCCGCGCCGCGAACCGCCTCTTCGCTCGCTTGACAGGCCTCCCGGACGCTTCGCAACGCGCTGCCCATCAGGTTCCGGCGCTGCATCAGCTCTGCCACGGCCACTTTGGCCTCGGTCATGCGTTCGCTCAGCCGCGAACGCTCGTCGCCCAGCAGTACGATCTGCACATCGAGTTGCCGGATGCGTTCTTCCCGAGCGACATTGTCGCTCTCGTTGCGGGATAGCTCCTCCGAGCAGCGATCGCCCTTCTCGACCGCTTCGGCAATGTGGCGATCGATGGCTACCATCTCGCTGTTGATCAGCGGCTGCTCTTGCAGCAGGCGCTGCGTTGCGTTTTCGTTCGTGCTTCGCAGGCCATTGACCTCGACCTCGGCACGCAACGACTCGTTGAGCAACCACCGCTGGTCTTCGACGGCCCGCTCGATCTGCACGATCTCGGCCGACGTCTCCTCCAGCCGGCCCGATTCAGACTCGATCCGCTCGTCGACCTCTTCGAGTTGCACGTCGATTTCCCGCAGTTCACTCTTGCGGGAAATGAGGCCCGTTCGCCCGCCGGCCGGCCCCAACTCGCAGTAGGCCTTCAACGGGTCCAGCAACTCGCCCGTGAGCGTCACGTAGCGATAGCCGGGCGGGTTCTGTACGGCCATGCGCATCGCGTCCGCCAGCGTCCGCACGATGATCGTCTTGCCCAGCAGGTGCCGAATGAGCTGCTCGGCGTCTTTCTGGAAGCGGATGACGTCCATCGCGTAGGCCACGAACCCTTCCTGCTGCGTGAAGTCGCGGCCGTCGATGAACGGCGGCAGTCGATCCATGCAGATCGCCTTCACCCGACCGGGGAAATCCGCGAACAGATCGGCATCACGGAAGAACGCTTCGCTGTCTTCGATCACCAGATACTGGTCGTGTTCGCCGAGGGCAATCTCGATAAGCGTGGCGTTGGCCACATCGACGGCGATGAGGTCGGCGACCATCCCCCTGACGTAGGCGAAGGTCTGGCCGGTCGCGTCCCGCTCTTTGCGGTGCAACAGTTCCCGCACGCCGGCGTCGACGCCTTCAAGCTGCTGTTCGAGGTCCGTCAGGACTTGCCGGCGGCTGAGCAGGCCGCTGCGATATTCCTTGGCGGCCGCGATCCGGCTGTTCAGTTCGGCCCGATCGGCGTCGAGCTGGGCGGACCGCTGCCTCAGTTCCTCCAACTGCTCGTTACGTGAGCGGATCTGTTCGGCGATCTCGGCGGCCCGTGCGTCGATCCCGCCGCGGGTGTCGGTCAGACCGGCCAGTTCGGCCGCGATCTGCTCCTGGCGGGCCTGCAAGCGGGCCCTCTCCGCCTCCAGGTGCTGACGGCGCTGGCCAAGGGCCTGAATCTCGTTGCTGATCTGGGCGCTGCGCCTCATCAGGTCAATGACACCGGCCTTGTCGTCCTCGCTGCGGGCCCGCATGCTGGTGAGCTGCTCGGCTAACTGGTGGTCCTGCTGGGTGAGCGACTCGACCGCCGCACGGGCGGCGCTGATCTCGCCTTCGAGTTGATCGACGACCGCCTGTTCGGCATCGAGCCGCTGTCGGAGCCGGGCGGCCCGCTGCCGCTCGGCGGCATGCCGTTGCTGTGCTCGCGATCGAACTTCGACCAGCTCTTCGCTACGCTGCCGAGACTGCTCGATGCGTTCGGCGTTGGGGGTGATCCCTGACGAGGTGGTCAGAAGCGACTGCTCGATCGGCCTCACCTGGCCGTCC
>CAZTQK010000451.1:0-4875 GCA_964615635.1 uncultured Planctomycetales bacterium
CGGACGACCAACGAGAGCCGGCGTTAGCGCGATTTACTGCCTGACGGGACCGCTCCGCGACCCGCTTGCGACCGCTGAGCAGGCCGAAAACCGATGCGAACGACCGTTTTTCCAGCCTCGAACCTCAATGATCAGCCACTGGGTCCAGGAGGTCATACACTCCAACTTGTTGCCGATCGCCCTCATGGGGAAGACACCCTAAAGGCCTGTGAGCCAAATCCTATCCATGTGCGATCTGGGATCACGCGGCGCGTCATTCCGATAGTCGTCGCTGTCCGGGGGGCGCTGTCAGTTGAAGGTCATGATGTGCGATCATGACAATGTACGGACGCTTGTCCGCAGATCTGGCACATGGTAGTGTGCGCCTGGGCGGCACCATCACGACATTGTGTCGGCAGGTGCATCGCGGCCCTCGGACGGATGTCACGTTCCTCATGCGGAGTTGTTATGATCGCTTCATTGTTGTTGTCCTCGGTCTTGCTGATCCCGGCGGCAACAGCCGACCAATGGCGTATATCGTCCACTTACGATCAACGACAGTCTCAACCGCCGGGCGTCGGGGCGGATGCACAGACGGTCCGGCCCCGCGATTCCGTGCCTCATGACGACAAGTTCCGCTGGCTGATCACCGATCTGATCATTCCGGAGACCATCGATGACAAGGCGACGGCGGGTCTGCCGGTCGGGATGCAGATCAACGCCGGCGATGGCGGTGAGATCTGGGTCAACGGGCGACTCCACGTCCGCTACGACAACGACCATCCCGGCCTGGTACTGGTCTCCGAACGGGCAGCCCCCGGGACGACCGTTAGCGTTGCCGTCCAGGTCTACGCGAAGGTGCAGGGCGGCGACAAATTCGATGAGGCCAAATGGGTACTCGTCGATCCCGAGCGAGCTCATGGCCGCCTGGCGTTGACCGTCAAGCCGAGCCGCCTTCTCGGCGATGTCCCGAACGGCATCGCCGGATTGAGCCAGGGCGGCGGCCTGGCGGACTACGAGGACGCCACCGCCCGCAAGCTGCGCGAGGGCGGATTCAAGTGGTTCCGGATGGACAACATTCTCACGGCGGTCGTCAAGCGCACTGACGACGGCTCACTGAGCTACGACTGGACGGACTTCGACCGCCGCGTCGACTTCATCGTGGACAAGATGAAGGCGGACCCGATCTTCGCGGTCTCCTACATGCCGTTGCCCTTCGATGCGGTTCGCAACGACGACCGCCAGAGCGCCCCCAAGGACTACTCGCTCTGGGAAGACCTCTGCTACCGCGCCGCCAAACGATGCGTCGATCGGGGTAAACGTGTCCCCTTCTGGGAAGTCTGGAACGAAGTCAACAGCGGCTGGCTCAAGCCGGGCCCCGATGACAAGGGTGACCAGCCCTTCAAGGACATCTACAAACAAGCCCTCGGCGGCGAGGATGGTGAAACTGAAACCGTGCGGCGATTCGAGGCCTACTGCAAGCTGTACCAGGCAACCGCTCGGGGCGTGCTTCGAGCCGATCCCAAAGCGGCGATCGGCGGGCCGGCGCTGGCCAGCGGCCCATTCGAGTCCAAGCAGTTCGGGCACTGCGTGAACGGCAAGGGCTTTGCCCGCGGTCTGATGATCTGGTGTGAGAAGGCAGGCCTTCCCTTGGATTTCGTCAGTTGGCACGAGTACTTTCACCCGGCCGACATCATCCGCGGGCAGGGCGACGCCTTTCGGGAGTATTTGACGGAGTTCCCCAAGCTCAAGAAGACCGTGCGGTCACTCATGATTACGGAATGGAACGAAGCCTGGTGGGCCGACCGCCCGCAGGACCACGAAGTCGGCGCCGCTTATTGTGCTGATTGCATCGTGCGGGCGTTCATCCCCGGCAAGATCGACCGTCCGTGCTTCTTCTACGTGAAACAAAACGACATGAACTTCCGAGGCGATTTCAGCCTGCTCATGGCCAATAACGTGCCGAAGGCCTCGTACAACGTGCTCAAGGTCTTCAATGGGCTCTCCGGCCGTTGGATCGAGTTGTCGGGCGGCGATGGTGAAGTGGCGGGCGTCGCCGCGTGGGACGAAACGAAGGAGAAGCTTGCGGTCGTTCTGGTCAACTTCCAGTATCGTCACAACCTGCGGCGGCACGTCCACGTCCAAATCGAATCATTGCCCAAGGCATTGAACAAGGGCATGTGGCGCGAGTGGACGGTCGACGCCACCCGCAGCAACATCTGGAATGATCCGGGGCAACCGCAGAAAGCCGAGCTGACGGAGACATCGCACGGCCAGATCACGGGCTCGACGCTGAAGCTCGACAGAACACTGGAGCCTAACTCGGTCACGCTGCTGGAACTCACCCGGAACGGGCGCAGCTCAGAGAGAGAATGAACGCCCGATGCGGTCCGGACTGGGTGCGGCCGGAACCCGAGATACTGGACCAGGGTCTTCATCCGTCGCACGGCGGTCTTCGACTTTGCCCGCCCCCCGCAGGGCAATCGGGTCCGAACCTGCTCGCAGAGCGCCTGGAGCGGATCTCGCTCCCTCCGCCGGACGCCGAGGGTCTTCCGTCTGGTTTGTCTCCGTTTTGGAGCATCACGGGTCTTGAACGTAGAGACGGAGCATCAACCGGTCACCTCCGAGGCGCGGTGCCGAATCGCTCTCTTGCGATATGCCAGTGGCGTAATGCCACAGTGATGACGAAAGGCCCGGAAGAACGAAGGCGGATCAGCGAATCCAATCCGTTGCGAGATCTCGGTCAGGCCGACATCGGTTCTCGCAAGGAGTTCCTTGGCCTGCTCGATTCTTGCTCGAGACATGAGTCTGTGGGGAGTCGTGCCCGTAAGAACCCTGTGGATGCGGCAGAAAGCTGTCCGGTTGACTCCCGCCATCTGAGCCAGGGTTTCGAGGCTGAGAGACTGCGAGCAGTGCGCCGCTGCATAGCTGATCACCCCCTGAACGCGTTTGTGGCTGAGCAGGGTTCTGAGCGTTTCGTACTGCTGCCAGTGCGGCAGAATACGGAGCCTGACTCGGTGGAGAAGCACGAGGAGTTCAAGGAGAATGATGTGGACCAGGATGTCACGTCCTGCAATACTCATCTCCTGCTCACGAAAGAGCCTGACGAGGATGCTTTCAAGGGCCCCGACACCTCTCTCCCCAGGCTTCACAACGATAGCGGCACGGCGTTTCCCCGAACGGCGCGTGCGTCCGAGGATGTCAGGGGCCTCCAGGAAGATCGAGAGAGGCACCTGCACCTCCACGAAAGGCGAGTCGCCCCAACCCGACAGCCGCCCATGTGCGACCAGAACATGCCCTCCTTTGAGCGTATGTCGGCGACCGTCGACCTCATAGCGGGCTGAGCCCTCCATCTGGTAGATCAGCCGCGGTCTTCCTTCTGGCCGTCGGAGGCTCCAGTGCCGGTCTGTCCCCAGGTGCCGGATCGAGAACTCTCGCAGCGTACCTGCGTCCTTTGCCTTCGTGCCCATGCCTCTGCTCTCTGAACCGGCACCTGCGACCGGATTCGGCATCGACCGGGCGCGGTTATCGGATTCCGCTCCGAACGGCTTGCCCGATGCGGGGAGCGGAAGGGCTGCGGCCCCGCCCCGGTCCTGTTCTCCTCATCGGCCAGGCCAGCCGGGTTGGTTCTCAGCCAGCTACTAGCTTATAGTACCAAAGATACTGACGATTAGCTATTGAATTCGGCGGGCGATACAGAAGACAATATGCTTGTGCCCGCCTGTCTTTCCGAAGCGACAGGCCTGCCATCATTCTTTTCGTCAAAATCTTAGCGGTGGGCTGGCTCGCACCGGAGCAGCCCATCCGTGAGGAAGGAGAAAGACAATGAGAGTTCTCGGCGTTCTCTTGTTCAGCCTCGTGTTGGCGGTCGTTGCGTTGCCCGGTCAAGCCGCCCAGGTACAGATCAGCATGCTGGTGGAGTCGTTCGACGGTTGCGGATGCATGGGTGAGTTTGAGGACCCGATTGGCTGCGCAGCATGCCCGGAAGGCGTGACCACCAATCACCCGGACTGCGACGTGTACGGCAACAACAGCATGGACCACCAGTGGAAAAACAACGGGTGGCCGGCGGATATGCTTGGTGACAACACAATCCGCATACAGGGCTACGCAAGTCAGTCTTTCGCGATCGGCGAGATACCTACGTTGTCCTGTCCCAACCTGTCCGGGTTGCCTTTCGGCTCCTGGGACCACTGGTGGATCCAGTTCGACGATACGGCGAGTCCCAGTTGCGGCAGCACCAGCGGGCAACAATTCGATTTCGAAGCGGCGAGAATCGCGCAGGGTCTGCCCGCGCCCGTTCCGGGCGAACCCGGGCATTTCGTCATCTCGGTGCGCCGGGAGGACATTCAAGGAACCGGCGATACCTCAGACATCACCACGAAGATATGGATGGCTTTGGCGGATCTCTCCACGGGCTCAACCGGTACTTCCGTGTTCGTCGATGTGCTGCCGGTGAGCCCCGAAACGCCGCCCGAGGAGGGCTGGCAGGACGTAACGATCAACACCGTTGCAAACACCGAGGAGGCCTCTCTGACCACAGCGGGGATGCACCTGCTGGTGGATTACGGACCGCAGGGAGCCTTCGCGGACTGCGCACTGGGCGAGAGGGTGACTGTGTGGGTTGACCATCTTCGCTACATATACACGGCTGAGGTGCCGGATGCGGAAACGGACTGCGCCAACGGCATCGACGACGATTACGACGGCGACGTGGATTGCGACGACACTGACTGTCACATCCCCGGCGTGTGCCCGGGATGCTATCACAGCCCAGTGTTTGACATAAACGACGACGGCGACGTCGACCAGGCGGATTTCGCCATTCTCCAAGCCTGCATCACCGGCACGGGTGACCCGGCGGGGCTTTTCCCGTCACTTTCAGAGGATTGCCGA
>CAZTQK010000452.1:0-4820 GCA_964615635.1 uncultured Planctomycetales bacterium
TCTTCGACGAAGAACTCGACGTAGTAGTCGATGACCTGGAGGAGATCGCGATTCTTGCCGAAGACGATGATCGCCCCGCCGGTGGCAAGGTCGTCATAGCAGACGGTCCGGCCGAAGTCCTTGGCCGGCACAAGCTGCCCGCTCGGGCCGCCGACCTGGACGGCGATCGGGTTTTCAGCCTTGGCCATCTCAAGGACGTCCTTGAGTGGGGTGCCGAAGGGAACTTCAAAGACGCCGGGGGCCTTGCAGTCGCCCGAGACGCTGAGCAGTTTGGTGCCCGGGCTGCCCTTGGAGCCCATCTCGGCGAACCAGCCGGCGCCTTTTTCGAGAATCCGCGAAACGCAGCAGAAGGTCTCGACGTTGTTGACCACTGTCGGATGGCCGAGGTAACCCTTCTGGGCGGGGAACGGCGGGCGGTTCTTCGGGTCGCCTCGCTGGCCCTCGCAGGAGCTGATCAGGGCGGTCTCTTCGCCGCAGATGTAGGCCCCGGCGCCCATCTGAATGCGAATGTCGAAGTTGAAGCCCGCCTTGCCGCAAACGTCTTTCCCGAGCAGGTTCTTCTTGCGGCGCTCGTCGAGCACGCTGTCGAGGAAGGCCTTGAGATAGGTGTACTCGCCGCGGAGGTAGAGAATGCCGGTGTCGGCGCCGATGGCGTAGCCGCCGATGGTCATGCCCTCAAAGAGCATATCGGCGCACTCGGTGAACAGCACGCGATCCTTGAAGGTGCCGGGTTCACCCTCGTCGCCGTTGCAGATGACGAACTTGCGTTGTCCCTGGGAAGCGCGGGTGAACTCCCATTTCATACCGGCCGGGAAGCCCGCACCACCGCGCCCGCGAAGGCGGGCGGTTTTCACATCACGGATGACCTCGGCCGGCGTCATGGCCAGCGCCTTTTTGAGCCCTGAGCCCGCCTCATAGGGCGCGAAAATGACGACGCCCTTCTTGCGGATGTTGTTGTGAACCATGGCCCGAATTCGATCGTCGGCGTTGTGGCCGTCGCCAAGCCTGCTGACCAGTTTGTGCGGATCCATGTGCTCGCGCAGTTGCTTGACCATGTCACGGGCGCCGCTCGCGTTCAGCTTGGTGACAATGACGTCGTTGACCATTGCGGCGGGGGCCTGGTCGCACATGCCGATGCAGGGCGTGTGTTCGAGCGTAAACTTTCCGCAGGAGGTGGTCTCGCCGAACCCGATGCCCAGTTCCTTTGTCAAGGCCTTGGCCACGCGGTCATAACCGTGCAGCCGGTCCACGATGTCGTCGCACAGGCGAATGACGATCTTGCCCTTGGGTTTCTCGGAGAAGAAAGCGTAGAAAGACACGACGCTCTCGACTTCGACGCGCGGGCAACGACACTCCCTGGCAATCAGATCCATCGCTTCGCCGGAAACGCATCCGAACTGGTCCTGGACTGCCCGACAGATATCCATCAGGCGTGCGCGGTCGTTGCCGCAAGCCTGACAGATCTCCCGGACGCCCTGTTCGAGAGGGATGTTACTCATGCATTACCTCGATCCTGACTCAGAGTGCCCACTGAGAAGCCCTGCGGCACCGGTGCCTGGCCGGTGTGAGTGCGAGGCTTCAGAACGCACCAACAGTCCGACACACTTGGCCGACCCTTCAACAATGCGACCGTTCGGGTTGGGAAACCGGGGAGCCTGATCCCCGCGAAGGTCACCCAAACCCATCGTCTTTCGCCCCTGGTTTTCTGGAGGTCGGGTTTACGGGCTCGCCCTTGCTCCGGATGGCCGTAAGTCCAACTGACGGCATGACCTGGGCGTGCGGACGGATGTCCTCAAAGAGGACCGTTCCCGTCCGGATTCGTGAAAAAAATCACGAAGCAAAGCATAGCCACTTCCGGCGAAAATGCAAGCGCCGCACTTGGTCGATAGGCACGCACTTAGAAACGGCGTCGAGCCGGTTTCAAGGCCGCTGTCAGACGGCCAGGGGAGGGGCACGGAACTCGCCGAGACCCGTCCCGAATCGGGTCCTGGGTTTCCGTGGGAAATGCGAGGGGCCGCGATAACTCGGGTCGATGACGACACGGCTGTTGCGGAACGGGGACGCCCGCATCGGCGCCGATGGGAGAAAGGTCGCGATCGCTCAATGGCAGCCCCGGCCCACTTCAAGGGCAACCGCTGTCGGGTGTCCGTCAGCAGTGATACGCACACTTATTTAGGTGCTTGAGACACATAACCGGTTATACTATTTGGGGTGTTTACGGGCCTAGTGGCCGGAGTTTCATTTCGAGACGAACCCTTGGAGGACACGTCATGAGAAAGCGATCAGCGTTGTTTGGGGCAGTTGTCCTGGTAGCGGCGATCCCTCTGCTTCTAGCGCCCAGTTGCACGATCACGTTCGTCACACCCGAGATTGTGACATCCACGGACACTGACAATGTGACCTTGCCGGCCGGTGCCACCGTCGTCGTGTCCAATGAACTGGGCACCACGAACGTGAGCGTGGACGAGGCGGCTACGCAGGCTACGGTCCAGGTTGTTCGCGTCGCGTACGCGGGCACTCAAGAGGATGCAGAGGACCTGCTGGCCGAGATGGAGGTGACCATCACCGAGCCCACCGTCGGGGATAATCGCCTGGTTATCACCGCCAAAGCGGTGGAAGGAGCGACAAGCAACAGTGGCAGCTTCAACATGGTTGTCAACGACAACGATGTTGCCATCACAAGCATTCTGACGCGAGCCCGTGTCGCCAAGTACAGAATCACGGTGACGCTGCCGCCCGGACATGGCGTGGAGGTCACGCAGAAGGTTGGCTTGATCAAGGCGGCGGATCTCGACACGGCCAGCACACTGGACGGTGCGGCTGCGTCGGTCGCGGTCGAAGGTTGTGTGACGGACCTCACGGTCAACGCCGACGCCGGGAATGTGGAGGTGTCGTCCCACAGCGGGTCGTTGACGGCGACCTTGTCGGCCGGATCGGCCCTGATCGATATCATGGCACTGGCGGCTGACGATGCGGTCAACGTGGCGGTTGACGCGGGCTCAATCGAGATCGATCTGCCGGTCGGGGTCGGTGCCGATCTGGACGCCTCGGCAAGCGTCGGAACGGTCATGTTCGATGAGACGGATTTCACGGCTGTCACGGTTACGACCGACACGGTGTCGCATGTCGTTGCGGCATTGAACGGCGGCGGGGCGGAAATCAATTTGCAGACCGACGTTGGAAGCATTGTGATTGACGCCCGATAGCGGCGCCTGCCTGACGGGGGTGCGGTATCCGGTTGCCGGCCGGTTCCTCGTCGGCCATTGTGGTATGAGTCTGAGGCATGGGCGGTGGATGCGATCGTCCATGCCTCTTCTTCTTTTGACCCAAGGACCCTGACCGTCACTACAGAGGGGGGTGGTCTTGCAGCCGATAGATAAGTATCCATAATTGCTGTGGCTCAAAGTGGTGACGGCCGGTGATAAGGCGTGGTCGTGCCGAGGATTCCGAGTTGAATTGGCTGGAAAGGTTCTGGACAGGCTGCGGCCACTGCAAGAACAGCCGGGAGTGTCCTCTCGTCGATGCGAAGAGCCTGGATGGTCTTCAAGCAACGGGGCGCGGCCAAGGCCTGGCTTTGCCGGCGACCGTGGTGTTCCTCCTGCCGTTGGCGACCGCAATTGTCTGTTCCCACCTGGTCGCAAGGACGTGGGCTGGGGATGATGCCGCGTCGCGCGCCCAGTGGCAGATCGTCGGCATGGCAGGCGGGCTCGCCCTCGGAATCGCGGCAGCGAAGATGCTGACCGGAATCATGCGCCGGCGCGAGCGAAGGACTGACGAAGGAGCGTGAGATGCTAGTGGCCGTGTTGCGGGAGCGGCTGTCGGGGCTGAAGAGCTTTGCGAGGGGTATTCACCCTCCCCATCGCAAGGAATACTCGGAGGCGGAGCCGATCCGCTTGTTCACGCCGAAAGGCGAGATGTTTGTGCCGATGGTTCAACACATTGGCGCGGCCTGCAACCCGCTCGTTCAGCCGAAGGACGATGTCACATACGGCCAGAAGCTGGCGGACACGGATTCGCCGGTGGCGGCGCCGATCCACGCCAGCGCGAACGGGAAGATCAGCGGGTCGAGTGTCGTGCTTTTACCATCCGGGCGTCGCGTACCGGCGTTGTCGATGAAGCCGGCGGAGGACGGACAGGTCCTGCCGCCTGACTTTTTGGCGCAATTCCTTGATCGCGACTGGAGCCGAGTGGAGCCGTCCAGCTATGAACCGGAGGAAATCTGCCAGACCATCCGCGAGTGCGGCGTGGTCGGGTTGGGCGGGGCCACATTCCCGACGCACATCAAGTTGAAGCGGAACCCGCAACGCCCGGTGGATACTCTGATTCTCAATGGCTGCGAGTGCGAGCCGTATTTGACCTCGGATCATCGTTTGATGGTGGAGTGTCCCGAGGCCATTGTCGTCGGCCTGCAACTGGCCGCCCATGCGGCGGGCGCCGATCGTGCGATCGTGGCGATCGAGGAGAACAAGCCCGACGCAATCGAGGAGATGCGAAAGGCTTGCCGAGGCCGTCCGATTGAGATCGCGGTTTGTGCTACGAAGTATCCCATGGGCGGCGAGCGCCAACTGGTGCCGGCGGTGCTCGGGCGTGCCGTGCCAAGTGCTCCGAAGGGTTTGCCGCTTGACGTCGGCGTGGTACTGATCAACGTGGCGACGGCCCATAGTATCGCCCGGGCGCTGGTAAAGAAGATGCCGCTGACGCACCGGGTCGTGACGGTAACCGGACGGGGCGTTACCCGGCCGGGCAACTGGCTGGTCCCGGTGGGCACGATGTTCTCGGATCTGATGGACGCCTGCGGCGGATTGGCGACGACGGCCATC
>CAZTQK010000453.1:0-4817 GCA_964615635.1 uncultured Planctomycetales bacterium
CTTTTTGCCCAAATGCGGTTCGCCGTGCAATCTGGAGTGGTTGGCTCAGTCAGGCAGGGGCTCGGCGGCGCGAAAAAGACGGCAAAAAGTGCCTGACCCGCTGTCTTGCACGCTAAACACGTACTTGTCCCCTCGGTCTTTGAGGCATGCACGCGGCAGGGTCCGCGCTCGCAGACCGATTTGAGATTTGAAATCTGCCAATCTCAGATCCGGAGGCAGTGCATCCGGCGGGGTCCGCGCTCGCGGACCAATCTGAGATCTGCAATCCGCCAACCTCAGATCCGGAGGCAATTGGTCCGCCAGGGTAGACCCCACCGCTCAAGCTGTCACGCGCCCATTCGCAAGGGCCGAACCTGCGGGCTTGCCTATTCCAGGCAACTCACATCCGCCAGGACGCCTGGTCCGCTCAGGCACTGCTGAAAGCCTGCGAAGTCATCCTTGTCCACGTCATTATCGCCGTCCATGTGGGCCTGCTTGCACTCGGGCGCACCCTGCGGAACGGCTGAGCCGCTGAGACACGCCTGAAAACGGCCAAAGTCGAACTGGTCGACGTCGCCGTCAAAGTCGAAGTCGCCCGGCGGGAACACGATGGTCAGCAAGACCGCGTTGCTGGTAATCGAAGCACAGTCATCGGTCACGACCACGTCGTAGCTGCCGGCGTCCGCAAGATCAACCGGGTCAATGGTCAGCGTCGCGGTTGCTGCCCCGGAGATGTTGCCGCCGTCGGTCAACGCAACGCCATCCTTGCGCCATTGATAACTCAGCGTCCCCGTTGTCGCCGAAGCCACGACCTCAAATTGAACCGTCCCTCCCGGCGGACTCGCCTGCGAAATCGGCTGCTGGTAAATGACGAGCGGCAGTTGGCCTGACCAGCGGGCCCGGTAGGCCGATACTTGACCACCCGCAGTGGTAAAGGAGCCGCCGGCAATCAGTTCGCTATTGAACTCGGTCAGGGCAACCACGGTACCATCGGTTCCGCTGCCCAGCGGGCTCCAGGTCAGGCCGTTCCACCATGCGATATTGCTGGCGCTCACCCCGCCCGCCGTGGTGAAAGAACCCCCAGCGATCACCATGCCGTTGTAGACGGTCATGCCATACACGGACGAATCCATTCCGCTGCCTAGAGGTTGCCAGGCCGATCCGTTCCATATCGCGATGTTGTTGCATGTCAAGCCCCCGATGGTGGTGAAGTGGCCGCCGACAACAAGCTTAGTGCCGTAAACGGCCAGTGCGCCCACGGCAGCGTAGGCGTCGATACCAGCGCCGAGGGCCTGCCACGTCGAGCCGTTCCATCGAGCGATGGCGTTCGTATCCAAGCCGCTGACCTTGGTGAAATTGCCTCCGGCAATCAATTCGCCGTTGTAGGTTGTCAGAACATTAACCCATTTGTTGACCCCGCCACCCACAGGCTGCCACATGGAGCCGTTCCATCGAGCGATGTTGTACGCGGTGACACCTCCGGCAGCCATGAAGTAGCCGCCAGCGATGAGCTCACCATTGTAGACAGCCAGTGCATTGACGAGGGGCAGACCGTACTCATTCGCACTAATCCCGCTGCCGAGCGGCTGCCAGTTTGTACCATTCCAGCGGGCAATGCCATTCGCGATCACACCGCCCGCGGTGGTGAAAGAGCCCCCGGCGATCAGTTCGCCGTTGTAGACGGTCAGCGCACGCACGTGGAAGTCCATGCCGTCACCAAGCGGTTGCCAGACTGAGCCGTTCCAGCGAGCGATGTAGTTGGCATTGACGCCATCAAGCGAGGTGAAATCTCCTCCGGCGATCAACTCGCCGTCATAGACGGCGAGGGCCGATACGGGGGCGTTCATTCCAACGCCCAGAGCCTGCCAGACCGAGCCATCCCAGATGGAGACGTTGTCGGAACCCACCCCCCAGATGGCATTGAAGGCGCCTGCCGCAACGAGGTTGCCGCCATACGTCGTGACAGCATTGACGTGCGGGTCGACGAAGGCAATGCTCGCAAAGCCGTTCAATGGGTGCCAGGTCGAACCGTCCCAACGAGCTATCATTGGGGAACCGATGCCGCCGGCCATCAGGAAGTTGCCGCCAGCGACCAGTTCGCCACCATAGACTCCGAGAGCAGCCACGTACTCCTCGTCGGGAGACAAGCCCATCCCGCTGCCGAGCGGCTTCCAGGTTGAGCCGTTCCAGCGGGCAATCCGATTGCTGCTCGATCCCCCCGCAGTGGTGAAACTGCCACCCGCGATCAGTTCGCCGCCGTAAACGACGAGGGCATAGACTTCGTCGTTCAGCCCGCCCAACGGCAACCAACTTGAGCCATCCCACCGAGCAATGAAGGCGCTCGGCCAGCCGCCCGCAGCAGCAAACCGGCCACCAACGATCAACATGCCGCTGTAGACAGTCAAGGCACACACGTCGCCGTCTGTCCCCGTGCCCAGCGGTTGCCAGGCCGAGCCGCTCCAACTGGCGATTCGATTGGCGCTCACGCCGCCGGCCGTCGTGAAACTGCCGCCGGCGATCAGTTCGCTGTTGTAGACGGTCAGGGACAGCACGCTGCCGTCCATACCATCGCCCAGCGGCTGCCAGGTTGAGCCGTTCCAACGGGCGATGCAGTTGACGGTCGCGCCACCGGCCGTGGCGAACTCTCCCCCGGCGATCAACTCGCCGTTCCAGACGGTCAGGGCACGCACCGTCCCGTTCGTCCCGTCGCCCAACGGCTGCCAGGTTGAGCCGTTCCAGGAGGCGATGTTGCCGGCAAGATTGGTCCCTGCGACGTTGAAGCTGCCGCCGACCACCAATAACTCATTCAGCGGGCCGGCGCCGTCCGGATCCCAACTGGTCGCCGCGTAAACCGTCCCACCCACTCCCGGCAGACCTTCGCCGGGCAGCCACTGTCCTTCGCAGTCTTGGGCGACCGCGGAGCCGGCCGAGAGGTTGAGCATCACGATAGACAGAACCAAGCCGCTGATCGGTGAGAACGGTTCGTGCACGTCCTGCTCCTCTCCGGCGATACCGAGTGTAGAATTGGAGTACAGGCCACACCCGTCAGACTGCCGACAGCCGACGGGCCACTACGCCGGCTGCTTCCTGACACCTGTCCATGACATTGTAACCGAAGCATCAAGAGAATCAAATGAATAAATGAATAAAGCAAGTCGATCTTCAAGGCATGCGCCCGGTGGGGTCCGCGCTCGCAGACCGATTTGAGATCTAAAACGTGTGAATCTCAGATCTGGCTCTGATTGGCCCGCCACGGCATGCCTTCCGCTCAAATCAGGCGAGTGATCCCTTCGGCACCCGCAAACGAGAACGGCCGCCCCCACGCGGGGTCGGCCGTTCCCTGGGTGTTTCCCTGTGCTGTCCGATCGAATCCACACCCGGCGGGCGGGCTACGTCCCGTCGCCGGTGGAACCCGCTGGGACCGGCGCAGACTGGCCTTCATCGGCCATGGCCTCGAAGACCAGCTTCGTGTCGCCGTCTTCGCCGTCGGGCTTGGCTGTCACAAGGATCCGATTCCGACCCTTGTACTCGCCTCGCAAGATGGCCTCGCTCAGCGGGTCCTCGACACGATTCTCAATCGCCCGACGCAGCGGACGAGCACCGAACTTCTCGTCGGTGCCGTGCTCGATCAGGTATTCCTTGGCGGACTGATCGATCTCGAGCTTGAGGCCCTGCTGCGCGATGCGTTTGACCACCTTGGCGAGCTCCAACTCAACGATGCGGGTCAAGTCGTCGTGCATGAGTTTATGGAAGACCACGAGTTCATCGACGCGGTTGATGAACTCGGGCCTGAAGTAGCGTTCAACCTCGGATTGGAGCATCTTCTTCATCTTGTCGTAGGTAACGTTCTCATCGCGCTTGCCGAAGCCGAAGTCCGCCTGATTGGTGATGCGATCGGCGCCGATATTGCTGGTCATGATCAGGATGGTGTTCTTGAAGTCCACGTGGCGACCAAAAGAGTCGGTCAGCCGGCCTTCTTCCATGATCTGCAGCAGCATATTGAAGACGTCTGGGTGCGCTTTCTCGATCTCGTCCAACAGAACGACCGAATACGGCCGGCGACGGATGCGTTCGGTGAGCTGGCCGCCCTCTTCGTAGCCCACGTAGCCCGGCGGGGCGCCGATCAGCTTGCTGACGTTGTGTTTCTCCATGAACTCGGACATGTCCAGGACCACGAGGGCATCCTCGCTGCCGAACATGAACTCTGCCAGGCACTTGGCCAGATACGTCTTGCCGACGCCCGACGGGCCGATGAAGATGAAGCTGCCCATCGGCCGGTTCGGGTCTTTCATGCCGCTGCGCGAACGCCGCACGGCCCTGGCCACCGCCCGAATCGCCTCGTCCTGGCTGATGATCCGCTTGTGGAGCTCGTCCTCCAGCCGCAGCAGGCGCTCGATCTCGCCTTTCTCCAGGCGAGTCAGCGGCACGCCGGTCATGCTAGACACCACCTCGGCGATGACCTCTCCATCGACGACACCGTCGACTTCCTTCGCCCGGCTGCGCCACTCGCGCTGCATTTCGTCCTTCTTTGACCGCAGGACTTCAGCGCGGTCCCGCAGTTCGGCAGCCCGCTCGTAATCGGCGGTCTTGACGGCCTCGTCTTTCTCGATCAGCAACTTCTCGATTTCCCGCTCGATCTCCGTGAGGTTCGGCGGCTTGGTCATCGTCTTGAGGCGGACGCAGGCGCCGGCCTCGTCGATGACGTCGATCGCCTTGTCCGGTTGAACGCGATCGGAGATGTACCGGTTGGAGAGCTCAACCGACTGCATGATCGCTTCGTCGGTGATCTGCACGCGGTGATGGGCCTCGTATCGATCGCGAAGGCCCTGCAGGATCTG
>CAZTQK010000454.1:0-4793 GCA_964615635.1 uncultured Planctomycetales bacterium
GAGGATGTCCGGGCAACTGCTGCCAGGCGTTGGGTTCAGCTTGAACAGGACCCCGAGCTCGCAGGTCCCTGGCGTCTGCTGTTCAAGCAGGTGCAGAGCCCGCGCCACGTCGTTTCGGAACTGCTTCAGAATGCTGACGATGCGGGCGCGACCGAAGCCGCCGTTGACCTGCAGGATGGGGAGTTCGTGTTCACGCACAACGGAGAGGATTTCACTGCCGAGCACTTCGCATCTCTGTGCCGCTTCGGATACTCGAACAAACGAACGCTGCACACGATCGGGTTCCGTGGTATCGGCTTCAGGAGCACGTTCAGCCTTGGCGACGAGGTTCGTTTAGCCACACCAACCCTCTCCGTCGCCTTCCATCGCGAACGCTTTACCGAGCCGGTCTGGTGCGACATCGCAAAACACCCGTCCCGCACGTCGGTCGAAGTTGCCATTAAGGACGAGCATCGCCGACGAGACCTGGAGAAGAATCTGAAGGAATGGCTGCGAAGCCCTGCATCCCTCCTGTTCTTCCACCATATTCGGAGCCTCCGCATCGGCGACGAGGAGGTGCGTTGGGAGTCTAAAGGCACTGGACCTATCCCAGATTCGGAATGGATGTCGCTCTCCTCAAGCCCTGAGAAGAAGCATCTTCTGATTCGGTCGTCGGCCGAAGACTTCCCCGCCGAAGCCCTTGAGGAGATCAGGCAGGAGCGGATGGTATCTGTCGATGAGGACTCGACATTCCCGCCTTGCCGGGTCGAGATCGTGCTTGGCCTGGAGGGACGGCTGTTCGTGATCCTCCCGACTGGCGTCACTACAGATTTACCCTTCGCATGCAATGCGCCGTTCGTGCAGGACCCGGCTCGCGTTAAGATCAAAGACCCGGAGACCTCGCCAACCAACCGGTGGCTGCTTCACCGTGCCGGAGAACTCGCAGCCAAGGCGCTGCTGGCTTGGGTCAGCGACGAGACGCTGGATGCTGATCAGCGGGCAAAGGCTTATCGCCTGCTTTCTGATGTGGACCGGGAAGACAACTCGCTTGAGGGGTCATGTGCCGCCACCATCGAGCAGGCAATCGATGACACACTCGGAGAATCCAAGTTCCTGATAACCGAAGCCGGTGGGCTTGTCGCTCGGGAGAAATGCCAGACAGTCCCACAGTTTCTTCTCGACGTTTGGTCGCACGATCAGGTGGCCGCATTCTTCGTTGATAAGGAACAGGCCATCCTATCCCGTTACGTGTCATCTGGTGACCGAAAAAAGCTGGCCAATTGGGGCTGCGTGGACACCGTCTCCAAATCTGACGTTATCGAGGTACTGGAAGCCAAGCATCTGCCGCGGCCGGGGAGTTGGCGTCAGCTCATGATGCTTTGGGCGTACATCTCGGATGAGGTGAGCGTACATCGCTACTACAGCAACCACACGGACGTCAAGGTGGTTCCCGTCCAGGGCCGGGATGTGCTGTGCGCAGCCGGCGAGGTCGTTCGCCTTGGCGAGAAGAAGCTCCTGCAGTCCGAGGAAGACTGGAACTTCCTCGCTCAGCATCTGCTTGTCCTCAACCAAAATTGGCCGCGATTCCTCGCTGAACAGAGGCGCAGGGCCGAAGAGCATGATGATAAATCCCTCGGCCAAGAGGTCGAAGACGCCTACGAACTTCTTGAAAAGCTCGGACTGACCCAGGCCAGCGATGTCAGCGAGGTCATTCAGCAGGTCGCCAGCGATTTCTTTGGACAAGATGATTGCGACATTGAGGATTGCATCCAATTAGCGCAACTCGCCGCTTCATTGGGAGCAGCGGTTTCCGAGTCATTTCAGTTCGTCACCCGGAACGGCTATCGAACACCGATTAAAGATTGTATTGTCGTGGACATTCACAATGACCTCGACGTGTTCGTTGATGAAGACTGGTACGAAAACCACGTGCTTCACGATGACTACAGTGTGCTGCTGTCGTGCACGGAGGATGAATGGCGTCAATGGATAGCATCGGGGCGGAGTAGGCTCTGCACTTTCGTGCAACTGGCGCAAGCACGAAATCGCATCTGGGGCCGCCACAAGCTTATGGAGACACTCAAGGCAAGAGGTTGCGACCGTGAGCCATACTACCCCTACGTGACGAATGAGTTCATCGTCGAGGATTGGGATTTTGACGATAAGCATTGGCGGCAGTGGCGAGGCTTGGCCGCTGACGACCAGACGTTCTGGGGGCGACTGTTGACTCGCATTCTGGAGCAACCAGCGGCGTTCTGGAACAAGGCGGCGAGCGCCAAGATCGTCCAGGTGGCCACCACTGGCAGCACCCGCGCAATCACGTCGGAACCGCTGCTGCCGTCCTGGGTCGTGAAGTTCCGCGACTTGCCCTGCCTCCAGGACACGCGAGGGAACTTCCGCCAGCCGGCAGAGCTGTTGCGGCGAACGCCGGATACTGAATCGCTGCTGGACGTTGAGCCCTTCGTCCGGGCCGAGTTCGACACCGAAGCCACGCGTCCGTTGTTGATCATGCTCGGCGTCCGGGACACGCCGACCGGACCTGATCGCTTGTTGGATCGACTCCGTGCACTGGCCACGGTTGATAATCCTCCGGTCTACGAGGTCGAGAAGTGGTACCACCGCCTCGACCAGTTGGTTAACAAGTGCTCGACCGACGAGTTCGCGGAGGTCAAGGATGCCTTTGCAGACGAAAAGATCATCCTCACCGAAGGCAACGGTTGGGGCACTGCCGCCGAAGTGTTCCTCGCGGCGGATGAGGAAGACGTGCCTGGTGCCGCCCTGGTTCATCCCTCAGTACGGCACCTCACGCTTTGGCACAAGGTCGGCGTCGCGGATCGTCCCACGGCCGACCTATCCATCGAGTGGCTCGCCGGCCTTGAGTCCGGCCAGAGCCTCACGGCCGACGAGGTACGGCGAGTGCGTTCGTTGCTGCCTCGCTACCCCGAGCGTATCTGGAGAGAGTGCGGCCATTGGCTGAACATCGAAGGAGAGTGGACACCCACCGGGGATCTCGTCTACTCGCTGACGATGCAGTCGCTCGTGGCCTGGAAGCACCTTTTCAAGCCGATCAAGCAGAAGACCGCCGACCTCCAAAAGCTCTCGATTGACGTGTGGGAACAGCACCCATTCTCCGCGTTGCGGCCATTGGCCCAGAGCTTAGAAGATCGGTTCGAAGATCAACTCTACGGCCTGCCCGACCCGCAGAAGATGCCCTGGCTGAACGCATTGGGCGCTGGCCTGCGCCGCATCGCCCTTGACGACCAGGACGAAACCCGACGGGTCCGCGAGCTGGCCAACCGTCTGACCGGGACCGGCTGGCAGGTTGCCTCAGGGCTTCAGACCGTCCCGTACATCGACGGCACGCCCGCCGGTACGCCTCGCCGAATTGACGTGCTCTGGAAAGACTCCCTGCTCTACGTCGAGGACCGCTCCGCCGCGAAGATGGCCAAGGCGGTCGCCCAGGAACTCGGCCGCGTCTTCAATAAGCCGGAGATCACCGATGCCATCAAGCTCTGCTACGACCGTCCGCCGGAGTTCGTGTTGGAGTACCTCGAGGAGAACTTCAAGCTCCTGCCAAAAGAGCAAGTCGGCCCTATCCGTGACACGAGCAAGCAGGCAGACGAAACTGGGGAGCAGGGCGAACTCACCAATGACGAAGAAGCCACATCAGCCGACCAGACAGACGCCGATGCAACCCGGCAGACGGAGGGCGACGACCATGACACAGAGTTCGACGACGAACCGGACGTCGATGAGACATTCGAGGACGGTGACCTCGACGAAGAAGACGAACCCGAGCCCGCACGCCGCAAGCAGTTCAAGCCAGCCACCCCGAGCCTGATGGAACGTTTCGCCAAGGCCAACGGCTACGCCAAGGACGGCTCGGACCGCTTCTACCACACCGACGGCAGTTGGATCGAAAAGGTCTCCGGAGGCCACAGCTTCCCATGGGAGCGTCGCTCAGCCGGCGGCGAGCTGCTTCAGTGCTACTGGGACAAAGAGCACTGCATTCAGCGTGATGCGCTCCAGCTCGACGCGGATGTCTGGAAGCTCTGCGATCAGCACCCCGACAAGTACACGCTTCTGCTGGTCGACGCCGACGATACCCCGCTGGAGATCACCGGCCGCCGCCTCCGCGAGATGTGCGACGGCGGCGAACTGACGCTGTACCCGGCGAAGTACCGGCTGGTGTATGAGCATGACCGAGCGAAGGAGAATTCCGATGAATGACCTTAACGCTTGGTTCGCAGTTCGACCCAGGTGGATGCAGGAAGCCGCCAGCCTTCTCCTTATGAAAGGTCGTCTGGCAGAGGAGGACATTGTTGCCCTCCTCGACAGGTGCCTGCAGGAAGACGATTCCGAAGGCGAAGCAACTACGGCGTCCTTCCCCGCAGACGCTTTCCTTGCCCAAAGTGCGTCCGCATTGCGCTTGTGCACTATCGGCAACGTAAATGGCATCAACGCGCTCGCGCCTCGGTGCCCCCTGGACTTTGGACTGGACAACATGGCCGTCGTCTACGGCGGCAACGGCTCCGGTAAGTCCGGCTATGTCCGCATCCTGAAGCACGTCTGTGGTGCGCGCAATCCTGGCGCGCTCCATCCGAACGTTTTTGCGGACGACGGGGCTACGCAGTCGGCAGAGGTCAAGTACAGCATCGATAATCAGGAACGCCAGGTGTCCTGGAGCACCGACGACGGGGTTCATGCTGACCTTCGTCCCGTGGATATCTTCGACGCCGATTGTGGCCGCATGTATTTAGAGAGCGAAAGCGAGGTCACCTATGAACCACCGGCACTGCTGTTCTTCTCCGATC